>DKKP01000216.1 GCA_002455335.1 Anaerolineales bacterium UBA6663 | reverse complement strand
GACCGGCGCCCCGCTCTTCAAGGAGGGAGGCGGTGCCTGTGATCCTGTCGGTGCAAACGAGCTAAAACAGTTCGCTATCCCGGTTAGAACGGGTTGCGTATAATACTCAGGCCCCAGGCTTGGAAGCAAGTAAGAAGCACGGTAAGCCTCGACTAAGAGAGGAACACTGATGGGAGTACTAGACGGTATTCGGGTCATTGAAATCACCGAGGCGCTGGCCGGCCCATACGCCGCCATGCTCCTGGGTGATCTGGGCGCGGATGTGGTCAAGGTCGAAAGACCGGGTGTCGGCGATCAATCCCGCGGATGGGGCGCCCGTCTTCCGAGCGGTGAGAGCGCCTACTTTGCGGCGACCAACCGCAACAAGCGTAGCCTGACCCTGAACATCCTTAAGGAAGAGGGTCGCGCGCTTCTCCAGTCGCTGCTTGTCTCGGCCGATGTGCTCGTCATCAACATCCCGCGCGAGGAGAGCCTGCAGCGCGCCGGCTTGAGCTGGGAGGCGCTGCATACGCGCCATCCGCGGCTTATCGTGGCATCGGTGACTGGCTACGGTCGGACCGGCCCCTACGCCGGCCGTTCAGGCTACGACGTCGTCGCCCAGGGCGAAGCTGGATTGATGACGCTCACAGGCACGCCCGAGACTGTGCCGATGCGCTATCCCGTGCCCCTGGCCGATATGACAGCCGGCCTGTACACCGTCATCGGCGTGCTTGCCGCCCTGCGCGCGCGCGAGGCAAACGGTGTTGGCCAGCTTGTCGACACAAGCCTGCTCGAATCGCAGGCCGCCTACCTGACGATCCTGGCCGGCGATTTCTTTGCAACCGGTTTGCCGCCGCAGCCGATCGGAAACGTCCATCCGGGGATCGCACCGTATCAGGTCTTTCATGCGCAGGATCGCGCCGTGATCATCGCCGTCGGCTCCGACAGGCAATGGCCGGAATTTTGCGATGTGGTCGGCCTCGCTGAGGAGGTCAAATCCGACCCGCGGTTCGAGACGAACCTTGCGCGTCTGGCCAATCGCGAAGCCCTGGCTGAGCTTATCGAAGAGCGCTTGGCCGATCTGCCATCCGAGACCTTGCTGGCTCGACTGCGCGAGGCCGAGATCGCGTGCGGGCCGATCAACACGCCGGAGGAGTTGCTCGGCAACGAGCACTACCTGGCGCGCGGCAATCAGGTTACGCTTGAACACCCGACGGCCGGGCCCGTGCACTCGTTGGCAAACCCGGTTCGGCTGAGCGACTCCCCGGCCGAGTACCGATTGCCTCCGCCGATGCTTGGCGAGCACACGGCAGAGCTGCTGCGCGATTTCGGCGTTGCGCCACAAACCCTGCTTGAACTCAGGCATCGTGGCGTCGTGTAGACCTATGCTCACGTTGACACCACTGCCCGATATCCCGCTGGTTAAGCCCGGCGACGATCTGATTGCCCTGATCCGCGCCGGGCTTGAACGGGCCGGCCTGGCGCTTGAGGACGGCGACGTCCTTGTGATCGCGCAGAAGATCGTCTCGAAAGCCCAGGGCCGGATGGTGCATCTGGCCGAGGTCACGCCATCGCCGCGCGCGCGCGAGTTGGGCGAGATCACGCTCAAGGATCCGCGCTTCGTCGAAGTCGTGTTGCGCGAGTCGCGCGAGGTGTTGCGCGCTCATCCGAATACGCTGATCGTCGAACACCGTCTCGGGTTCGTCTGCGCCAATGCCGGCGTCGATCGCTCGAACGTCGAGGCGCAGCCCGGTGACGAGGTGCTGCTTTGCTTGCCGGCCGACCCTGACGCCACATGCGCCGAACTCCGATCGGCGTTGGGCGCCGCGTATCGCGCCAACATCGGCGTGATCATCAACGACTCGCATGGCCGTGCCTGGCGGATGGGCACGCTGGGTGTGGCGATCGGGGCCGCGGGCGTGCCCGCGTTGCTCGACCTGCGCGGCAAGCCCGACCTCTTCGAGCATGTGCTTCAGATCACGCAAGTGGGCCTTGCTGACGAGGTGGCCGCGGCCGCGTCGATCGTGATGGGGCAGGCCGACGAGGGTCGCCCCATCGTGCACGTCCGCGGGTTGCCCTACGCATTGCGCGAAGGGACCGCGCAAGAGCTCTTCCGCCCGAAAGCCCAGGATTTCTTCCGCTAACGAAAGGGATGACGATGACGACAGCGATCCCGGCCGAACTGGCCGACCTCCTGACGCGCGAGAAGCGCGCCTTTGCACATCTGGCACTGACGCTCAACGATGGCACGCCGCAGGTGACGCCTGTCTGGTTTGATTGGGATGGCGAGCACTTGATCGTCAACACGGCGCGTGGCCGTGTCAAAGACAACGTCTTGCGCCGCCACCCGGTTGTCGCGGTTGCGATCAGCGACCCGCACGATCCGTATCGCTATCTGCAGATCAAGGGCGCGGTTGTTGCCGAAGACGAGGCCGATGGTCGGGCCATGATCGACTCGCTTAGCCAGAAGTACCTCGATAAGCCCTATCCCTTCTATCGCGGCGAGACGCGCGTGACGTATCGGATCAAACCCACGCGCGTTCAGACCAATCGCTGAGCCCATGCCGTCGCTCGCCGCTGTCATCCGCCAGCGACGTTCGATCCGGGCCTACACGGCCGAGCCTGTGCCGCCGACCCTGGTCACCGAGTTGCTCGAGGCAGCGGCCTGGGCGCCCTCGGCGCACAACCGGCAACCCTGGCGGTTCGCCGTGCTCGGCGCCGGCGCCCGAACACGTCTGGCCGACGCCATGGCGCAGCAGCTGGCCGCTGATCGCACTGCGGACGGCGATCGGCCCGAGATCATTGCGGCGGATGTCGCTCGATCGCGACAGCGCATCTCGACCGCCCCGGTCGCGATCCTGGTCGCATATTCGCTGATCGACATGGATGCGTATCCGGATCCGGCGCGCGCTGCGGCCGAACGCGACCTGGCGTTGCATGGCGTCGCGGCAGCGATCCAGAACCTGTTGCTCGCGGCAACCGATCGCGGCCTGGGCGTGAGCTGGATGTGTGCGCCGCTCTTCTGCCCCGCGGTCGTCAACGCGACACTCGGGCTGCCCACGGATTGGCAGCCGCAGGCCTTGCTCACGCTTGGCTGGCCGGCCGGGCCCGGCCGTCCGGCACAGCGCGCGCCCGTGGCGACACGAACCCTCTGGATCAACGACTGAGGCAGACTATGTCTTCATCCATATCCGTTGTCGCGCTCGCCGGCGGCGTCGGCGGCGCAAAACTCGCTCATGGTCTGGCGCAGGTGTTGCGACCCGAGCAACTCACGATCGTGGTCAACACCGGCGACGACTTCGAGCACCTCGGGCTGTCGATCTCGCCTGACCTCGACACAGTCCTTTACGCGCTCGCCGGCGTCGCCAACCCGGATACCGGCTGGGGCCGCGCCGATGAGGGCTGGCGCTTCATGGAGTCGGTGCGCGCCTTTGGGGGCCCTGATTGGTTCAACCTTGGCGATCGCGACCTGGCGACGCATGTCCTGCGCACGCAGCGCCTGCGCGCCGGCGAGACCCTGACCGAAGTCACGCGCGGGCTTGCCGCAGCGCTCGGTATCAAGCCGGCGTTGCTTCCGATGAGCGACGACCCGGTGCGCACGCGCGTCGACACCGAGGTCGGCGAACTCGCCTTTCAAGACTACTTCGTCGCGCAGCGCTGTGCGCCGCGGGCGCGCGCGATTCGGTTCGCGGGGGCCGAAGCAGCCCGGCCGTCGGCCGCGGTGCGCGATGCCCTCGCTCGGGCCGACCTGATCGTCATCTGCCCGTCGAATCCGTTTTTGAGCATCGGACCGATCCTGACCGTCAACGGGATCCGCGACGCCGTGCAGGCGCGGCCGACGATCGCGGTCAGCCCGATCGTTGGCGGCCGGGCGCTCAAGGGGCCGGCGGCGAAGTTGTTGGGCGAGCTTGGCCATGATGTTTCGGCGCTCGGCATCGCGCGCGCCTATGTCGGCCTGGTGGATATGCTGTTGATCGACACGCTCGATGCGGCCCTGGCGCCCGAGATCGAAGCCCTTGGCCTGCGCGCGATCGTCGCCGAGAGCGTGATGCGCACCGACGCCGACCGCGCCGCGCTGGCGCGCCGCGTACTGGCTTCGGCCGGCGTTTGAAGCCGTGGCTGCGATATTCGAGCCGATGTGCGCTCGAGCACGTGCTACACTCCTGCTGACATGACACTCTGGGCGATCGTCCCGGTCAAACCTTTCGGATTGGCCAAAAGCCGCCTGGCCCCGGTGCTTGAACCTGGCCAACGCGTGGCGCTCAGCCGGGCTGTGCTCTCGCAGACCCTGGCGATTCTGCAACAGAGCCCGACCGTGACACGGACCCTGGTGGTCAGCCGTGACCCGGCTGTGTTGTCGCTGGCGCGTTTGTACCAGGCGAACACCGTCTCCGAGTCGGGGCAGCCTGAGTTGAATGCCGCGTTGCGCCGGGCGATCAGCGTCGCACAGTCGTTTGGGGCCAGCGGCGTGCTTGTGCTCCCGGCTGATCTGCCGCAACTGACCCGTGAGGATGTGACGGCCCTGATCGCGCCGGCAGGAGAAGATGTCGCGGCTTCGATCGCGCCCGATCGGCATCACGAGGGCACGAACGGGGTTTTCGTGCGGCCGGCGACGTTGCTCGACGTCTCGTTTGGTCAGGGGAGCTTTGCGCGGCATCTGGCCCAACTCACGGCGCGCGGGATCCAGCCGCGCATCATCGAACGCCCGGGGCTGCAGCTCGACCTGGATACACCCGCGGATTGGGAGCTGTTTCGCGCCGCATCGCCGACGGCCCTGCCTGCGCTCGAATCGTCCTGAGCGTCGCCGACGCTCGGCGTCTCTTCCACACAACGTCGCGCCGGTCAGACGGCCCGCCGCCACCTGATCGACAGGTGAACGCCATGCCTGTACGTCATCGCGACCTCCCCGTGTATCTCCATCGGATCGATGCCGGGCGGGCTCTGGCCCGGGTGATCCCGGCACCTGTCGAGCCCGGAACTGTGGTCCTCGGCCTGCCGCGGGGCGGCGTGGTCGTCGCGGCCGAGGTGGCGCGCCGGCTTTCGCTGCCGCTCGATGTCATTGTCGTGCGAAAGGTAGCGCATCCGTCCCAGCCTGAGCTGGCGATCGGCGCGGTCGGGCCTGCCGGCAGCGTCGTGATCGACGAGGTCACGGCCTGTCACTTCGGGCTCTCGCCGCGCGAGCTTGAAGCGCTTGTGAGGCATGCACACACAGCCGTCGCCGAGCGCGAGGCGCTTTATCGCGGTGCGCTGCCGGCCCTGGCGCTCGCTGATCGTCCCGTGTTGGTGATCGATGACGGGATCGCCACGGGAGCCACGGTCAAGGCGGCCATCCAGACGTTGCGCCGGGTCGCCGTTGGCCGCATCACCGTTGCGGCGCCTGTCTGCGCTGCGGATATCGCCGCACATCTGGCGGCCCTTGCCGACGCGTTCATCTGCCCATTGCAGCCTGAAGACTTCCACTCGGTCGGCGCCTGGTATGCCGACTTCGAGCAGATCTCCGACGACGAGGTCATGGCGTTGTTGTGCGCGATACGCGGGGCGTAGTGCGTGGCGCGGAGAGCGTGGCGCCTGAAGCTTATAGCGTGATGCGAAGAGTGTGATGGGTGGTGCGTGATGCGCAATCGCACCACGCACCACGTTCCATTTCAGTACGCCCTAAGCCTTGCGGGTCACAAGCCTTTCCGCCAGCACTTCAGCCAGCGTCGGGTGGCCGATCTCTTGCAGATCGTAACGCACACGTTGGGCCGGGCGGTCGAGCTTGAGCACGCGGCGCAGGTCGATCGGGGTGCCGACCAGCACCAGATCGGCCGGCGTGGCCCGGATCGTGGCCTCGAGCTCCTGGACCTGGGCATCGCCATAGCCCATCGCCGGGAGCACGGCGCCGGTGGTGGGGTACTTCTTGTAAGTCTCGGCGATGCTGCCGACCGCATAGGGCCGCGGGTCGACGATCTCGGCGGCCCCGAACCGACGCGCGGCCATCCAGCCTGCGCCGTAGGCCATCTCGCCGTGAGTGAGCGTCGGGCCATCTTCGATCACGAGCACGCGTTTGCCGCGCACCGCGGCCGGGTCGTCGACCGTGATCGGCGAGGCGGCCTCGATCACGCTGGCTTGTGGGTTGAGCGTCTCGAGCGCGCGCCGAACGGCAAACACCCCTTCGCGATCGGCCGTGTCGACTTTGTTGATCACGATCACGTCGGCCATGCGCACGTTGGCCTCACCGGGGTGGTAGAGCGCTTCATGGCCCGGGCGATGCGGGTCGACGACCACGATGTGCAAATCGCTTTTGAAGAAGGGCAGGTCGTTGTTGCCACCGTCCCACAACACCACATCGGCTTCGGCTTCGGCCAGCGTCAGCACCCGCGCGTAGTCGACGCCCGCGAATACGACGATGCCCTTGTCGATATGCGGTTCATACTCCTCGCGCTCTTCGATGGTGCACTCGTACTCGTCGAGGTCGTCGTAGTCGCCAAAGCGCTGGGCGGTCTGCGCCACGAGGTTGCCGTAGGGCATCGGATGTCGGACGGCGGCCACGCGCAACCCCTGGGCCTGCAGCGCGGCCGCGACGGCGCGCGTCGTCTGCGACTTGCCGGCGCCGGTTCGGACAGCGCCGATCGAGACCACGGGCTTCTTCGAGAGCAGTTGTGTGCTCGCCGGCCCCAGGAGTTTGAAATCGGCGCCGGCCGCCAGGACACGCGATGCCTGGTGCATGACCGTGCTATGCGGGACGTCGCTGTAGGAAAAGACCACTTCGTCGATGCGCTCGTCGCGGATCAGGCGTTCGAGCTCGCGTTCGGCGTAGATCGGGATCCCGGATGGGTACAGCGGCCCGGCCAACTCGGCCGGATATACCCGGCCCTCGATGTTCGGAATCTGCGTCGCCGTGAACGCCACGACTGTGAATCTCGGGTTCTCGCGAAAGACCGTGTTGAAGTTATGGAAATCTCGCCCGGCGGCGCCCATGATCAACACGCGGGTAGGGGTATCACTCATACGATGGCCTCCTGAACGGTGCGGTCGCTGCCCACGATGGTGCAATACAGCGCCAGGTGCTCTATCATGGCCCATTCTGGTGATATTGCCAGTGACGTTCTGCGCGCAGGTTCAGGAGGCCCGGCACACACGGCGGGGAGCCCGGACGGCAGCTCCCTGTAGGGCGAACTCAATCGGCCTTGGTTCCGAACGCGTATTGACCTCCGCCCGGGAATCGGGACCCGCCGCGCACTCTGGCAGCGGCGGGTCCGGCACAGAAAGCAGCGACAAACGCTTCGNNACATTGCCATTGGCGTCGGCATACTTGCGACAGTGGCCGGGGTAGCTGCACCCTCGGTTACAGCGGACCCGACAGGCGGTGACCGCGCTGGCTGCCGTCTGGGCCGTTGAGGTGGCTGTAGCTGTCGCGGTCGTAGTCGCTGTAGCCGTCGCCTCCGACGTGGCCGCCGCCGTCTCGGTCGTTGTGGTCGAAGCCGCAGTCGCTGCGGCTGCTGCGGGCGTGGCCGTGCCGGCGGCCGCCGGGGAAGCGGCCGTGTCGGCGATTGCCCCACTTGTCTGCGCGACGGCCTGCTGGCTGAAGCGGTTCAGGCCCGACAGACCTGCCGCCACGGCGGCGAGGCCGACCGTCCCCATGAGGCCAAGAAACGCGCGGCGCGACGGGCCGTTGGCGGCGGCCCGGGCAGGGGACGTCGTCAGGGGCCGGCTGTCCGCATCGCGAACAGTCCACCGGACGAACCAGCGCCAATGCGTGGCGACTTTGACCAGGACGAGGGCCAGGGTCAGCAACGAGCCGATCACATGGACGTCGATCAACAGATCAAGGTAGGCACCGGCGTAGCCGACCCAGGTCGAGATCAGGAGGCCGGTGCCGACGATGGCAATGAACCCGGCCGCCAGCGCCGCATCGAGCAGCCAGAATAACTGCCCACGGACCGCCGTGGCTTCGCCGAGGCGACTCGCGATCGACGCGATCCAGCGTCGATGGACCCAGCCGTGGTAGACGGCCAATGCGCCCAGCACACTGCCGCCGATCTGATGGAGGTCGAGCCCCGTGAGATTTGGGAAAAAGGCGACCAGAAAACCGACAAGCAGCGAGATGCCAATGACGGATTTGGTCGTTGTTGATGATGAAACCTGGGCCATGTTGAACTCCTTTGCGGCCCAGGCTAAGCGTCTGTGGTTCAGGTCGGGCGTAGATGGCCTAAACTTCCGGTCAATTAGGAACGCCCGACACTGTGGCATACAGTTCCGTCGCCGGTTGATCTATCGTGCGATGAAGATCGAGCTGCCGCCTCGCAGACAGGCTGTTGGCGGCAGCTACAGCCTGTGGAGTGGAGAACGGGGTGCACCGGTCCTCAGTGCACCCCGTCCGTCGACAGCCGCTCGTTCACCTCGCCTGATCGGGGTGAGACAGGCTAGACGTGGCGCGGCCCATGGTGCACATGCGTCGGACGATGGGTCAGCGCCCGCACACCGATGACGATCCCGATCAGCAGAACAATCACGCCGGACACGACCATGAGCGGGGCTGGATCAAGCCCCGGCTGAGCGACAGCCGCGGTCTCGGCGACCGGCGCGGTGATGGACTCAGCTGGCACGATGGCCGTCAACATCACGCCGGTTGAGTCATAGACCAACGGAAGCGAAGGCGAAGCGCTTTCAGCAGCCTCGGCCAGGCGTCGGGCCTCCTCCAGCGAAGCCGGTGCGACAACGACGGAACTGGCGCTCGAAGTCTCAGCTTGCTGTGCCAAGCGCTCATACAGACTCACCTCCGACAGCGACTGGGAGTCGCTGGTCTGCGCCTGCCCGTTTGCGATGGCTGCTTCCCGGGCGCCGGTCGAGTCATACACGAGGGGGAAGCTCGTCGGGGCCGGCGTCGGTTGGGGCACGACCGCCGTTAGCATGGCGCCTGTCAAGTCGTAGACCGGCGGAAGGTTGTCCTGGGCCATCGCGAGGGCCGCGATCGCCAGCAGGCCGCCAACGCCCAACAGTGTGATCAAAGTGTGTTTCATGTCGACCTCCTTGCTTGGATGGCGATGAACCCAATTCGGTCATCGCAACGCGAGGTGATGAACGGGCTGTCGTTCTTCGACAGCCTGTCGGTCGGAGTAAGCGTCTCGGATGAACGGGACACTGGGCTAGCCATCATCGCCGGGTTTGATGCGGCGCCCCGGATCCGCGGCGCAGTGGACTCGGCCTCCGTGCCTGGCATGTGTGCAGGGTAGACGGCGGCGGTGTCGCGATCGATTGCCGCGCGTGTGTTCAGCGCAGGCATTGACAAGACGTCAGTAATGCAGAATCAGTAGTGTTTTCCATGCGGGGATTCGCCGTGTCCTGAGCGTGTATCCGGTCGGCTATTGAACTGGAAGGAAGTCAGGTATATCCTGGTGGTCAACGACCTAACCGGCCGGTGAATGATCGACCCGCTCCCAATAGAGTTGGAGGATTTTGATGTTAAAGATCCTGTTACTCGGGCGGTTCGCGATTAGCGTTGACGGTCAGTCGGTAGACCTTCCCCTTCGAGCGGCACAGTCCCTCCTGGCTTACCTGGCGCTATCGCCCGGCAAAGCGCATCGTCGCGAGCAACTGGCTGGCCTGCTCTGGCCGGAGGCCGACGAGTCGAGCGCCAAGGGGTATCTGCGCCACACCCTGTGGCGTCTGCGCAAGGCCCTGGGAAACGCTGACCCGTTGTGGGCCGATGACCTCACCCTGACGTTTTCGGAGAACGCCAACTACCGACTGGACGCGCTGGCCCTCCTGTCGAAACCCAATCCGCTGTCCACACCCGAAGATCTGATGCAGGTCGTCGGCCTATACGAAGGCGAACTCCTGCCGGGGTTCTATGACGAGTGGGTGGTGCTTGAGCGCGAACGTCTGCGCGCGTCGTTCGAGGCGTGGATGTCGCTTCTGCTCGACAAGCTGGTCGCAGTGCAGCGCTGGGAGGACGTCCTCGAGTGGGGTGAGCGCTGGATCGCGCTTGGCCACACGCCCGAAGCCGCGTACCGGGCCCTCATCGTCGCGCACGGCCATCGCGGCGATTCGTCAGGCGCGGCTCTGACATTTCGCCGCTGCGTCGACGCGCTCCAAGCTGACCTCGGCGTCGACCCTTCTCCGCAAACCCGTGCGGCCTATGAGCGTTGGGTCAAGAACGGAGCCGGCGTCGACGACGCGCCGGTGCGGCCGCTGCGCGGCTATCAGATCGCGGAGCGCGTTGGCGCCGGCGCGTTCGGCGTCGTCTATCGCGCTTTTCAGCCAGGCGTCGACCGCCAGGTGGCGATCAAGGTCATCGCGCCCGAACATGCCAATCATCCTGATTTCATTCGGATGTTCGAGGCCGAGGCCCGGCTCGTCGCCCAGCTCGAACATCCGCACATCGTGCCTCTCTTCGACTACTGGCGTGAGCCGGGTGGGGCCTATCTGGTGATGCGCTGGCTGCCGCACAGCTTGCGCAGCCTGTTGGCCAACGGTGCCTTCGAACCGATGGCGGCCCTGCCGATCCTGGAACAGATCGCGGCGGCGCTTGCGACCGCGCATCGGCACGGTGTCGCGCACCTCGATCTCAAGCCCGACAACATCCTGCTCGACGACGACGGGAATGCCTACCTGGCCGACTTCGGGATCGCGCGCGCGGTGGACAGCGCCCGCGGAACCGGCGCGACGTCGTGGACGTCGGAGGCCTATTCCGCCCCGGAGCAGATCCGACACGAACCGGCCTCGGCGCGCGCCGACCTGTACAGCCTGGGTCTCTTGATCTACGAGATGCTTTTCGGTCAACATCCGTTCGTGGACACGCCGCCGGGCGAAATGTCGATCCGGCAGCTGCACGAGGCATTGCCGCATGTCGAGCATGTCCCCGAAGGCGTGAACCGTGTCATCCAGCGCGCGACGGCCAAGGAGCCCGAGGCGCGCTATGCGGACGCGCAGTCCCTGGTCGCCGAGCTGCGGGATGCACTGCTGGGGATCGAACGGGATGTCGCGGCCGAGGCCAGCGAGCCGATCAACCCCTACAAGGGCCTTCGTCCCTTCGAAGAGGCGGACGCCGCCGACTTCTTTGGCCGCGACGCCCTCGTACGGCGTCTTCTCGGCCGCCTGACGCCCGGCGAACCGCTGCAGCGATTGCTGACGATTGTCGGGCCGAGCGGGTGCGGCAAGTCGTCGGTCATGCGCGCCGGCCTGGTCCCGGCGTTGCGCCAGGGTGCCGTGCCCGGGTCTGACCGATGGTTCATCGTGCTGCTGACGCCCGGTGAGCACGCCCTGCGTAGCCTGGAGACGGCGCTCTTGAGCGTGGCCTCGCGGCCGCCGGCGTTCCTGTACGAGCAACTTCAGACGAACGGCCGCGGCTTGCTCTGGGCGGCGGATGCCGTCCTCGGCAAAGCGGAGGGCGACCTGCTGTTGTTGATCGACCAGTTCGAGGAGCTCTTCACGCTCGAGACAAGCGAGCAGGAGCGGGTTCAGTTTCTGGATCTGCTTTGTTCGGCGGTCACGGACCCGGCCAGTCGGGTGCGCGTCATCCTCACGCTGCGCGCCGACTTCACCGACCGGCCGTTGCAGTATCCGGTCTTTGGCGAGTTGATGCGTCAGCGGATGGAGCTGGTCCTGCCGTTGTCGGCTGAGGAACTCGGCCGGGCCGTGGTCGGGCCGGCGGCCCGGGTCGGGGTCAAAGTCGAAGACGACCTGCTGGCCGCGATCGTGGCCGACGTCAGCGAGGAGCCCGGCGCGTTGCCGATGCTGCAATACTCCCTGACCGAGACCTTCGATCATCGAACCGACCGCATGCTCACACTGCAGGCCTATCACGATGTGGGCGGCGTATCCGGCGCGCTGGCCCGGCGCGCGGACGAGGTCTATGCGACGCTGGATGCAGCCGGGCAGGCGGCGACCCGCCAGATGTTCTTGCGCTTGGTGACCCTCGGCGAAGGCGTCGAAGACACGCGCCGACGCGTTCTCAGGGCCGAACTGGAGGCGCTCGATGCAATTCCTCCAACCCCACACCCGGAAGGAAACGGAGCAACCGCCCCTCAAGCAGGTCCTTGACTCCTTCGGCCGTTCGCGGCTGCTGGCTTTCGACCGCGACGCGGCCACGCGCGGCCCGACGGTCGAGGTCTCGCATGAGGCGCTGCTGCGCGAGTGGCCGCGGTTGCGCGGCTGGCTGCGCGAGAGTCGCGGCGAGGTGCGGCTGCAACGGCAGCTGGCGCAAACGGCG
>DKKP01000051.1 GCA_002455335.1 Anaerolineales bacterium UBA6663 | reverse complement strand
CGCATCCCGCCGGAGCCCTTTCGTTGGGTGGGCTATCAACTCTTCACGCGGCTGACGGGGCGGCCGGCGCGCTGGATCCCGCTGCAGGCCGGGCTGCCCGACGGGCCAGACGCCGTGCTTGTCAGCTACGATGCGGACCGCCTGGGCTGGTTGGGCATCGAAGGCGTCGCCTCGCCGCGCGATCTCAGTGCAGCCGAGCGCGAGGTCATCCGCTTGATCGCGTCGGCCTTTGGCGAGCGCCGGGTCGCCGGCGGCCTGACCGACGAAGTACTGACCGCCTGGAACCAGATCGCCTTCCTTTATGAGGCGCTCAAGCTTGGGACGCTCAACAGCTCGGTGGCCGTGGTGGCCGAACGGTTGGGCGACCTCATGCAGGACACCTTCCGCTGCGCGAACGCCTTCGTTGTCGTCCGTTCGGGCGCGGCCTATGTGCGGCATGCCGCGCGCCAACTGTCCGAGGAAGAGCTCAACGACTGGCTCGAGCTGCTGGCGTTGAGCGACGGCGTCGTGTTGCGCAACGATCACGCGCCACCTGTGCTTGCTGTGCGCGTGCCGCTCGACACGGGCGGTGAGGTGGCTTTTGGCCTGGTCGGGCCGGAGTCAGGCGCCTTCTTTGCGCGAGAGCGGCAGTTGATCGAGAACCTCGCCGGGCAGGTGGGATCGCTTGTCGATTCGATCGCGTTGCAGCGCCGGCTCTCTTCCAACGCCCGTCTGCAGCAGGAACTCGAGATCGCGGCCCAGATCCAGGCCAGCCTGCTGCCGCGTCAACTACCGCAGCCGACCGGGTGTGAGATCGCCGGGCTTGTGGTTCCGGCCGCGCAGGTCGGCGGCGACTTCTACGACGTCGTCGCCTGCGCCGATGGGCAATTCGGGATCATGATGGGCGACGTGGCTGGCAAGGGGATGCCGGCGGCGCTGCTCAACTCACTTGTGCGCGCCGAGTTGCGCGGCCAGGTGCTGGCGTTGCCCGCGGCAGGCGGGGCGCTGGCGCGTACGAACCGGGCGCTCTTGGGCGATCTCGAGCGGCTCTCGACGTTCGCCACGGCGACGCTCGTCGTGCTCGAGCCCGCCACGGGCCGGCTGGCGTTGGCCAGCGCCGGTCACACACCGGCCCTGTTCTGGCAGAGCCGCGAGCGTGCGTCGGCCGAGATCGGCAGCACAAACCTGCCGTTGGGCCTTGCGCCGGAGGCCGCGTTGACCGAGCAGGTGCTCGACTTCCTGCCCGGCGATGTGCTCATCCTGTACAGCGACGGGATCACCGAAGCCGAGGACGCGGCCGGCCGATTGTTCGGCTGGTACNNCGGCCGATTGTTCGGCTGGCAGGGCCTTGAGGATGCGCTCCTCGCCGCAAACACGGCCTCGGCTGACGTCATCCTCCAGATGCTGCTGCAGGCCGTCGATGCGCATCGCGGTGATGAGCCGATGCGCGACGACATGGCGCTGCTCGTCTTGCGCCGACTGCCGCGCCAGCCCGTCGATGCGTCGCCCTCGGTTCGCCCGTTCGTCATCCCGGCGCGGTACGGTGAAGTCGAGCGCATACAGGGGCTGCTGATGGAGTTGCTCGCGCCCTGGGCCGGGAAGGTCGGCGAGACCTGGCTGCATGAGATTGCGCTGGCACTTGTCGAGCATCTGACGAACATCGTCCGACACGCGTACGGCGAGACGACACAGGGCCTGATTTTTGGGCTTTTGACGCTTGCCGCCGATCGGGTGACCATCGAGACTGTGGATCGCGGCGGGGCTGTGTTCGACGCGCTCATGCTGACGCGCGCCACGGCCTTGCAGAACCCGCTCGAGCACGCGCGCGAGGGCGGTTATGGCCTGGCCGTGATCCGCACCGTCATGGACGTGCTGCACTACGAGCGTCTGGCCTCCGGCCGCAACGTCTGGCGCCTCGAGCGTCGGCTGGCCAGTGTCGGTGCCAAGGCCGCTTAGCGAAGGTGGGGTGGTTGTATGGAGATCGTGACCGAGCCACGGACGGCACAACAGGCGATCGTCAAGGTCAGCGGGCGTTTCGACGCCGAGACCTGTCAGACATTGCGGCTGCATCTGGTCGAACTGGCCAGCCACGACGTCAACCTCGTCACGCTCGATCTGAGCGGCGTCAGCTTCCTTGATTCCTCAGGTCTTTCGGTGCTTGTGGCCAGCTTGAAGTCGTTGCGTCAGGCGGGCGGCGGGCTCAACCTCGCCGCCGCCCGACGTCAGGCCCGCACCGCGCTGCGCCTGACGCTGCTCGACACCATCCTGCCGATCTTCGACACGGTCGACGAGGCGGCGCGCGCACTCGCCCGCTAAGCTGCATAAGGGAGGAGCCCGGACCGCAGCTATGCCGCGGTCCGGGCTCGTCCCTTATAATGAAGAGACCAAGTCGGCCGGGTGATCGCGGGCGCCGGAAACGGCGTTCGAGGAAAGTCCGCGCTCCAGAGAGCACGACGCCGGGTAACGCCCGGTGCGGGGTGACCTGCAGGAACAGGGCCACAGAGAAGCGTAACGCCGTGGCGCAAGCCGCGGCAAGGGTGAAACGGTGAGGTAAGAGCTCACCGCGTTCGTGGTAACACGAACGGCACGGCAAACCCCATCTGGAGCAAGGCCAAATAGGGAAGCGTCGGCGTGGCTCGCGCTGCTTCCGGNNACCGGCGTCCGTGGTAACGCGGGCGGCCAGGTATCCCCCGTCGGGAGCAAGGCCAAGCAGGGGTGAGCTGCGGCTCGCAGCGTTTGAGCCCCGGGTAGGCTGCTAGAGCCGTCCAGCAATGGCCGGCCCAGAGAGATGATCGCCTAAAACAGAACGCGGCTTACGGGTCGACTTGGCCCAATGTGCCGGGGTCCGCTGAGGGCCCCGGCGCCCTGTTGCGACAATCGTTGTCACGGTAACCCAACGGTGACCGTGACTGGATCTCGGCGTAACTCGCGGCCTCGAGACTGTATCAAACCAGGCTCGAGGTCGTCATGTTCGTCAAACAACTGCTCAGCACCGTATTGTTTTTGGCCGTGCTCATCGCCGGGGCCTTTGGCCCACATCCAGCCGCATCCCCCGAATCCGAACCGGCCATCGGCCGTGGGCGATTGATCGACGTCGCGCCTTCGCCGGCAGCCACGCACCTCGCCTTCACGCTAACGAGCGGCATCCTTGTGGTCGAGGCCGAGACGATGAGCCGGACTGCCTACTGGAGCCTGCCCCGGGCGCGCGCGCTGGCGTGGTCACCCGCGGGTGAGCTTTTGCTCGCCCTGGATGGGCAAGGCGAGCTGCATGCCTTTGGCTCCGCCGGCGGTTCACGCACCTGGTCGACTCCCTCCGCCGCCGACGATGTGGCGGACTGGCGGTTCCGGCCCGACCTCGGGCTGCTGGCGCTCGAAACGCGCGCGGACGGCCTGCGGGTCTTCCGCCTGTGCGACGGCGCCCCGGTCGACGACCCGGGCCTGACCTCGGCCGCGTTCTGGGAGGATGGGCAGCCATGAACGCGATGAGGCGCACGCACATCCATGTCCTTCTGGCGGTGGCCCTGGCCGGATGCGCTTCCGGCACTACTGCGCCTACGCCGGTCAGCGCGCCTACGCCGACAGCCCGCGTCGAGGCGCCCAACGGAGCATCGGCCACAGCGGCCCCCAGGGCGCAGTCCGCGAATCTTCAGCCGGCGTCCGTCGAGCTCACGGCCACGCCGACTCGATCCGTCGCAGTCGAGGGGCCGACCGCCATTCGCCCGACGCCCAGCCCAGAACCCGTTGCCGAACGCGTGCCCGTGATCGAGTACCACTACAGCACCTATGCCATGGGCGAACTGACCCAGATGCGCACCGAGTGGTTTCTCGCGCAGCTCGACTGGCTCGCGGCAAACGGATATCGCACGCTGACCGGCGCCGAGTTCACGGCCCACCTGAGCGGCGAGGTGCCGGCGCCGGCGCGCAGCGTGGTGTTGCGCTTCGATGTGGCGCAAAGCCACTTCGACGACTATGCCGAGGTCATCGTCCCGGCGCTGCGCGAACGCGGCCAGCACGGGCTGTTCTTCATCCTGGCGAGCCGCACGGTCGCGGAATGCGACGGCGAGCACGCCTGCTGGCCGACGCTCAAGGCCTGGGCCGACGAGGGCGTGATCTCGCCCGAAAGCCACACGCAATGGCACATCAATTACAACGACCTGACTGCTGAAGAGCTTTGGCGCGATGCCCGACTGTCAAAGGAGACTATCGAGGCTGAAACCGGGCACACCGTGCATGGCCTGTGCTATCCCTTCGACGCTGTGTCGGCCAAGGCACTCACGATCCTGCCCGAGCTTGGCTACGCCTTCGCGGTCGGCGGCTACACGCGCAACGAGCGCGCCGTGTTGTTCGCTGACCCGGCGCCGTTCGCGCTGCCCAGCCTGTACCCGTATTCGAGCCCGGAGGCCTACCCCGAGCTGACGAGCCATCCGGGACAGACTTTCGCGACCTTGCTCGAACCCTATCGCTGAGCTATCGGGCCTATAATCCGCGCGTTGAGAGGGAGGCCGATGTGGCCCACAAGATCCTGATCGCAGACGACAACCCCAACATCACGGCGTTCATCCAGCCGGCCCTCGAGCGCGAGGGCTACACCGTGATCGTCGCCGCCGACGGCGCCGAGGCGCTTTATGCCTGGGAGACCGAGCACCCGGCGCTGATCGTGCTCGACATCGAGATGCCCGAGCCGAACGGTCTGGCCGTGTGTCGCAAGATCCGCGATGCCGGCGACTCGGTGCCCGTGATCTTTCTGACGGTGCGCGATAGCGTCAGCGATCTTGAGTTGGGCTTCAGCCTCGGCGCGAGCGACTATATGGCCAAGCCCTTCGACGTCCGCGAGCTGCTGGCGCGCGTCAAGGCTCGCTTGCCGCGCCCGCAGCAGGAGTTCGCGGGCTATCTGCGGATCGACACCGCCCGGCGTTCGGTTGTCGTACGACGCGACGAGGCCTGGGTCGCCGTCGAGTTGACGCCGCGCGAGTTCGACCTGCTGGCCTATCTGGTCAACAATGCCGGCCGCCCGATCGGGCGGATAGCGCTGCTCGAGGCGGTCTTCGACATCCCGGGCGACAGCGACATCGAGACCAAGACTCTCGAGAAGCACATCTGGGCGCTGCGCCAGAAGCTCGAGCCCGATCCGCGCGATCCGCGTTATATCGTGAATGTGCGCGGGGTGGGATACAAGTTCGACGGGGAGTGAGGGAGGCAGCGGATCGCCGACTTCGTCGGCGCCTGGCCATGTTCTGCCATCCGTTGTCTCTCGTGAACCATGTTCGATCACATCATCTTCTTTGGGATACCAGAATTCGTCGCCGGTGTGCTCGCTCTGGTCGTAGTGGCCGGCGGGCTGGTCGGGTGGTTCCAGGCGCGGCACGCGGCGGCGGAGCGTCGGGCGCTTGTGGATGGGCTGCCCTATCCGGCTCTGGTGTACACCGGTTCCGGGGCGTCGACGTTCAATCTGCACGCCGAACCGTGGCACGAGAGCGCCGAGCTTGCGGCGTTGGTGCGCGAGTCGGTGGGCACGGGCAGGAACATCGTGCGCACGATCCCGGCCGTCGAAGGGCAGGCGTATCAGGTGCGCGCGATCCGGCTGGATCGGACCGCCACGCTCGTGCTCCTCGAGGATTTATCGGCGGCGGGGCGGCAGCAGGCGTTCTATCGCAACTTCATCCAAAACGTCAGCCACGAATTGAAGACGCCGTTGACCGTGATCCAGGGCCATGCCGCCAAGCTTGGCCAATCGCCCGACGACCGTGCGGGCTGGCAGGCCTCGGTGCGCATCATCAGCGACGAGGGCAAGCGGTTAACGCAGCTGGTCGACAACCTGCTCACGCTGGCGCGTCTCGAGACGCCGTCGTTTCAGCTCGAGGGCNNACGGGCCGCTCAGCCTGGCCGCCGTGCTCGAGGATGCGGTGCTCCAGGTCGGCGACCTGGCCGAGGCGCGCGGCCTGGCGCTCAGCCTGAACCTCACGCCCGGCCTGCCGCGGTTGAACGCCGATCGGGCGCGCGTCAAACAGGCCGTGCTGAATCTGCTCGACAATGCGTTGAAATACACGCCGAGCGGCGGCGCCGTGACGGTCGGCGCCCGGGCCGAGCCGGGACGCGTGATCTGCACGATCGCCGACACCGGCGAGGGTATTCCGGCCGATGATCTGCCGTACGTCTTCGAGAAGCTCTTCCGCGCGCGTCGCTCGGGCGGACGGCCTGTCGAGGGCTCGGGGCTCGGCCTGACGATCGTGGAGCAGATCGTCCGAGCGCACGGCGGCGAGATCACTGTCGCGTCGACCCCGGGGCAGGGCACGACGTTTTCGTTCTGGTTGCCGATTGCGACGGAGCGTGCAGCGTAGGGCGTGGAGCGCCGGAGCGGGAGAGAGTGGAGTGGGAGAGCGACGGGTGAAGAGCGAAGAGCGGCGTTGGCGAGAGCGCGCCATTGACGCGCGCGTGGCGAGCGGAGAGCGTGGGCAAGGCATGCACGCCTGCTGTGAGCGAGGCAGACCAGGGCGCCGGGCGTCCTGGCGGTTGGCGCTCGTCGCCTGTGTGGCCGCCCAGTCGGCCTGCACTTTTGGCCTGGCGCCGGTGCCGGATCGCGCGCAACGCCTTGGCGTGATGCCGGTTGCCGCTCTGTCGCCGACGCTTTCGCCGACGACGTCGCCGACCCTCGCGCCGCCGACATCGGTCCCCACCCTGGCGTCGACAGCAACCCCGGCCCCGCCGACCGAGG
>DKKP01000336.1 GCA_002455335.1 Anaerolineales bacterium UBA6663 | reverse complement strand
CACGCTGAGCGTCTCGCCGTCGAAGTCGTCTTCGGCCACTGCCGCGCCCTCGGGCGCAGGGCCGGCGGCAAGGCCCACCGCCAGGGTCTCGGCCCGGATATACCCCGCGTGTGTAACGGCTGCGGCCGCAAGGTCGGCGCTGGCCGTGTACGCGATCTGAATCCGATCCGAGATCTCGAACCCGGCCGTCTTGCGCAGATCCTGCACGCGTCGAACGAACTCGCGCGCCAGGCCTTCGGCCCGCAGCTCGGGCGTGATGGCCGTGTCGAGCGCGACGACGTACTCGCCCTCGGCCCTGACCGCGAAGCCTGCCTTGGGTTGGGGCGTGATGATCACGTCGGCGGCCAGGAGCTCCACAGTCTGCCCATCGGCCTCGAGCGCCACTGGCGCTCCCGAGCGCAGCGTGGCGACCGCGGCACTGGCATCGGTCGCGGCAAGGGCAGCCCGAACTTTCGGGAACAACCCGCCAAACTTCTTGCCGAGCGTGCGGTTGTCGGGCATGAGCTTGTAGGTCACCAGCTCGGCCTCGTTGGCCGCGAGCTCGAGCGCCTTGACGTTGAGCTCGTCGGTGATCAGACCGCTCATGTGCCGCAACCGCTCATGCTGGTCCGGCGGCGCGACAACCACGACGCGACCGAGCGGCTGGCGCACTTTCAAGGTGCCGGCCGCGCGCACCGCGTGCCCGAGCGTCACGACCGTGCGGGCCGCGTTCATCTCGGCGATCAGGGCCTCGTCCTGCAAGGCCGGGTCGACGACCGGCCAGGCGCAGTGGTGGACACTGGCCGGGGCGTTCGGATCCACGTTCCGGACCAGGTTCTGATACAGCTCCTCGGTCAGGAACGGCACCATCGGCGCCACCACCTTGGTCAGCGTCACAAGCACGTGGTAGAGCGTGGCATATGCGGCCTGTTTGTCGGCGTCCGCCTCGCTGCGCCAGAATCGGCGGCGCGAGCGGCGGACGTACCAGTTGCTCAAGTCGTCCAGGAACTCCTCGACCGGCTTGGTGGCCTTGTAGACGTAGAAGCTATCGAGCGCGCCATCGACCTCGGCGATGAGTTGCTGGAGGCGGGCGAGGATCCAACGATCCAAATCGACCCCACCCTTGACGACCTCTCCGTTGGGGGAGGGCGACCAGCCATCCAGCCGTGCGTAGGTCACGAAGAAGCTGTAGACGTTCCAGAGCGGCAGCAGGAAGCGGCGGCGGGTCTCATCGGCGCCGTGGTAACCGAAGAGCATGTCAGCGTCGTACTTCTGGTTGCAGTACATCCAGCGCATGACATCGGCGCCGATGGTGTCGGCCGCCTCGTTGAACTCGATCGCATTGCCCCACGACTTATGCATGGCGCGGCCATCCTCGGCCAGCAGCGTCGCAAAGCCGAGGACGGTCTTGGTGGCCGGCTTGTTCTCGAGGCCGGCGGCCATGACCAGCAGCGAGTAGAACCAGTTGCGGAACTGGCCCGGGAACGACTCGGTGATGAAATCCGCCGGGAACCACTTGTTCCAGCGCTCCATGTCGTCGCCATAGCCGAGCGTCGAGAAGGAGACGATGCCGGCGTCGAGCCACGGGTTGCCGACGTCGCGGATGCGCTCGGTCGGCGCCCCGCACTTCGAGCACGCCACCTTGACCGCGTCGATGTGCGGGCGGTGCGGCGTATGGCCGTCGAATTCCTCCCAGCCCTCGATGGCGCGCTGTTGCAGCTCTTCACGCGATCCGATCACGTCGAAGTGCCCGCAGGCCGCGCACTCCCAGATCGGCAGCGCAAGGCCCCAATAGCGCTTCTTGGAGATCATCCAGTCGTGCATGTTCCGCAGCCAGTCGAGCTCGCGGTCCTTGCCGAAATCCGGGATCCAGCGGATCTGGTTGGTGATATCCATCAGCGGGCCGCGCAGCCCGTCCATGCCGATGTACCACTCGTCGACCAGGCGGAAGACAAGCGGGGTCGCGCAGCGCCAGCACTGCGGGTAGCGGTGCGTGTACTGCTCGAGCTTGTAGAAACGGCCCTTCTCTTTCAGGCTCGCGACGATGGCGTCGGTGACCTCGCTGACATGCTTGCCCGAGTAGGGGCCGAAGCCATCGATGTAGATGCCGTTCTCGTCAAGCGGCGCGATCACGGGCAAGTTCTCGGCCTTGCCGAGGTCGAAGTCCTCGGCGCCGCAGCCGGGCGCGATGTGGACGATGCCCGTGCCCTCGGCCTCGCCGACGGCCTCCCAGGCGATGACGTGATGGGCCTGCACGGACGTCTCCGGGATGTGCGTGAACAGCCGGCGCAGCCCAAGCTCCGCCCAGCCGCCCGGGTTCTGCGCCGCGGGCAGCTCGTCGAACGGCCCGGCATAACGCCATCCGATCAGAGCGCTGCCGGGTAACTCGCCGAGCACCTCGAATGCGCCCTTGAGCGTGCCGGTGGCGCCCCTCGAGAGCCAGAGCACGTCGTCGCCCTGCTTCACCTGCACATAGGTCAGCTCGGGGCCGATCGCCGCGGCGACGTTCGAGGTCAGGGTCCAGGGCGTGGTCGTCCACACCAGCAGCGACTCGCCCGGCCTATCGAGCAGCGGGAAGCGCACGGTCAGGCCTGGGTCGGTCTTCTCGATGTAGCCTTCCGTCACGATCTCGTGCTGGCTGATGCCTGTGCCGCAGCGCCAGCACCAGGGCATGACATCGGTGCCCTTGTAGATCCACTGGCGATCGTTGCACGACTTCAGGAACTTCCAGATGTCGTAGTTGTTCTTGTCGCTGAAGGTGAAGTATGAGCCGCCGAGCTCGGGCAGGCCGAGCCGGCCGACGATCTGCTCGACCGTGCCCGTCACCGGGCCAAGCGGGCCAGCGACAGTCATGGTGGCGTTCGGGTTGTCGCCAAGCTTATCGTGCAGTTCGCGAAGAAGATCGGTGTCGTTCCAGTCCATCCACATCCCGAGCCGGATCGACTGGTCGGTCTGGACGGCCGCGAACTTGAGCACGCGCTGCTTGCAGAGCGTGACGAAGGGCGCCAACCCATAGGCCTCGATGTCCTTCTTTGTCGCGAACCCCAGGTCTTTCTCGACGTTGACCTCGACCCACAGGCCCTGGCAGTCGAAGCCGTTCTGCCAGCGCTGATCGAAGCCGCGCATGGCGCGATAGCGCTGGAACAGGTCTTTGTAGGTGCGGCCCCAGGCGTGGTGGACGCCCATCGGGTTGTTGGCCGTGATCGGGCCATCGGTGAACGACCAGGTCGGGCCGCCGGCGCGCAGCTTGCGCAACTGATTGAAGGAGTCGGTATCCTTCCACCACTTCAGGCGCGCGCGCTCCATCTCGGGGAAGTTGGGGTTCGGGGAAACGGGTTCGAACATTCGGAAGCTCCTCTTGTGCACAGATCATTCGGTACACGGATTTCACGGATCACACGGAGCGTTGACTACAGTATGATTCGTTGAATCTGTAGCTTATGGGTCCCAAAATTCACGAGGAGCCCCAATCTCAGCCCCGACACCTTCAGATACGAAAGCACTTGTGCTCGATGCCGTGGATGAAACTCCTCTACGGCTTTCAGTTCCAATATGACCTTCCCATCGACCAGGATATCCAGACGATAGGTGTCGACCACATCGCCTTTGTAGATGACCGGGACAGGCTGCTCTCGCTCGGTTCCGATGCCTCGTCGTCGGAGTTCGGCGATCACGGCCTGCTTATAGGTCTCCTCACGAAACCCGGTGCCCAGGGTGTTGTACACCTCCATCAGAACCCCACGGATCTCATAGGTCAGCGTTTCATGGATGAGTGCTTTGGCTTCCATTCGATCTCCATCCGTGTCATCCGTGCAATCCGTGTACAGAACCCTCAAGCAAGCCCTTTCTGCGCCTCACCCAATGAAAAAGCTCTCGCCCCACAACGAACAGGGACGAGAGCTCAAGACTCCCGCGGTACCACCCTGGTTGCGGCCTCTCGGCCGCCGCCTTGATCGGGCGCAAACACGCCCGTGACTTGATAACGGGGAGCACCCCGGCTCACCTTACTCGACCTCGATGTCGATCAGGACTGACGCCTGACGCCCGACACCTGACGCCTTTCCGGCAGCAGCTCAGGAAGGATTTTCCACGGCGGCCAACCCACCCGGCTCACACCTGCCCGGGCTCGCTGAGGGCGCGCCGACGTGTACTCGTTTCCGTCGTCGCTGATCGAAAGTTGATTATGCCACAAGTCGGGGTGCCCTGACCAAGATCAAGAGCCGCGCGGCGCTGTGGAACCGCGGGCGATCAGAGCCCCATCCAACACCACACGGCTCGGCGGCACAGCCGGCTCGGCCACCCGCCCCATGAGCAACTCGATCGCGGTGCGTCCGATCACGTCGGTGGGCTGCGCCAGCACCGTGATCGCCGGCTCGAGCAACGCCTGCCAGCTGGTCTCGTCGAAACCCGCCAGCGCGACGTCGCCGGGGATACGCAGGCCGAGTTCGCGGATCGTCACCAAGGCCCCCTCAGTCAACAGGCTGTTGCCGCAGACGATCGCGTCGGGGCGTACCTCTCGCAGCAGGAGTTCACGGGCGACATCCGCACCTGCTGCACGACGGGGCGCGACGTACTCGGCCGCGACCGGATCGAGCCCATGCGTCTGCAAAGCCTGGAGAAATCCCCCACGCCGCTCCTCGCCCGTCGAACCGATCGCACCGAACAACCCCGCGATGCGCCGATATCCGTTCTGCAGCAGATGCGCCGTCAGCGCTGCGGCGGCCTTGCGATTGTCGATCACGATGTTGTCCAGCCCGGGGAGCGGCGCCTCGCGGTCGATCACGACCAGCGGCAGACCATGACCCCACGCCGACGGCCGTGGCCCAGCCTGCGGCGCCGGCGAGAGGATGACGCCCGCGACATTTTCGTCGCGCATCAACGCCAGGTAGAGTGCTTCCTTCTCAGGATCCTCATCGGTGTTGCACATCACCACCCGAAAACCGCGCTCATAAGCCGCGTCTTCGACAGCGCGCGCGACCTCGGTGAAGAACGGGTTACGGACATCCGAGACGACAAGCCCGATGGTGTTGCTGCGCTGCGAACGCAGGCTGCGCGCGACAAGGTTCGGACGATAGCCGAGCTCGGCGATCGCGGCTTCGACCCGCGCTCGCACCTCGGGGCTGACGTTGCTCTTGTTTGCCAACACCCGCGAGACCGTGGCCGTGGACACACCGGCTGTCGCCGCAACCTGTTTGATACTTGGCATGACCCTCACTCCGCACGTCTAATTTCCGACAGTTTCCGCCCACATTATAAGGTCAGCGACAAGCCGCGGTGAGCGCCAGCCCGTCAGGATACTCAAGCCTTGGCCACACGCATGGCCGCTTCATCAATGTGTTAGGATGCCGCGATCTTTCACGGAATATTCACGCCGACCTGAATGAGACCTGAACAAGCGTCGACTAGATTGACGGCACATTGATCAGCGCGCGCGACCCATGGGATGGCGCCGCACGCAGGAGGTTCGACATGATGATGGGCAACATTCAAGGCGCCGGGTCGATGGGCGGGATCGGCGCGTTTTCACAGCCGCCGGCATCGCGCCCGCTCACCGATGAGCAGAAGTCGTTGGTCGAGTCGACGCTGGCCGAATATGACTCCGAGAACCTCTCAGCCGAAGACGCCAAGGAGATCTTGAACACCTTCCGCGAGGCCGGCATCCGCCCTGGCAAGGAGCTGCGCGAGGCGATCGAAGCCGCCGGCTTCGACGAGCAGGAGCTGCTCGAGCTCGGTCGGCCCGCGGGCGCCCAACAGGGCCCGCGTGGGCCGCGCGGCGGCCAGGCGATGCAGGCCGGCGGGTTGGATGTCTCTGCGCTCCAGTCGCTCCAAGACATCCTCAGCCAGTACGACCTCTCGTCGCTGTCCACCGATCAGGAGAGCGAGCTACTCAACCAGCTCAACAGCGCCGGGCTGGTCCGCTCGGGGTACATCATCGATCTGAGCGCATGACCTGGGTCGAAGGACGGAGGTTGAACAACCTCCGTCCTTCGGTGTTCGGCGCCCTATGCCACCGCCTGACGCAGCGCGTGCAGGTTGGCCTCGGGCGCGTCCATGCGCACCCCGCAGCCTGGCGCAAGCAGAAGACGACGTCCACCGGTCGCGGCGATGGCCGCGCGCGCCTGAGCAATCACGACAGCCGGTGTGCCGGTCTGTAGCGCGCCATCCTCCGACACACCGCCGATCAGCGCGTGACGGGTGCGCGCCTGCGCCTCGGCCAGGCTCGGGTTATCCTGGCCGATCGAGGCCCAGTTGATGGCGTGAACCGGATAATCGGCCACCGCGTCGAAGTAAACGGCCGGCCCGCAGATGTGCAGCAGGTTAAAGGGCGCTCCCAACACGGCCTCGAGGACGGCGAGGTCGTAGGGCCGGCCAAACTCGGCATACTCGGCCTCGCCCAGCGCGCCCCGCCGCGCCAGACGCACAATGGCGAAGAACAGGCCGCTCGCGCCGGCAGCCACCACAGCCGCGGCATACCGCGCCAGTGTCTGTGTGATCGCGGCCAACGCCTGATGCACGCCGGCCGGGTCATCGGCCACGGCGCGGCGCAATGCCGCGGACTGCGACTCCACGATGGTCGCCGGGGAATGTTCTGCCGGGCGGCCGAGCAGAAATCCGAGCACCGATAACGGTGAGAAGACCGTCTGCACAAAATGCGCCCCGCCGATCCCGGCCCGCACCCTGCGAACCAGTTCAAGCTGCTCGGCTATGACCGGGTGGTCGAGCGGGGCGGCCGTCAACCGCTGCAGATCCACCCCACGCTCGAAAGGCCCGCCGATCAGCCGCGGGTACACGCCCGCATAATCATCGTAATCGTAACGGTTGCCCCAGACCTCGGCGTAGTAAGTCGCTCGCGGGTTGAGCTTGAGCCAGTCCCAATCAAAGGCCGCCATATGGGCGAGGCTGGCCTGCGCCAGATCGGCGACGTTGAGCTCATCCGGGATGAAGTGTCGCCAGGCGGCGACCGGCACCCGATCCACCGGCTCGCCCCGCAGGGCAGCGTCGACGCGCTCGCGTTTACTCATCCAGGGCATGAAGATCTCCGCTCTGGCCCGATCAGCGGGCCGTCTCCGTGATTTCGGTCCATACGCCGATCGGCGACCGGACGTAGATACCGTCATCGCCGGCCGCCACGACGACATAGCCGCTCGCGGGATCGACCAGCGCGCTCAGCGCATTGCTCAAGGGCTGCTCGATCCGCAGGGTCTCTCCAAAATCGCTGCTCGCGTAGATCCCGCGCCCGGCGACGAAATAGAGTTCGACCGAACTTCCATCGGCTTCGGGGGCCGTGAGCGGCCAGGTCGCCGGGCTGCACTGGAACTCGGCGGTGCGTGCATCTGCGTCCGGCTTTTCGACCGACCAGGTCGCGCCGCCATCGGCGCTGACATAGACGTTGAGCCACACCCGCTGTGGCCCGCGCTGGAAGTACGCATACTCCTCGGATTGTGTGTACCCGTAAATCCGGCCGTCGCGCGCTTCCAAACAGGTTTCGCCCAGGATCAAGGGCGCAGGGGAGTCCGCGATCAGGGCCAGCGCGGCCAACGCAAGCGCCGGGAGTCCACGTTGTCGGCTCTCACCCAACGTCTCGGCCGAAGCACGGAGCCAGATCCAAACAGCTAGGCCGAGGGCTGGCAGCGCGAGCAGATCGGTGGGGTCAAGAACCAGTTTGGCGGGAAAGCCAAGCGACCTGAAGGCGTCGATGACCCAGGCGTTCGCCGGCGACCAGGCCTTGATCAGGGCATAGGCGACACCAACGCCCAGGATCACGGCCACCCCAAGCCGCCGTCCGAGCGGCCCAACCAGTTCCAGTAGGGCCAGGCAGGTCAACGGCGCCACGATCAGCCAGGCGACATCCCCGAGCTTACCCGTGAGCCACGACGGCCAGAGCCGTTGGGCGATCGCAGCGTTGAACCCCAGAAGCAGGGCCGCCACGATCACCACAGGATGGCCGATAGCGGTCAGTCCGGCCAGCGACCGGTTACGCATCCTCGTTCCTCCTGATCGAAACCGTCACAGAGCAGTGCTTGTCGCACGTCATCTTACAACAGCCTATCAGCGCAGAACCGCTGTGAGCAGGCCCGGTTCGCAATCGATCTGGCCGGGTTTTGGCGCTAAGATCCTTGTGTGGGCGATTCAGCCGAAAGGGGTAAGCGCACATGCGCTATTTCGTCACCGGAGCGACAGGCTTCATTGGAGGTCAGGTCGTTCGACAGCTGCGGGCGTCAGGACATGCGGTGGTCGCCATCGCGCGCGACCCGAGCAGAGCGCAGGATCTGACAACGCTCGGCGTCGAAGTCGTCTCGGGCGACATCACCGACCCGACCTCGCTGCGCGGGCCGATGACGGGCGCCGACGGCGTCTTCCACATCGCCGGCTGGTACAAGATCGGCGCCCGTGACAAGACCGAGGGCGAGCGCATCAACGTGCTCGGCACGCAGAACGTCCTCGAGGTGATGGCCGAGCTCGGCATCCAGCGCGGCGTGTACACAAGCACCCTGGCGGTCAACAGCGACACCCGCGGTCGCGAGGTCGACGAGACCTATCGCTTCACCGGCGCTCATCTGACGGTCTACGACCGCACCAAGGCCGAGGCCCACCACATCGCCGAGCGCTTCATCGCCCGTGGCCTGCCGCTTGTGATCGTCCAGCCCGGCCTGGTCTATGGCCCCGGCGACACCAGCAGCGTACGCGCGACCCTGATCCAGTACCTTCAGCGCCGGCTCCCGCTCATGCCGACGGGCACGAGTTTCTCGTGGGGCCATGTCGACGACATCGCCACCGGGCATATCGCCGCCATGGAGCGCGGCAAGGCCGGCGAGAACTACTTCGTTTGCGGGCCGACCCACACCTTCATCGAGGCGCTCGAGATGGCGCGTGAGATCACGGGGGTGCCGTTGCCAGCGCTCCGCGCCGGGCCGGGTTTGCTCAAGGCCAATGCGGCGCTTATGGGGTTGATCGAACGCGTCGCGCCACTCCCCGAGGCCTACACCCGCGAGGGCCTGCGCGCGATCGCCGGCGTGACCTACATCGGCTCCAACGCCAAAGCCCGCCGCGAGCTTGGCTTCGACCCGCGACCGCTGCGGATCGGACTCGCAGAAACTCTGCGGCACGAGATGGGCCTCCTCGGTTTGCCGCAGTCGTCTATGACTTGATCGAGCATCAGCCCAACCGATGGCACGGCCCGCGCTTTGCCAGGCAACAATCCGGTCCCGCAAATTAACGCAACTCGACCCCAATCAGGTGTATGCTGGCATTGTTCAGCCTGACCGATCGCGCAGCACCAACGCGCTGAGGCGCCCGGCACATTGCCGCCGACGCCCCGTTGAACTCCGCCACACCCCCGGCGGGGGAGGGGACGATGGACCAGCCGGCCGAATACGCGATCCTCGATCACCTGCGCGAAGGATGCCAGGTCATCGGCTTCGATCGTCGTTACCGCTATGTCAACGCGGCGGCCGCCCGGCATGGGCGCTCCACACCCATTGAACTGATCGGCCAGAAGATGACCGACCTCTACCCTGGCGTGGAGGCCACAACCCTGTACACGCTCCTCGAGCGCTGCCTCGATCAACGTCTCCCGGCCGAGTTCGAAAACGAGTTTACATACCCCAACGGCGCCCGCGCCTGGTTCACGATCAAGATGGACCCCATCCCCGAGGGCGCATTCATCCTCTCGATCGACATCACTGACCGCAAACGCGCTGAAGACTCCCTGCAGGAACATGTCACCCGTCTTGAGGCGCTGCGCGCCATCGACCTGGCGATCGTGGCCACGGGCGACCTAACCTCGACTCTGGAGGGCGTCCTCGAACGGGTCGTCACCAGCCTGCACGTCGACGCCGCCGACCTCCTTCTGTACAGGCCCGAGCGGGGCACGCTGGAATACGTCGCCGGATGCGGTTTCCGGCAGGCCGAGGCCGGGCAGACTGTCGTGCCCTTCGGGCAGGGGCTCGCCGGGCGCACTGCGTTCGACAGGCGGGCGGTCATCATCGAGGACCTCGCGCGGCATCCCGAGCCGCCCGAGCGCGGCGCCTGGTTCGCGGACGAGGGGTTCGTCTTCTACGCCGCCATCCCGCTGGTCACAAAAGGCAACCCGATCGGTTTGTTCGAAGTCTTTCATCGCACGGCGCTGACGCCCTCGCCAGACTGGATCGAGTTTCTTCATGCGCTTGGCGCCCAGGCCTCGATCGCGATCGATCACGGTCGGCTGTATCGCGATCTGCAACGCGTCAATCTGGATCTGACCCTGGCCTACGAGCGCACGATCGAAGGCTGGTCATATGCGCTCGACCTCCGCGACCGCGAGACCAAGGGCCACACGCTCCGGGTCACCGCGCTCACCGTCAGGCTGGCGCGGCTGCTCGGAACCGCAGAGGACGAGATCACGCACATCCGTCGGGGCGCGCTGCTCCACGACATCGGCAAGATGGGCATCCCGGATACGATCCTGCTCAAGCCCGGGCCGTTGACTGACGACGAGTGGAAGGTGATGCGCATGCACCCGACCTACGCACGCGATCTGCTCTATCCCATCGAGTATCTGCGGCCGTGTCTGCCGATCCCTTATGCCCATCATGAGAAGTGGGACGGCTCGGGCTACCCGTTGGGCCTGAAGGACGAACAGATCCCGCTTGCCGCGCGGCTGTTTGCCGTGGTCGACGTGTGGGATGCGCTCTCGTCGAACCGGCCCTATCGCCCCGCCTGGACTCAGACCGAGGTGTTCGATCACATCCAGGGGCAGGCCGGCATCCATTTCGACCCCCAGATCGTCGAGGTCTTTCTGCGCGAACGCCGCGCTCGCAGCGCCTGAACCGCTTCCCCGCCTGAACGGGCACGCCCCTTGCACATCAACCGCACAGCGATGGCCGGCGCCGCACCCGCGCACCATCCGTCCCTGCCCGCCCCGACTCAGGGCCAGACACGACGCCGATCGTGACGCAGGTCGGACCCGGCTTCGCCGCTGTCGCCCATCCGGGCGCAGTCATTCCAACGCGCTTCAGCATGAGGATCGGACGCATGTCCAGCGAACTCCGCAAGAAACGGCTCACAAGACGGACGTTCTTGATCGGCGCCGGCGCTGTGGCGGGCGCCAGCCTGCTGCCGGTTGCCTGGTCGGCCTGGCAGGCGCGCCCGCTGGCGCTCAAGGCCGGGCTGCTGCTCCCAGACGCGGCGAGCTACCCGGGCCTGGCCGATCAGGTACGGGCCGGGCTCGAAGCGGCGAGCCATCCGGCCCTGGCGCAGCTTGAGCTGATCACAGCCCAGATCGACGCCGGTGCCGGCCTGGCGACAGCGCAGGCGCAGGCGCTGTTGCAGGAGGCCCGGGCCGATCTCGTGATCGCGTATATCAACAGCCGGGTGGCGACGCGGCTGCGACCGATCTTCGAAGCAGCCCGCCGCCCGCTGATCGTGCTCGATACAGGCGCCAACGTCGTCCACGCCACAGAACGCAGCCCGTTCGTCTTCTACAACTCGCTCGGCCACTGGCAGGCGGCCTACATGGCCGGCCGTCGGCTGGTCGAGCAGCACGGGCCGCGTGTCTTCATCGCTTCGGCGTTGTTCGACAGCGGCTTCGACAGCCTGAACGCCGTTCAGCAGGGTGTGCGGGACTCGGGCGGCGAGGTCGTTCAGACCTACGTCACGCACGTCAACCCGCGCGATACCGGGATCGCCGCGGCGCTCGACGCGATCCGCTCGACGCGCCCACACTCGGTCTTCGCGCTCTACGCGGGCGCGCCGGCCGCCGACTTCGTCGGGGCTTATTTCGATGCCGGCCTGAGCGGGACGCTGCCACTCACCGGCAGCGGCTTCCTGACCGAGGGGCTTGCAGCGCAAAAACTCGGCGGGCGCGCCGCGGGCGTGGCCAGCCTGCTGGGATGGGCGGCCGACCCAAGCCACCCGATCGTTGTCGCACGCGCCGA
>DKKP01000269.1 GCA_002455335.1 Anaerolineales bacterium UBA6663 | reverse complement strand
GCCCGCGTGCACGCGCTCGGCCCGCCTCAGCATCCGGCGTGTGCCGCGCCGCACCACCCACCAGTGGTAGAGGTGCTGATACAGGCGTTTGCCGCGCCACGACACGAAGCGCAGCGCCAGCGCGCTCACCAGCACCAGCCCGGCCAGCAGGCCGCCCAGCGGCAGAAGGAGGTCGATCAGGCTCGCCATACGCCCTCGGCGCGAAGCGAAAGGCCCCGGGCCGCGATCGGTCGCGGACTCACTCGCTCATCTCCTCGGTGATCCCGAACACGAACTCGGCCTCCGCNNACCGCCCCAGCCGGCGCGGGCCCACCGAAGAAGGCCTGGTACAGCCATGGGAACATCACGGGCACCGTCACGATCGCCGTCACCTCGACCCCCCGATCGCCCACCAGGGTCGCATTACAGTTCGAGATCTCGGGCACCTGATCGTATGTCAGGCCGCCGCCGTTCGCGCTGAGCGACGTGAACCAGGCGCCGCAGGCGGCAACTTGCACTTCTGATGAATTAAGTGTCACTTCATTCGCAGTAGCTTCAAAGGCTAGTCTATTCAGTGCTAGAGCGCCGTTAACGGCAGAGCTGTCTACTACGGATTGCCCCCAGCGCTTGGCTCCGTACAATCGACCCACATCAATAACGACCGCCACAGCCAAAATCAGGACGGGTGTCAACAATGCGACAAACGCTGCTGTCTGACCTCGGGAATCGATTGGCCCGACCAATTGAAATACCCCAAAGCCATGCCTCGACCTTTGTGTACTCACTTTTCGATGCTTTCTGGATACACTGAACCGCAATAGGGGCTGGCATACTTCATCACTCGCCACTCGGCCAGCTCTGAGTGCCACACAAAGACAGTGTTCGAATCAGTCCGCAACCCATAATATTCGCCACGCCATTCCGTCATCAGGCGATCAGCGTAAATGCTCCGCGTCTGCTTAAAGTAGCCTGGCTGTCCTGTAGTGTTAAATGGACCATCCAAGTAGAAATCGAGCATCACGAAGTAATAGTCTGAGATCTCAAAGGCAATGGCCTTATCGTCGCGAACCTCCACGGGAAGCCGCTTGACCCAACGCCATGCCAACACCTGATCCGGCAAATCAGGTAGTACTCGAACATACGCCCCTGCTTCTTTGAGCGAAAGAGCATTTTTTAGCAACTCCTCATAGCTGCATGTGACCAGATTGGCGTTATTGATATCGTCTTCAAGAATCACATCCAATAAGGAACCATACTCCTCACTCTCCAGCATCAGCTCCCCCAGCCGTGCCTCGAAATCCTCGCCCGGCGGGCCGTCGCGAAAAGCCAGCAGCTCGAACAGCGCCTGGTACTGGCTGAAGATCTCGGCATCGACATACGCCTTGTCCAGCCAGATCGCCGTCGGGTGATAGTCCTCGTTGCGCTGTCCATCGTCGGTCATTCGCGACCAGCCGCGCTCAGCCAGCTCCTCGTCGGTCAGCCGCGTGCCAGGGAACGGGAGCGGGCCGAAGGGCGTGGGGGTGAATAGACTCTCGACGAATTGAGTTTGTTCAACGTAGATGCTCGTCTCGCGCGCCCACAGTGTTTCATATGGCTCTAAAGTGCGCTGCCCGCCTCTGGCGACCTCAGTCGCCAGTTCGGCATAGACGGCCCTTCGCGTCGCTTCCTCAGCCGTCGGCGCAGGCAGCGCGCTCGGCTCCGGCAACGGTTGCGGCGCGGTCGGCGACGCCGACAGCACCGCATCTGTTCCGATTATTTGAGTCCCTGTCGATGTGACTTGGATGGCTCCCGTTATTGGGGGTTGTGTAGGGCCGACACAGGCACTTGCCAGCAGCGTGGACAATACAAGGCTAGTCCATTGAGCCTTGTACTTTGAATCGACGAGCTTTGTGGAAAATTGCTTCATCGTGGTCGCCTATCGAATGAGTATCGAGTGCCCTTCAATGACCGGAACCGGTACATATCCCTCATTCGCCAATGCATTGCAGTTGGGACTCCCTACCAATCCCGCGCTTACTCGTTGTTGCGCATCCCAGACACGGTAGCTTGGCCTGTTAGCCAGTGCGCCTACAGCTTCGGAGTACATTTCCGCGGGCTGGGATGGATCTCGGACATAGTTGCCGCCCACAATGACCCAGTACTCGTAGTACACCTGGACATAGAGGCTCCACGACGACTGCACGCTCAGTTGATAGGCAGGAAGATCGGCCGGTCCGGATAAGTCTGGCCCGCCTGAACCCACAACAACGTCAGACCCAATCCTGGCAGCCGGATTGCTGGAACGATTAACCGATAACTGAAGTGGCTCAGCTCCGCTCCAATCAACTGCATCAATCCCAGATGGCATGCCAGCAAATTGAACCCTCATTGGGTGCGCCGCCGATGGATCGAGTACGAATACAAGTCGAATCGAGACATTGTTCACACTCGGATAGAAGTCGGCGGCTGGGATATCGAGCCTTGTCTTTGGAAACGGTGCTCCAAAGTAATTTGAGCCAAAGGGCTGATTGGACCAATTGCCTGCAGCGAAGAAACCCGGAGATGGAAGGCCGATTGCAGCGTTTCCGGTAAGGCCGGTCTGATACCAACCTGACGTGTATCCTGTCATCCAGCCACCGGGATTGACTCCATCGGAATTCGTTGGGATCAATCCAGAAAAGGCCAAGGTTGGGCTACCGAGACCAATCATGAGTCTCGGATATGGGTTACGCTCAACCCGAACACAGCCCGGGTTTACCTGAAGCGCTGCAAATGGCAGGGGCTGCGTCGTTCCGCCAATAGTCCATTCCGGTCGGCACGATATCCGACCATACCGAGACACTAATCCACCTACCTCATTACAGTACCCAAGTGGCACCCGTCCGATACTTGCATGCGTCAATGAAACACAATCCCCATTGTCCTGCCCATTGCCATTTCGGTCGATTGTGTTGCCCGGACAGGGCGGTATCGCCGTCGGCGCAGGCGTAGCGGTCTCGGTTGGAATGGGCTGAGCCAGGGTAGGCGTCTCTCGACCCGGCGCAAGAAAGGCAAGCGCCAGCACGGTCGCCACGATCAGGGCCAGTCCTGCCCGAGCCATAGCATTCGGAGTCGGTTCAATCGCCTCAACACGCATTCAGCCCTTCCCTTGCCAAACTTGAACCACACTCGGGAAACCCAGGGAATGGCTCAGGGCATCATCCTGAGCCTGCTGCCCTTGGTCACCGTTCGCCTAGTTCGGCCCGCACTCACGCTCCATCGGCTCGCTGGTAGCCGGGTCATCGATGTCTCCCACCATCAACGCGGGCTGCGACTCGTCGTAGCACGACCGATAGCTCTGCAGCGGCCAGGTTATCCTTCGATAGATGGTCGACTCGTTCAGGCCCTCGACGATCTCACGACCGGGGATGTCGGCGCTACACACCACCGACACCGAGTGGAGCACGTTGGCCCCCATCTCGGGCCGCACCGGCGAGTCGATCAACTGAGCCGGGCCGACGCCAAAGCCATTCCGACCCGCGTTGAACGCCTCGGTGCCCTCGTTTTCGATCCAGCTCGTGAGCACGTTCTGAGACGCGACCTGCGCGCAGTCGTTGGCGGCCGTCGTCAGCGCGATCGAGACGTAGGCGTTGTAGAACACCACGCCGATGATCGAAAACAACGTCAAGAAGACCGGGCCGATCATGATCACCAGCTCGACCGAAGCCTGGCCGGTCTCCCAGTGGCCGCGACGCCCGATCCGCCGCCGCGGCAGTCGATGGGTTTTCGGTTTCATTGGCAATCTCCGTCGTAGCCCGGTGCGAACTCCCAGCGCACCGCCGTGGACGATCCCGTCAGGCTTGCCGTCATCGGCCCGACCAACACGTTGCCCAACCAGTCGATGATGGGCCAGTTTCGGGTGCGCGTGGAATCGATCGTCCCCTGGAACGTCCGGGAACAGCCCGAGGCGCTCGCCGCCAACGACGGCGAGCGCCCAACCAGACTGACCGTTTTCGTCCCCAGGCTGCCGTAGATCGCTGCCGCCCGGGTATCCTCCGCCACGCCGAAAGCGGCTGAAAGGCGATCATAGGCGCCCACGGCCATGCCGAGCACAATCAGGACAAGCGCCATGGTTAACGGCAACACCATCGCAAACTCAACCGACGACACACCGGTACGCCACACAATCACCCGAAACGGGCGATAGGCCTCGATCGGCTTACCAATGGCCACACACCTTGCGAGCACTTTCATCGGTTTCGCCTCACCACGTTCGAGTGCACGGTCTCTATGGTCCACCGACGCTATTCAATTGCGTAGTAGCATCTCCGAACAAGGCAGTGATGCCGCCGCCGAGAGCCGTCGCCCCAGCCGCGATGATGGCGACCAGGATGACAAAGAGGATGGCGTACTCGGTCGCGCTCAAACCGTCCTCATCGTCCACAAAACGCCGAAGTTGATCTTTCAGTTCCTTGATGCTCAACATCTCTATCTCCTTATCGTTGAATAATGCATGCAGCGCAAAGTCGGTGATGATCGGCCGTTCGGCCCCGATTTCACATCGGCATTCGATAGGCTCACCTCCTTGCCAGTCCATGGCCGGTCGTGCAGGCTCGTCACAGTGTATCGGCGCAGGGACCATACCGAGTCCTCGAAGAGTCCTCGCGCTACCCACCGGGCAAGATCGAGCGCAGGTTGAGCAGGATCACGCCGCCCACCACAACTAGCATCAGCGGCACGATCACGCCCGACGTCACCATGACGATCCGCAGCTCGGCCTTCTGGGCCAGGTCCTCGATGCGGTTGTTCAGCTCGTCGCGCATGGTGACGCTGAGCGCCCGCAACTGCTCGACCACCGGCTGTCGCTTCTCAAGGTTGGCGCGCACGAGCTGCAGAAACTCATCCAGCTCGGGCACGTCCTCGGGCAGCGTCGCGCGGATCTCGTCGATCAGGGCGCCGATGTCGCTGCGATTGCTCGCCAGCCCAGCCGAGATGTCACGCAGGATCGCGATAAACAGCCCACCGCCGCCGCCCGCCACCCAGTCGTAGTTGGCATCCGTCAGCCTGTGCAGCGACGGGCCCAACGCCTCGCCGGTCTGCATCACGGCCGCCAGCCGGTCGAGCGTCCAGGCCATCTCACGCTTCAAGCCCTCTTTGCGCAGCTTGAGCGCCTCGCGGATCTTCTCATCGGGCCGCAAATACCCCAGAACACCCAGCCCAAGCGCCAGGGCCACAGGCAGGAACCCCGAAAAAATCTGGCCCAGCGCGAACAGCCCCACAAGCAGATACATCACGGCATTGGCGACCTTGCTCGCAAAGTAGTCGCCGACCGACTGGTAACGCCAGCCCGACCGCCGCAGNNCTCGATCCGTAGCGGATCCTGGCCACGCAACAGCAACCGCCCAAGCCTGTGGAGCAAGCCGCCGAGCACGCGCTGCATGAGCAGCGGCAGATCGCTCACCGGGTAGGTCGCCGCGACAGCCTGACCAACGCTCAACGAGGCCTTCGGCCGGCTGAACAGCCCGACCACGCCCAACAGGAAGAGCCAGGCCCCACAGGCGCCGCTCAGGGCCAGCCCCAGGTTCTGGATGACCGCCTCCGGGTTCATGGCCGACGCTCCTCGCCCGACCCACCGGCGCCCGGCGCCGCCATCCCACGCGGGCCAAATAACCGCGAGAGCGACGCAGGCGCGACCCCGGTCAACGGCTCGGTGCCGCGCGCCCCCCCCGACCCACGGCCCTGCGGCCGCGTCTCATCGAGCGGCGTGCGCGGCTGCGGCTTCAGATCTCCGTAGAAGTTCGTCTCGCGACGCAGGTCCTGGCTGAACGCGCGCTGCAGCCACAGGAACAAGGCCGCATCGACCGCCCAGGCGCCCGTCACGATCAACTGGCCGACCGGCTCCGCATACAACGCCGCATACTGCGGCGACAGGAAGCGCGCCAGCACCACGGCCGCCACAGGCGCCGCGCACACGATGTACAGCTCACGCAACGGCCCCCGCAGCTTGGTGCGCGCCAGGCGGATCGTGCGCGTGCGTTGGGTGAGCGACTCCTGGATCAGGGGCATCACGTCCGAGATCGGCGTGCCGCGCTGATGCTGAACCAGAATCAGCTCGAAGATCGAGTTGAGCAGCTGGCTCTGTCGCCGCCCACTGACCACGCGCAGGATCATCTCGAGATCTGCTCCGGCGTCGAGCTGCCGACAGATGTAAGCCCAGTCATCGCGACAGAGCGGCGGCCCAAACTGCGCCGCATGTTCGGCCGCGCCCCGGAAGCTGTTGCCCATCCGCGCGCCCACCACCAACCGCGAGACGACTTGCGGCAACTGCTCTTCATAGTCCTCGATCGCCTTGGCCGCCTTGCCATTGAGGTACGTCCAGTAGCCGAAGATCGCCATCGCCGCCGCCATCAGCGCCGGCAGAACCGCGCCTACGAGCAGATATGCGGCGAAGAACACGCCGACCACCAGCACCGCCACGACCTTGAGGAAGTCCTCGACGCTCAGGTTGAATCGCGCCGCATCGAGGCGCGCCTGCAACCCCTGGAGGAAGTCCTCCCGCGGCTTTCCTTCGCCGTACAGCTGCTCGACGTTCGACAGCCGCACCGGCCGCGTCCACTGGGTGCCGATCACCAGCACGAAGACGCCCACCGCGAACAGCAGCGCGAACAGCACGTTCTGTGAAAACAAGATGCTCATCGCTTTGCGCCCTACGCCCCACGCATCTCCGCCCGCTCTCGCGCCGCGGTCAGCACCATCTCGTAGCTGTACCCGGCCTCGCGCAGCATCGCCTCGTGCCCGAGGTCGAGCCGCTGGCCCGTGCAGAGCAGCCGCCGGCGCGTCGCGTCGTAACGGAAGAGCGGCGTCGTCACCGGGATCGAGCCCTCGATGCCGCCCGTGAACTCCACGATCTCCTCGACGTAGCGCCGCCCGGTCTCGGCCCGCCGCAGCGTGATCCCCAGATGGAAGGCGCGCGCGATCCAAAGCGCGACAGTCTGTTCGCTTGTCTCGGTCTGGAAGCTGGCCTCCTGCAACATCATGCGGATCCGGCTGCTAACGTCGGCGATGGTGTCGGCATGGATCGAGGTCAGGCCGTTGCGATGCCCGGTCCACAAGGCCTTGAGCATATCGAAGACCTCGGCGCCGCGCGCCTCGCCGACCGTCAACGCATCCGGCCTTTGCCGCAGCGCCGCGATCACCAGGTCGCGCTGCGTGATCGCCGGCAGGCCCTCGATCGTGGCCGGGCGCGTGATCAGATAGACGCAGTTCTCGCCGTTCTTGAGGCCGCGCATGCGCAGCTCGCGGGTGTCTTCGATCGTGACGATGCGTCGATCAGCCGGGATCATGCGCCCCAGCGCGCCGAGGACCGTGGTCTTGCCGACGCCGGTCGGCCCGACGACCAGGATGTTGAAGCCCGCGATCACGGCCATGTGCAAGAAGCTTGCACTCAGGGCCGTGAACATGCCGCTGCCGCGGTCATGTCGGAAGTAATCGGGCAACTGCGGCGCCGCCGGCTGGCCATGGTCCTCGCCGCCCTGCGACACCAGGTCGGTCATCTGCAATGAGTGGTCGCGGTGGATACGGATCGAGGCCACCGGCCATGGGTCGGTCAACGGCTGGGTGATGATGTTGATGCGATGCCCGTGCCGCATCGTGCCGTCGACGATCGGCGTCAGCGGGCCCGCCTGGCGCCCGGTGTGCACGATCGTGCGGTTGAGTACGATCAGGGCCTCCTGCGAGCTACGGAAGCCATGATCGACGCGCACCCAGTTGCCGCGCGCCTTATACCAGACGTCGGCCGGGCCGTTGATCGCGATATCTTCGACGTCGGGCCGGCGCAGGATGGTCTCGAGCGGGCCAAGGCCAAGCAGGTGGTCGAGCAGTCGGCCGACGACCTCATCAACGGGCTCTTCGAAGGCCGCACGGCTGCGGGCCTCCCAGCTGCGGTCGTTGAGCTCGCCAACCAACTGGATCGCGCGCTCGCGGCACCAGGCCATGACCTCGTCGCCCGCGGCGTCGACCTCGGCCGGCGTGAAGCGCCCGTTTGCGCCCGTCGCCGCCTCGCGCTACGCTTCGAGCACATGGCTGAAGGGATCGGCGACCTCGTAGCGCGGCAGAGCGCTCACTCGAAGCGGCGCCGTGCCCGCGCGCGCCGGCTTTGGGTCGACGCTGACCGGCCCCTGCCCGAGCTCACCGCCGCCGGTCGCCGACTCGGCAAACGGATCGAACGCCTCGCCCTCGAAATCCGGCGGCGCGAAATCCCAATTCAGGTCATCGCCGTTGTTGCGATCCATCATGATGCCTTGCTTGTTCAAACGCATGTAGGGGAGACGGGGCATGCCCCGTCTCTACCGGGCCTTTTTGACGCTACCGGGGAGACGGGCATGCCCCGTCTCCGCCGGGTCTTCCGGCGTGACCAAGATATCGGCCGCGCCACGCGCCACGCGGCCTACCGCTTCCCACCAAATAACCCAAACACGCCACCCCGCGTCTTGCCGGAACGGGTGTCGCCCAGGGTCTTGCCGATCGGGGGATAAACCCCCTCGGCCACGCTCAACATGCCCCGCAGGGTGTTTTCCGCGCCCGGCGGGTGCTTCTGCAAATACTGCAACGCAAACGGTCGACCCTGATTCACCGACGCGATCACGTTCCGGCTGCGGTCCTCGGGCACGACGGCAAAGACCGGCAGCCCCATGAATTCGGCCACATCCTTGAGATCGATCCGGTCATCCGGGTCGTAACGGTTCATCACGAGTTTGAACTTGTCGGCGCGCAGATCGGCCTTCTCGACAAGCGCCTGATAGGTCTGGCGGTTGTGATAGAGCGACGAACGGTCGGACGTATTGATGAAGAGCACCTGGTCCGACGCCTGCAGCGCGCCGAAGTGCGGGCCCATCTGCGTGTTCGAGCCCAGATCGATGACGACGAAGTCGTAATGCTCGCGCGCCAGCTTGACCAGGTCGGTCATGAACTGCTGACCCTGTTTGCCGAAGAGCGGGCCCGACGAGCCCTGCTGGATCTGGACGATGCCAAAGAGCACGAAGAGCCGCCCCTCGACCTGCTTTGTGCGCGAATCGAGCGCGGCATCGGCCGTGAGCGTGCGCTTGCGCAGCATCTCGAGCTCGAGCTTGTTGCCGTTGGCCTGGTAGTCGCTGGCCAAGTGCAGGATCGTATTCTGCGCGGGCGGGATGTCGAGGTGCAGGGCCACGCGCCCGCAGTTCATGTCGGCGTCGATCAGGAGCACCGTGCGCCCGGCCACCACAGAGAGCAGGCAGGCCAGATTGACGGCGAGCGTGGTCTTGCCGTCGCCGCCCTTCGTGCTCCAGCAGGCCAGCGCGCCCGTGCGATAGCCGCCCGGCGCGGCCGGAGCCGTCGGCCGCCAGCCCACTT
>DKKP01000317.1 GCA_002455335.1 Anaerolineales bacterium UBA6663 | reverse complement strand
CCGATCGAGGGCTCGTCGAGGACGTAGAGCACGCCCATCAGCTGCGAGCCGATCTGGGTCGCCAGGCGGATGCGCTGAGCCTCGCCGCCCGAGAGCGTGGCCGCGGTGCGCGAGAGCGTCAGGTAATCGAGGCCGACATCGACCAGGAACTGCAGCCGGGCCTGGATCTCCTTGAGGATCACGGCCGCGATCTTGAGATCGCGCGCGTTGAGCCGGCTCTTGAGATCGCGCGCCCACTCGAGCGTGCGCAGCACAGGCCAATCGGTCACCTCGACGATGTGGTTCTCGCCGCCGTTGGCCTTGAGCGTGACGCTCAGGGCCTCCTTGCGCAGCCGCTTCCCGCCGCACTCCTCGCACGGCCGATCCGACATGTAGCCCTGGATCTTCTCGCGGATGTACTCAGAGGTCGTGTCGTCGAAACGCCGGCGCAGGTTGGGGATGATGCCCTCGTAGGCCGTCTCCCACTGCGATTGGCGCCCGTCTTTGTTGACGTATTTGATGGGGATCCGTTCGCCGCCTGAGCCGTAGAGCAACGTGCGCTGCTGCTTCTCGGTCAGCTTACCGAAGGGCTTGTCGAGCGGGATGCCGTAATGCTTGGCGGTGGCCTCCATCATCTGCCAGTAGTAGCCCATCCGCCCTTCATCTTGCGCGCGCCACTCGAGCACCGTGATCGCGCCGTCGTTGACCGAGAGATCGGGGTTGGGCACGATCAGTTGCGGATCGATTTCGAGTTTGACGCCCAGGCCCTGACAGCCCGGGCAGGCGCCATGAGGCGTGTTGAACGAAAAGGTGCGCGGCTCGATCTCGGTGATGCCGATGCTGCCGTGCACGGGGCAGGCGAAGTTCTCGGAGAACGGCGTATCGGCGTCGGTGTCGACGTTGTTAATCAGGATGTTGCCCGAGCCGAGCCGGAGCGCCGTCTCGATGCTGTCGGTCAGCCGGGTGCGAAACTCGGCCTTCTCGTCTTTGCCGCCGTTGCGGCGCACGACAAGACGGTCGACCACAGCCTCGATCGTATGCTGCTTGTAGCGCTCGAGCTCGATCTCGCCGCTCAGGTCGAGCACCTTGCCGTTGACGCGCGCACGCGTGAAGCCGGATTTGCGCAGATCCTCGAAGACCGGCTGGTGGTGGCCCTTGCGCTCGCGGATGACCGGGCCCAGGATCTGGATCCGCGCGCCGTCGGGCATCGACAGCACCGCGTCAACGATCTCCTCGGCGCTCTGCGGCCGCACCTCGCGACCGCACAACGGGCAGTGTGGAACGCCGATCCGCGCGAAGAGCAGACGCAAGTAGTCGTAAACTTCGGTGACCGTGCCGACCGTCGAACGCGGGTTGCGACTGACGCCTTTCTGGTCGATGCTGACGGCCGGGCTGAGCCCATCGATGCGATCGACGTCGGGCTTTTCGAGTTGGCCCAGGAACTGCCGGGCGTAGGCCGACAGGCTCTCGACATAGCGGCGTTGCCCTTCGGCGAAGATGGTGTCGAAGGCCAGCGACGACTTACCCGAGCCCGAGAGCCCGGTGATCACCACAAGCTGATCGCGCGGGATCTCGACCGTGATGTTCTTGAGGTTGTGTTCACGTGCGCCGACGACGATGATTTTATCTTGGGCCATGCCTCACCGAACAAATGAACTAGGAGCAGCCGACAATCAGGTATTATACCCTCTCCGGGCTCCTCGCTCAACAGTCGGCCCGTAAGCGTATAGGTGTGCACGAGCAAGTTGATCCTGTTGGCAAACCGTTCGGCCGCCGACGCGTCACCAGCCGAACCCCACCCGCGCCGCCAGGAGGAGTCCACGGGGTTGAGGGGCGACGGCGGCGCGACCTCCCCCACGGGGGAGGTCGACCGGGCCGAGGCGCCCTGGGGAGCCGAGTGAGTGGGAGGCCAGGGCGGGAGGGGTCTGGCCGGCCGGTTTGCCAACAGGATCGCGAGTTGTCAGGCGCGGAATCTAGCCGCGGCCAAAAGGGCCGCTGACCATGCGTGCTTGCCTGCCCAAAGCGGGAGCTGCACGTTTTAGGCAACTTTCACGGAGCGTCGAGGCAAAATCACGCTAATGTGGTCGTGAATGTCGCTGCTCTATATCGTTTGGCGGACGAGCACGTGAGCGAGCCCATCTTCCCCTCAGATAACGACCCTGCCGCGTTGAACGGCCTGGCGGCGGACCCCTCCGCCCTGCTGCGCAACCTGACCGACCACGTCGTCGTGTTGGATGAGCGCTTCGCCATCCTTTACCTCAACCACGTCAACGTGGGCCGTGCCGGGCATGCGCCGATTGGGCGTCCCGTGCTCGACTTCGTACCGCCTGAGATGCAGGCGCTTGGCCGCGCTGTGCTTGCCCAAGCCGAGAGCGGCCAGATCAGTCGGATGGAGCTCCGTTACGCCTCACCCGTAACCGGCCAGGACTACTTGTATGACGTTCAGGTCATCCCGATCGGCGGCGAGCCACGACGATATCAGGTCATCGCGGCCGACATCACGCCTCGCCGAACGGCCGAGGCGAACCTGCGCGCGAGCCAGGAACGTGTCCAGGCTCTGATGCGCCATTCGCATGGCATTGTCGGTGTGCTTGACGCAGAGGGCCGGATCCTACACGCGGCAGGCACCACCCAGCGCGAAACCGGGTTCTCGGCGGACCAGCTCACGGGCCGAGCGCTCATCGCCTTCCTCCATCCTGGGGATCGCGCCCTGCTCCACAGTCAGATCCGCGAAGCCATGGCGCAACCTGGGGTGGCAACCCCTCCGTTCGAGGTCCGCGGGAACCCCAGGTTCCACCCAGCCCGCGTCTTCGAGTGCGTGCTGACCGACCTGCGCGAGATGCCCGAGGTCGGTGGTTTTCTGATCAGCGGTCATGACGTCACGCACCGTAAACAGGCCGAGGAGAACCTGCGCCGCCAGCACGCGGAGGCGGCGTTGTTGAATGAGGTCAGCCAGGCGTTGTCGCGGCTGGCGCCGGCGGAGGAGGTGCTCAACATCCTGGCGACCAACCTGCCGCGCGTGCTCGATGCGACAAGCATCTACGTTGGGCTCGTGGATGAGACACAGCGCGAACTCTCGTTTCCGTTGTTGCTCCACCAAGGCGAGCGTCAGCCGCCGCAAAAGCGGAGCTTTGGCCAGGGCGTGACCGAGTACGTCATCCGAACGCGTCAGGGCCTCTTGCTCAACACCAGCGTGGCCGACTTTGTCAGCGCAAACGGCCTGATGCCACCGCAGGGGCCGCTGGCGCGGAGCTTCCTGGGTGTGCCCATGCTGGCCGGCGAGCACGTGATCGGCATGATCGGCGCGCAGGATAGCGAACGACGCGGCGCGTTTCGAGCCGAGCATCTCGAATTGCTGTCGTCGGTCGCGGCTCAGGCCGCTGCGGCGCTCGACAACGCCCGCCTTGTGGAGTCGCTTCGAAGCGAGCTAGCCGAACGCGCATTGGCCGAAGCGAGGCTTGAGCAGCAGGCTCACGAACTCAGCGCGCTTTACCGCGCCTCGACCCGTCTGCTCCAACCGGGAGAGAGCCTTGCCGAAGCGGGTGAGATCATCGCCGCCGTGTTGATCGACGAATTCAACCTGGCCGATTGTGGCGTGCTGATCGTCGATCAGGCGAGCGGTCAACTCCGCCGGCTCGCGCGGCGCGGGAGCTACACCGTGCGCGCCACGGCGCCGCTGTTGCTGGATGGCGCCGGATTGACCGTCGAGGCGGTGCGGACGGGCACGGCCGTCTACTCGCCCGATGTCACGGCCGATCCGCGCTATGTACCCAACGAGCCGCGCACCCGCTCCGAGCTCGCTGTGCCGCTACGCTCAGGTGGTCAGGTCATCGGCGTGCTCGATCTGCAGAGCGATCGGTTGGATGGGTTTGATGCCCGAGCCAGGCGTCTGATTGACGCCTTCGCGGATCAGGTCGCGCTGGCCGTGGCCAACGTCCTGCTGCTCGAGCGCCTCGATGAGGCCCGGCAGGCCGCAGAGGAATCCAACCAGATCAAGAGCGAGTTCCTGGCGAACACTTCGCATGAACTTCGAACGCCGCTCACCGCGATCCTTGGCTCGCTGAACCTGCTACTGAACGACGAAGTCGACGACGCCGAGCAAGGCAAGCACTTCGCCCAGATCGCGCACGATGCGGCGACCAACCTGCTGCGGATCGTCAACGACTTACTCGACATCGCCCGGATCGAGGCCGGGCGGATCGAGCTCAGCCTCAAGCCCGTCGACGTCGCCGGCGCGCTGGCCGAGGCCTATATGCTGATGTGGGTGCAGGCCGATGCCAAACGCCTGAGCCTGGACATGCAGATCCCGGCCGAGCCGATTGCGGTTCGTGCGGACGCGGCGCGGCTGGGCCAGATCCTGATCAACCTGATCGGCAACGCGATCAAGTTCACGGCCGAGGGCAAGGTCTCGGTGACGGTCGAGGCCGATCGAACGAGCGGGTTGGCCAGGATCCAGGTCTTGGATACCGGGATCGGCGTTGCGCCCGACAAGCAGCCGCGGCTATTCGAGCCCTTCGTCCAGGCCGACGGCACAAGCCAGCGCAGGTACGGCGGCACGGGCCTGGGGCTTTCGATCTCGCGTCGCCTGGCCGAGATGATGGGCGGCACCCTCGAGTTGACATCGCCCGGCCTCGGCCACGGCACGGCGGTGACGTTGACGCTGGCGCTGGTGTGAGGAACCGCAGGGACGATCCTTTGCTTTTTGGATCATCCACGGCAGATCAACGATCTGTCTCCATCATGGGCGCTGGTCACGGGCCAACACAAGTTGTCAGGCCGTTTTCGGCCAACCAGCCTGTATGTAGACTCCATGGATTTGTGTGACTGGCGATGTGCCTGCCCGTGCGTCATATAATGGCTGTTATACCTTTACGAAAGTCCTCGGGGGCGTCATGTCAATCTCAATACAGCAATTCAGTCTTCAACGATCGACACTGGCCTTATCGCTCGTAGCGACATTCTTGGGCTTTCCTCGCAACGCCTGGGCGGCGGATCTGCCGTTCTTCACGCCGCCGGCGGGAGAGACCGCCACTTATCTGCACCTCTCGACCAGCGAGACCTATGCGCTATTCTGCACCGCGGCGCTCGACGGCACGGGACCGCGAACACTGCATGCCGTGGCGATACCGACGGGATCGGCTCATGCGCTGTTTCAGGCCGTCAATCTGACCTGCAACAATTTCGACGTCATCACCAATCAAGGCGACACCTACGCCCTGTTTCGGGCGCAGGCACCCGGGGCAAACGGCATTGAGTTGTGGCAAGTTGACCTCTCGGGTGATCGTCCACCGCGCTCGTTGTCGGGCCCGTTGCCGGTCGGCATGACGATCAGCAGTTTCAATCCAAGTCCAGATGGTCGTTGGATCACGTACATGGTCGCGCCCGTGCCGACCGGGATGAACTACTTCGAACGCACACAAAGCATGTACCTGATCGCCAGCGACAGCCCGGCCCCGGCCCGCGCGATCCCGGTGATCCCTGCGAGCTCGAACGTCTACGTGATCTATGGCCGCTTCACCCCGGATAGCCAGACTGTCATCTACATGACAGACCAGTACAGCGGCCACTACAACTGGGACGTCGCAGCGGTTTCGGTTGCGGATGGCGCCGTGCCCCGTCGGCTATCGCCGGTCAGCTGCGGCTATATCGATCTCAGCGGGTGTTTTGGGCCTTTCACCGCGGATAGCCAATACACGTTCATGAACCACGCGACAAGCGCGAACGGGCTTGCAGAGGGCGTCTACCGGCTCAGTGTCTACGCAGGCACGCCGACCGGCGTTCGGCTGTCGGGCTCGGCCGATCTGTCGTCCATGAAGCTCATGGACCACGATCGCTATCTGGTCACGCGGCACCTCAGCACGCAACCGGATAACATCGCGATCATGCCGGTCAATGGCAGCCAGGCGGCCCACTGGGTTCTCGATCCGGTACCGGCCGGAATTAGCGGAGCCGATCGGCCCACTTTGATCAGCTGCGGTGACAACTGTCTGGTTTTCGCCGTCAAAGGTGGGATGTACGACCAAACCATTGGGGTGTGGCGCGGCTCGCTTGATGCAGCGACCTCACCCACGCCGCTATTCACTGTGTCGGCCGAGACGCTCGGTCCTTGGGCCGGCCAGATCCTGGATTCGATCATAGATATTCAGGCCGCGCCGGATGGCTCCCGGGTAATCGTCACAGTCAAGGACAGCGTCTCCAGCACACTCGACCTCTACGCCATTCCCTCGTCAGGTGGCGCCGCGACGCACCTGGGCGCTTGGCCAAACGTCATGAACGCCTATATGGCGCTCACTCCGCTCTTGGGCAATCGGCATGTCGCCTTGATCGACAGCCCCGACTCCTCGGCCCCTCCGCCGCACCAACTCGTCCGGCTCTCGGTCGAGGATGTCGATGGCCCACGCACGCCGCTTTCAACGCTCACCGTCAACAACGTGGCGGCTGTCGCTCGCCAGCGATACATACTGGTTGCCGAAACTGACGAGTACTACCTCCTCGACGCACTCCAAGACGTTTTCGACGACCTCTATCCCCATACGCTCAACCTGCCCGGTGTGCTGAAGTGAATGGGTCTGCCCAATCTGCCGAGAAAGGAGGAGGGAGGCGAGAACGTTCGTCTCACTTCGCTCCCGCGCTCCACGCTCCCCGCTGCTACAATCCGCGACATGGACCTCTTCGAGCACGCCGCGCAACAGCGCATCAAAGACGAGGCGCCGCTGGCCGCGCGCATGCGCCCGCGAACGCTGGATGAGTACATCGGCCAGGACGCGATCGTAGGCCAGGGCCGGCTGCTGCGCCGCGCGATCGAGGCCGACCGGCTGTTCTCGTCGATCCTGCTCTTTGGCCCGCCCGGCACCGGCAAGACCACACTGGCCCAGATCATTGCCAACACCACAAAGAGCCACTTCACCTCGCTCAACGCCGTGCTGGCGGGCGTCGCCGAGCTCCGGACCGTCATCAAGGATGCCGGCGAACGCCGCAAGCTCCACGGCCAGAAGACCATCCTGTTCGTCGACGAAGTCCATCGCTGGAACAAGGCGCAACAAGACGCGCTGTTGCCGCACGTCGAGAGCGGCGCCATCACGCTGATCGGCGCGACCACCGAGAACCCGTACTTCGAGGTGATCGGCGCGCTCGTCTCGCGTTCGCGGGTCTTTCAGCTCCAGCCGCTCACCGAGGCCGAGCTGCAGCTGGTCGCCGAGCAGGCGGTGGCCGACCCGGTGCGCGGCTACGGCACGCGCAAGGTCGCGCTCGAGGACGACGCTGTCGCGCACCTGATCGATGTGGCCAGCGGCGACGCGCGCAACTTGCTGAACGCGCTCGAGTTGGCGGTCGAGACCACGCCGCCGGGCGAGGATGACGTGATCCGGGTGACGCTCGAGGTCGCCCAGGAGTCGATCCAGCGGCGCGCGGTGCTATACGACAAAGACGGCGACGCGCACTACGACACGATCTCGGCCTTCATCAAGAGCGTGCGCGGCTCGGACCCCGACGCCGCGCTGTACTGGTTGGCCAAGATGCTGTACGCCGGCGAGAGCCCACGCTTCATTCTGCGGCGGCTGCTCATTTTGGCCGGAGAGGATATCGGCCTGGCCGACCCCATGGGCCTTGTCGTGGCCAACTCGGCGGCGCAGGCGTTCGAGTTCGTGGGCATGCCCGAGGGGATCTTCTCGATCGTCGAGGCTGTGCTGTACCTCGCGACGGCGCCCAAGAGCAATACCACGACCGCGTACTTCAAGGCCTTTCAGACCGTCGAACGCGAGGGCAAGGGCGAGGTTCCAAAGCACCTGCAGGACGGCAACCGTGACGCCAAGGGCCTCGGCCATGGCGCCGGCTACGTGTACCCGCACGAGTTGCCCGATCATCATGCGGGCCAGCAGTACCTGCCCACGGCGCTCCTTGGCACGTACTTCTACGCACCCACCGATCAGGGCTATGAGACCCAGGTGCGCGACCGGCTCGAACGCTGGCGGCGCGCGCAGGAGCGGGCGCTTGGCCTGACCGAGACGTTGACGCTGCCCGAGATGAGCGAGGCCGAGATCACGGCCGCCAAGCACCAGGCGCGACGATAGCGAGGCGGGCTGTCGTCTCGCGGCAGCCAGGATGCTGACGATCCGCGGCTGCGGACCGGACAGGCAGCGGTCTGCGGGCTGACGTCGATCGCCCGGCACCGTTCCCCCTGACATTCTGCAGACCGCACAACGAAAACAGCGGTTGGTGCTACTATTTGTCCTCTTGACGGGTCTGGCGCGCGAGGTGTACCGTAGCGACGCGCCTTGATAGCAGCCCGCCGACGCCGACTGCGGCCGACGCGGGCTTTTGTATGCGAGGGTGCGGCCAGCACCCTGTGGGCCTGTCTCTGTTTCGAAGAGGTTTAACATCGTTCTATGAGCACCACGATCATCCGCGGGCCGGAGGCCGGCCCACAGCGCAGCTGGCGACACTGGTTGACTGGCAAACCGCTCGCGACCTCCGATGCGCCGCATCAGACCTTGAGCAAGAAGGTCGGCCTGGCGGTGTTCGCCTCCGACGCGCTTTCGTCAACGGCGTACGCCACCGACGAGATCCTGCTCGTGCTGGCTGCGGCTGGGGCGGCGGCCTTCACGTTCTCGCTGCCGATCGCGATCTCGATCATCATCCTGCTGGTGATCATCACGGTCTCGTACGAGCAGACGATCCACGCCTACCCGAACGGCGGCGGCGCTTATCTCGTGGCGCGCGACAACCTCGGCGCCTTTCCGGCGCAGATCGCGGGCGCGGCGCTGCTGACCGATTACATCCTGACCGTCGCCGTCTCGATCTCGTCGAGCGTCGCCCAGATCACGTCGGCCTTCCCGAACATGCTCCCCTTCCGGGTCGAGATCGCGCTGGCCTTCATCGCCTTCATGACGGTGATCAACCTGCGCGGCGTCAAGGAATCGGGCATCGCCTTCGCGGTCCCGACCTATCTCTTCCTCGGGATGACGCTCACAACCATTGGCTACGGCTATTTCCAGTACTTCACGGGCACGCTTGGCACGGTGACCGGGGTCGAGTCGGTGCATACGGCGCTCGAGGGGCTGACGGCGTTCCTGATCCTGCGCGCGTTCTCGAGCGGGTGCACGGCGCTGACCGGCATCGAGGCGATCAGCGACGGCATCACGGCGTTCAAGGAGCCGCGCTCGCGGAACGCCGGCATCACGCTGATCTGGATGACGACCATCCTCTCCACCATGTTCTTCAGCATCACGTTCCTGGCCCGCGAGACGCAAGCCGTGCCGTCGCACGTCCAGACCGTCTTCTCGCAGATCGGGGCCGTGATCTACGGCTCGGGGAGCCCTCTGTATCTGGGTCTGCTCGGCGCCACCACGTTGATTCTTGTGATGGCGGCCAACACGGCCTACGCCGACTTCCCGAGGCTGGCGGCCTGGGTGGCCGGCGATGGCTACCTGCCCAAGCAACTGACCTACCGCGGCAGCCGGCTGGCCTTCTCATACGGCATCATCGTGCTGGCCGCGCTGGCGTCGTTGTTGGTGATCGCGTTCCGGGCGCAGACCTCATCGCTGATCCCGCTCTACGCGATCGGCGTTTTCCTGTCGTTCACGATCTCGCAATCGGGCATGGCGATCCGCTGGTGGCGCTCGCGGCTACTCAAGCCCGGCGAGGCGATCCAGCAGGCCGGCTCGGTGTTGCATCATGAGCCGAAGTGGAAGCTGAAGATGGGCATCAACGGCTTCGGTGCTCTGATGTCGTTCATCGTGATGGTCATCTTCGCGGTGACCAAGTTCGCGACCGGCGCGTGGATCATCGTGATCGTGATCCCGGTGCTCGTCATGCTCTTCCTGCAGGTCCACAAACACTATCGGGCGCTGGCCAAGAAGCTCTCGCTCGACACTTTTGGAGCGCCCACGCGGGTTCGCCGAAACCGCGTGATCCTGCCGATCGGCGGTGTGCATCGCGGCACATTGCACGCGCTCAACTACGCACGCTCGCTTTCCGACGACGTCACAGCCGTGCACGTGGCGCTCGACGAGGCCGAGGAGAGCAAGGTACGCGACCGCTGGGAGAACTGGGGCGACGGAGTCCGTCTTGTGCTGATCCCATCGCCCTATCGCGCGTTGATCGAGCCCATGATCCAGTACATCCGGCAGGTGGCTGCACAGCGCCAGCCCGGCGATATGCTCACGGTGGTGGTGCCCGAGTTCCTGCC
>DKKP01000428.1 GCA_002455335.1 Anaerolineales bacterium UBA6663 | reverse complement strand
CGGGGCGCAGCCCCGGCCCCCGCCACACCCAACCACATTCCGCCCCAGAATGACATTTAGCAATACAAGTCGTGACGTTGCTTCATTACGATGGAAAGCCTTCCTTGTGAAAATAAGGTTTACCTTCTAATGTGGTTGTCGCATTGGGGGTATGCTGGCCTGAAAACGGATCCAGCGCGTTTGAGGAGCGAATTATGAAACCCGGTGGGCATAGCGAAGCCGTTGAGATGTATCTGAAATCCCTGGCCGTCCTGGGGGGCGCCCGGCAGCCGGTCGCGGTCGCCCAATTGGCGGAGAAGCTCCAGGTCACGACCGTTTCGGCCAACGAGATGCTTCACCGCTTGAGCCGCGACGGGCTGGTGACCCATCAGCCCTATCGGGGCTTTCAGTTGACCGAGGCCGGGCGTGAGACGGCCTGGGACGTGATCCGACGGGAGCGGCTCTGGGAGCGCTTCCTGGTCGATCAACTCAAGCTCGACCCGGCCCGGGCGATCGGCTGGGCCTGCCAACTCGAGCATGCCACGGCGCCCGAGGTGATCGAGGCGCTCGATGGCTTTCTGCAATACCCGGCGACCTGCCCGCAGGGCCAGCCGATCCCGCGGTCGGCCGATGACGCCGTGCACGGCGAGGGCCGCATGCTCAGCGAGGCCGAGATCGGCGAACGAGTCCGCCTTACGGCCTTCGACGATGAAGACCCCGAAGTATTAACCTATCTGCAGCGACAGGGCCTGGCGATCGGCCAGGTCGTCTCGGTCGTCGAGATGGGTCCGCGGCGCAGCCCGCTGACCTTGCGGCTCGAGAACGGTCAGGCCGTGATCGGCCGCGACCTGGCGCTCACGATCCAGACCGAACGCGTGGCGTAAACGAAAGCGATGATCCATCGATGATCCCACTCAGTCAACTCCGACCCGGCCAGCAGGCGACGATCACGCATATCGAAGGCAATGGCGCTCTGCGGCGACGTTGTTTGGAGATGGGCCTGGTGCGCGGCGAGACCATCCTGGCCGAGCGCGTGGCGCCGTTGGGCGACCCGCGCGCTTTTCTCGTCAAGGGCTATCGGCTGGCGCTGCGTCGCGAGGAAGCCGATCTGATCCATGTGGCCGATGTCCGGGCCCAGATGAGCGAAGGGGGTCCGGTCGCATGACGCTGGATGCCTCGACCGGCGCGCCGGTCATCGCTCTGGCCGGCAACCCCAACGCCGGGAAGTCGACGCTCTTCAACGCGCTCACCGGGCTGCGCCAGCACACGGGCAACTGGCCCGGCAAGACGGTCGAGAAGCGCGAGGGCGAGTTCAGGCGCGGCGACACCACGCTGCGGATCGTCGATCTCCCTGGCGCGTACAGCCTGTCGGCCTTCACGCCCGAGGAGATCATCACCCGCGAGTTCATCCTGACGGCGTCGCCTTCGGCTGTGGTCAACGTCATCGACGCCACGAACCTGGAGCGCAACCTGTACTTTACCGTGCAGATCCTTGAACTGGGCGTCCCGGTGCTGATCGCGCTCAACATGGTCGATGAACTACCAGGGCAGGGTCTGCGCGTGGACGAGAAAGAGCTGTCGCGCCAGTTGGGTGTGCCTGTCGTGGCGCTCTCGGCGCGTCGCGGCGACGGGCTTGACGTACTGGTGGCCGAGATGCTGAAGCTGGCGGCAGTGCCCGCCGGGGGGCGTTGATGAGCGTGGCGCTGTTTCGATTGGACTATGGCTCGGATCTCGAGACCGAGATTGCGCGGCTTGAGGCGGCCTTCGTCTCGCACGGATTCGACCCACACCCGGCGCCTGCGCGCTGGTTGGCGCTCAAACTGCTCGAGGGCGAGCGCGATGTGATCGCGACTGTGGTGGATCGGCCGAATGCCGCGCCGGTCCTGGCCCTCGCCCGCGAGCGTGCCGAACACCTGCGTGGGATCTACGGCGAGGATGTCGATCTGATGGCCGCTGACCGCCGCTTTGGCTATGTCAGCGGGGTCACGCGCCAGGTCGTCCAACGCGCGGCGCTCAATCGGTTCGATCTCACCCGTCGGATCGACGACGTGCTCACCCATCGGTGGCTCGGGCTCCCGATCTTCTTCGCCGTGATGTACGTGGTATTTCGGCTCGTGATCGACGTCTCGGCGCCCTTCCTCGAATGGGTCGACGGCGTGATCAACGGCCCGATTGCGCATGCGACGGGGTCGCTGCTGACGCTGATCAGCGCGCCCGACTGGGTGCGTGCGCTGCTGGTCGACGGCATCATCGGCGGGGTGGGCGGTGTGCTGACCTTTGTGCCAGGGTTGATGATGCTGTTCTTCTTCCTGGCGCTGCTCGAAGATTCGGGTTATCTGGCGCGCGCGGCCTTCGTGATGGATCGCTTCATGCGCGTGATCGGCTTGCACGGCAAGTCCTTCATCCCGATGGTGCTGGGCATCGGCTGCGCGGTGCCCGCGATCTACGCCACGCGCACGCTGTCGAGCCGACGCGATCGCATCCTGACCGCGCTGCTGACACCGCTCATGTCGTGCTCGGCGCGGCTGCCAGTGTATGTGGTCTTTGGCCTGGCGTTGTTCGGCTCGCAGGCCGGCACAGTGATCTGGCTGATGTACGCGCTGGGCATCGTCGTGGCGCTGCTGGCCGGGTCGGTCTTCACTCGGACGCTGCTCAAGCCAGATCAAACCTCGGCCTTCGTGCTCGAATTGCCGCCGTATCGCCGCCCCACGGCCCGCGGCCTGCTGATCCACATGTGGGAGAACGTCAGCGAGTTCGTGAGCAAGGCCGGCACCGTGATCCTGGGCGCGTCGTTGGCGCTCTGGCTGATGCTCAACCTGCCCTGGGGCGTGGCCGATCAGCGCGACTCTTACTATGGCCAGATCGCGCATTCGATCAGCCCGGTCTTCGCCCCGCTCGGCTTTGGCGACTGGCAGACGAGCGGCGCGCTGATCTCGGGCTTCGCGGCCAAGGAAGTCGTGGTCAGCACGTTCAGCCAGGTCTTTGTCGGTGGGGCCGAGGAGGATCCGGCGAGCCTGCCGACGCCGGCCGAGGAGCTCTGGGGCGTGTTCACGGGTTTTGGTCAAGCGGCGGTTGACGCCAGCCGCACGCTGCTAAGCATCATCCCCGGCGTCGACTTGTTGGGCGGCGCTGCAGAGCCTGAAGATACGGCGTTGAGCGCCGCGCTGCGCAACCACTACACGCCGCTTGCGGCGTTCTCGTTGCTGGTCTTCGTGCTGCTGTACGTGCCGTGCATGGCGACGCTTGGCGCGCTCAAACATGAGTTTGGCTGGCGCTGGGCGGTTGTCTCGGCCGTTTACCAGACCGGGTTGGCCTGGGTTGCCTCGCTGCTGATCTATCAGGGCGGGCTGCTGTTTGGGCTGGGGTAGGCGCCCGATGGTCAAGCAACTGCTGCAACTCCTGACTGACGCGCGCACCGGGCTGGGCGTCGAAGATCTGGCCCGACAGCTTGATGTCTCGCCGGCCGCTGTGGAGGGCGCCCTCGACCTGTTGGTTCGAAAAGGCAGGCTGATCAAAGGTGGGCCGCGCTCTGGGGGGCTGTGTGACGGCTGTACGGCTGCGGCGCTCTGCAATCCGCTGCAGGGGTGCACGACCCGATACTTCCTCGCCCCAGAGCCCATCCAGGTGCAATTGCCGCCAGGCCCCTGATCGTGCGGGGCGCAGAGCTGTCGGGTGGCACGCGGACAGTCACAGCGACGACCTGTCTACGTCATGGCAAAAGTCACCCGTGCCTGTCTTATTCGGATGACACTCTACACTGGCCTGGCCGGGCGGCCAGCGTTATGGTGAAGCTCACATCGAGGTTGATCCGGCGCCGGCGGTTGATTTTCTGGGGAGGCCGCGCCCGATCCCTCTCGAACCATTGACGATCGACAACGACGCCTGACCCGTTCATTTTGGGGGGCGGGGCCGTCGGGGGACGGTCTGGAGGGCGCGTTGCTCGCCTCCAGCAGGGTCGGTGTCGGTCGGGTGGTTCAACCTCCTCCTGGACGCGCCTGCGCGGGTTTTCCCTGCGCCAGGCGCGTCTCTGCTTTTTTCGCCAACTTTTACGGCTCAACCCCAACAGCCTAATGTTAGAGGCCGGTTGATAATCGCAGACATGGGCCAAACCGCCGCGAGCCTCTCCCGCGTTCTCATCGTCGACGACCATCCTAACACGGCTTCAATGCTCGCCCGGGCACTGAAACAGTTCCAGAGCCCGGTCGAAGTGCTGACCGCGCGTAACGGCAAAGAAGCGCTGGACCTGGCGGGGCCGGCAGGCGTCGATGTGTTGATCACGGATTTCATGATGCCGGGTATGAACGGCCTGGAGCTGATCGAACGCTTGCAGGCCGGCGGCGGCGGCGGACATGAGCCCGGCTACATCATCCTTGTGACGGCCTACGACAGCCCGGGGTTGGCGGCCACAGCGCGGCGGCTGAAGGTCAATCAGTATCTGATCAAGCCGGTTCAGCCCGAGAAGCTGCGTGACATCGTCGGGCGGGCGCTGCACAAGCTCCATCAGCCGACCCAGGTCGTCACAGGGCTGCTGACTGCCGCCAACTTCCGGATCCTGGTGGCCGACGACGAGCCTGACAACGTCAGCCTGCTTGCGACGCGGCTGGAACACGAAGGCTATTTGCATCTGCAGGCGCGCGACGGCCAGGAGACGCTCGACAAACTGCGCAGCGAGCAGCCCGATCTGTTGCTGCTCGACGTCAACATGCCGGTCAAGAGCGGCTTCGAGGTGCTGGCCGAGATGCGCTCGGACCCGGCGATCAGCCACATCCCCGTGATCGTGATCACGGCCGCGCGGACGACTGTACGCGACGTGCGTGAGGGCCTTGGGCTGGGCGCCGACGACTACATCACCAAGCCCTTCGACTGGCGCGAGCTGACAGCGCGCGTGCGCGCCAAGCTGCGCGTCAAGCACGCCGAAGATAGTCTGCGTCGGCGCAACCGCGAACTCAGCCTGTTGCCCGAGATCGGCCAGGACCTGAGCGCGCGGCTCGATGTCGACGAACTCAGCCAGGTCCTGCTCAGTCGCTCGACAGCGACGTTGGGCGCCGCGACCGGCCATCTGGCGGTCTTCCCGCCGAACGGCGGTCCGACGCTCCACCGCTGCCATGCAACCCGGCCGGTCGAAGGGTGGGACTGGGCCGGCGTTCAAGATCAGTATGTGCGCGACGGCCTGGGCGCGACAGTGGCCCAGCGGGGCACGACCGTGATCGTCGAGGATACGCAACGCGAACGGCGCTGGCCCGAAGTGCTTGGCATGCCGTTACGCTCTGCGGTCTGTGTGCCGCTACTCAGTCGGCGCGGCGCCATCGGGGTGTTGACGCTTGGGCATGAGCAGCCCGGGCGGTTCACCACAGAGCACGCAGCTCTCCTCCAGGCGATCGGCAGTCAGGCCGCCATCGCGATCGAGAACGCCCAGCTCTACGCGTTGGAGCGTCAACGGGCCAATGAACTTGTCGCCCTGAACGCCCTCTCGCGCGAGATCGCGCTGATCAACCGCTCGGCCGATTTGTACGGCCGCTTGCCGCTCCTGATCCAACGAGCGCTCGGCTATCCGATCGTCAGCTTCTGGCTGCAGCAGGGCACCGCGCTGCGGATGGTGAGCCAGACGGGCGCCGACGAGGCCGGGATGTCGGCCGCGCAATTGGCTCTGGCGCCTCAACAGGTGGCCGCGACAGGGCAGCCGGCCCAGATCTCGGGCGGTGTGGCCGGGGGCGCTCCGGCCAGCGGGTTAGCGGTTCCGATGTTCTGGAACGCCCGGGTCAACGGAGTCGTGGGTGTGCACAGCGTCAAAGCCAACGCGTTTCAGGAGAACGATCGCGTCTTGCTCGAGACGCTTGCAGCTCAAATCGTCTCGGCGCTCGAGCGAATTCATCTCTTCGAGAACGTCGAGCAGGAGCGCAAGCGCCTGGCCGCCGTGTTGCGCGCCACCGCCGATCCCATCCTTGTGCTCGACGTCGATGAGCACATCCAGATGCTCAACCCGGCGGCGCAGAAGTTCTTCGCCGGGTTGGCGCTCAAGCCGGGCGGTTTGCTCCCCGAGGGCGACGGTTTTGCGCCGTTCAGGACGCTTGTCGCGCGCGGCGAACTTGGTGTCGCGACCGAGCTGACCTGGCCCGATGGGCGGGTCGTCGAGGTGGCTGTCGCGCCGGCGCCCGATAACTGCCGCGTGATCACGTTCAACGACGTCAGCCGATTCCGCGAACTCGAGCGTGTGAAGAACGAGTTCATCGCGACGGCCTCGCACGAGCTGAAGACGCCGTTGACTTCGATCATGGGCTACAACGACCTGATCGTGAAGATGGGCCCGCTGACGGCGCAGCAGACGCGCTTTGTCGAACGGGTCAGGCATGCCTCGTCGAACATGCTCGAGTTAGTGCAGGATCTGGTTGAGCTGATGCGCATCGACCTCGCGGTCGATGGGAAGGCCGAAGCGCTCGATTTCCACGGCCTTGTCGCGGGCGTGGTCGATGAGCTGCGTGAGCCGGCCGGCCTGCGTCGCCTCCGACTGGACGTCGAGCTGGGCGCCGGGCCGGTGCTTGTCGCGGGAGACGCGCAGCGTCTGAAACAGGTGGTGCGCAATCTGCTAAGCAACGCGATCAAGTACACGCCCGAGGGTGGGGCGGTGCGCGTGCAGCTGCGCGCGTCTGCCGATGTGGCGACGCTTGGCGTCGCAGACACAGGCCTCGGGATCCCGACCGCCGATCTGCCCTTCATCTTCGACAAGTTCTACCGGGTGCAGACGCAGGCTACCCAGAACATCGAGGGCAGCGGGTTGGGTCTGGCGATCGTCAAGGCCATCGTCGATCAACACGGCGGGCAGATCACGGCCGAGAGCGTCGAAGGGCAAGGCAGCCTCTTCACGGTGACGCTCCCGATCGCGCACACAACGGGCAGCTAGCAGCATGGCCGAGATCCTCAACCCCCAGAACGGGATGTCGCGACCGACGGCGCGCACGGCGCCGTTGAGCGCCCGCGCCACAGCCCCGCTGCGCCCCCCGGCCGATCTCTGGCGCGAGATGGGTGGGCCGCAGGGCATTCAGCCGAGCGAGCGGATCGAGGGTCTCGAGTCTTCCTTGGGCGCGCTCGAGGAGCGCGTGGCTGCGCTGACGCTCGATCTCTCGGTCGCGGCCGGCGTCGTGGCCCAGGTCTCCGAACGGCTGGGCGAACACCTTGGCACGTTGAGGTTGCAGGAGCAGATGCGCCAGGCCGAGGCCGAGAGCGAGCGCCTGTCGGCGTTGGCCGTCTCGCTCAGCGCGGCCCAGGATCTCGATGAGGTCGTGCAGGTCGTCGCGACGGCCACCGGGGCGACGACCGGCGCGCTGTTCTTGTTCGATGGCTGGGATGCCCTGGGCCAGCCCGAGATGATTACGCCCAAATCGGTGTGGCCGGCCGAGGCCTCGGCCGGGCTCGCCCACCGCGAGTGGCCGGTGCGCGGCCTTCCGTTCTCGCGTTACTGGCTCGAGTCGCCGGGCGACCCCCTGGTGTTCGAGAACCTCGATGAGATGGTCCGCGCCGACCCGCCGCGCTACGCCTTGCTACGCGCGCTTGGGGCTCGGGCGGCGTCCTTCTTGGCGCTTCGGGTATCCGACCAATGGGTCGGCCTGATCGTGCTCGCCTGGGCGGCGCCGAGGTCGTTCCGTGAGCGCGACGTGCAACGCTTTCGCGCGATTGCGGCGCAGAGCGCTGTCGTGGTCAACGGCCGCCTGTTGTACGAACAGGAGCATCGACGCGTCTCGCAACTGGCGATGCTTGCCAGGCTCGAAAAGGCGCTCTCAAAGACGCGCACCGACGAGGACGTCGTTTGGGCAGTGCTCAATCACCTGGGCCTCAACGACGCCTACACAGTTTCTCTGGCGCACCTGCATCTCAATTCCGGCGGCGCGCCACAGATGTACGAGTTTGCGGCGCTGTGGAGCGGCGAGCAGATGCGGCCGATCGCGGCGCAGCCGATCCCGCTCAACGCCAATGCCCTGACCGCCTTCTGGCTCGACGATCCGGATGCATTGGTGTGCGTGGCCGATGCCTTCGACGACCCACGTGTGCCGGACGAGCTCCGCGAGCAGGCGGCGCAGGACGGCTGGCGGGCCGCCGTGTTGATGCCGCTTCGCAGCGCGGGCGAGTGGCAGGGCCTGTTTACGATCACCTGGCGCGAAGCGCGTGCGCTCACCGTGGAGGAGCGGTTTCTGTTCCCGCGTGTGGCCGAATCGCTCGGCTCGGCGGTTGCCAGTCGGCGGGCGATGCTGGCGAGTCAGGCTGCGCAGCAAGAGAGCGAGCGCCGCGCCAGGCGCGAAGCGGCGCTCCGGCAGATCACGTCGTCGCTGGCGAACGCCAATACCATCGACGCGGTGATCCGCACGGCTGCCGAGGAGCTCGAGCGCGCGCTTGGCCCGCAGCTGGCGGCCCGGCTTGTGCTCGACCCCGAGGGCGCCCATGACGATCGACGCGGCGCTTCGGCCGTCCATCTCGATCTGCGCGGTCCACTGGCCCCCGATGACCGGTCGTTCCTCGAGGCTGTCGCGCTACAGGTGACCCAGGGGCTGGAGCGGGTCAGGCTGGCTCAGCACATGCACGAAAACTTGCTGGCTCAGCAGCGTCTGACTCTCGAGCTCGAGACAGTGGCTCAGGTGAGCGTGGCGGCCTCCACCATCCTCGAGCGGCATCTGCTGCTCCAGGAGGTCGTCGACCTGACTAAGTCGCGTTTCAACCTGTATCACGCTCAGATCTGGGCGCTTGATGAGTTGAGCGGTCAGCTGCAACTGGCTGCAGGCGCCGGCGCGATCGGCAGGCAGATGGTCAGCGAGGGACGATCTGTGCCGATCGAACGCGATCCATCGGTCGGCTCGCGTTCGTTGCCGGCGCGCGCCGCGCGCCAACGAACGGCCGTACTCGCGCCTGACCTGGCCCGGGATGCGGGCGGCGCAAGTCACCGTTTGCTCAATGAGACCCGCTCGCAGCTCGCCGTGCCGCTTGTCGTTGGCGATCGACTGCTGGGCGTGTTGGACGTGCAGTCGGACCGGGTCGGCTACTTCAAGGACAAAGACGTCCGGATCTACACCACATTGGCGGCGCAGGTGGCCGTGGCGTTGCAGAACGCCAACCTGTATGCCGAGCAAGCGGCGACAGTCGCCCGGCTCCAGGAGCTCGACCACCTCAAGTCGGCCTTCCTGGCCAACATGAGCCACGAGCTGCGAACGCCGCTGAATTCGATCATCGGCTTCACCGATGTCATCCTCGAGGGGCTTGATGGCCCGACCACGGCTCAGATGGAGACCGATCTCGGTGTGGTGCAGAAGAACGGTCGACACCTGCTCGAGTTGATCAATGATGTACTCGACATGGCCAAGATCGAAGCCGGCGCGATGACGATCGCCACTGAGCCGGTCAATGTGTGCGACGTTCTCGAGGAGGTGGTTGAGTTGAGCGCGCCGTTGGCCGGCGCCAAGGCGCTCAACCTGAGGTTGGCGACTGGCCCGCGCGCCACGCTGACGCTTGTGGCCGATCCCGTGCGATTGCGTCAGGTGTTGATCAACGTCGTCGGCAATGCCATCAAGTTCACNNTCGAGGTCCGCGACACGGGCATCGGAATCCCACCCGACAAACTCGAGACGATCTTCGCGGCCTTCAGCCAGGTGGACACGTCGACCACGCGCAAAGCTGGTGGAACCGGGCTTGGGCTGCCGATCAGCCGAAACCTGATCGAGCTGCATGGCGGCCGGATGTGGGCCGAGAGCCCGGGGCTGCCCGGCGCCGGCAGCCGCATGATCATCGAGCTCCCGGTAAGCGGCGGCACGGCGACGGATTGACGCCGGTGAGCGAGAGGAGGACCCATGCCTGCCACGGTGCTGTACATCGAGGATAACGCAGACAACCTGCTGTTGGTGCGCCGCGCGCTCGAGGCCCGCGGCTATCGCGTGCTTGAGGCTGGAGACGGGCTCTCGGGAATGGCCGTGGTGGCGCAGGAACATCCTGACGCCGTGCTCCTGGATATCAACCTGCCGGATGNNGCTACGAAGTGGCACGACGATTGAAGTCCAATCCGGCTTCGCGCGCGATCCCGGTCGTGGCGATCACGGCCAAAGCGCTTCCAGGAGACGCGGAGCGGGCGCTTGCCGCGGGCTGCGATTTGTATATGTCAAAGCCCATCGCGGTGCGCGCGTTATGGGCGGCCCTCGAGCGCCTTCTGTCGACCCAACCACAGACACAAGCGGAAAGGTTTGAAGCGGATTAGGCGTCGCCAACCGTCGCCAACCGCGGCTGTCTGAAACCAACTGTAGACCAGACTTTTGGGCTATCACCTTCACACACCGCTGCCGATAGCATGAAGAACACGTAAAGACGAGGTGCTGTCGGAGACCACTCGGGCAAACAGGTCGAGATCAATCAGCGGTACTCATGGATCGGTACTTCGGTAAGTCAAATTCAAGTGTGAGGTGAAATCATGAAGTCATCAATGAACTGGCAGCGAGTAATGGCCTACAGCCTGCGCATGCTCACCGTCATCGCAATGACGGGTTTTGTCGCCTGGCTTCCGGGCAGCCGGACCGTCACGACCACCACGACCACAACCGACAACGTCCTTGTCTCGTGGGGCGGGACGAACTAAGGCGATACAGGAGAGCATGATGAAGACCCAACGTCGTACGCTCCTGCGGATCGTGGCGGCTGCTCTGGCGCTGCTGGCCACGATCACGTGGTCGACCGAGGCTATGGCCGCGACAGGCCCGGCCATATCGACAACCGTTTACGTGGCGCCGTCGATCGACGCGTTTGAGCGCGTCGTCACGCCGCTGCCGAAGGACGATTTCGTCACCACTTTCTCGGTGGGCTGGGGTGGTGGGAGCTAGTCGTGTTGCGCCCACAACACAGCCGATCATGAGTGCTTGAAGTCCGGCATCAGAATATGCGCAACTACAAGCCCGCCGCACAACTCTATATCCTGCTGGTGATCGCCTCGGGGGTTGTGCTGGCGGGCCTGGCGTTGCCGCGCATCCGGCCCGCAGATGGTTTGATGCTGGCGGTCTTGGGGGGGCTTGCTTCGGCGGCGCAGGTGCTCAAAGTGCAGGGCGCCACCAAACAGTCGATGTTCCACATCAGCTGGGTGGTGTTTGGCTTTACCTACGTGCTGCTCGGCGCGCCGGCGGCGCTGGCCGTCATCATCGTGGCCCATCTTGTCGAATGGGTCTGGCACAGGTATCCGTGGTTCGTACAGCTATTTAACCTGGGGACGTTCACGATCGTCGTCAGTTCGGCGGATGCGCTCCGCATCCTGGTGATGAGCGTGGCCGGCGCCGAGCCCTGGGCTTCGACGGTTGGGCTGCTTGTCGCGGCTTTTGGCTTCACGCTGCTCAATCACATCCTCGTTGGGCTCGTGATCTACCTCACGCAAGCCGGCACGCTCGGGCAATCGGGCGTGTTGAGCAGTTTCACTGTGCTGATGGATCTGGCGACCTTCGGCCTTGGCGCGGCAGCGGCCATGATCTGGTCGATCAACCCGGCGGCTGTGGCGCTGATCATCGCGCCGTTGTATCTGATCTACAGCACATTGAAAGTACCGGCGCTCAAGCGTCAGACCCAGCTCGACCCGAAGACCGGGTTGTACAACACGCGGTACTTTCACGAGGCCCTCGAGCGCGAGATGGCCCGCTCGGATCGGTTCGATCGACCGTTGACTGTCGTGGTAGCCGACCTGGACCTGCTCCGCAACATCAACAACACGTACGGACATCTGGCCGGCGACCAGGTGCTCGTGGGCGTGGCGAACATCCTCAAAGCCATGGTGCGCGAGTACGACGTCGTGGCGCGTTTTGGCGGCGAGGAATACACCATCCTGATGCCCGAAACGGCGCCCGAGATCGCGCTCGAGCGCGTCGAGGCGATTCGCCAGGCCGTCGAACAGGCCAGGTTCGAGGTCGCCACAAGCACAACGCCGATCCAGGTCACGATGAGTTTCGGCGTGGCCGGCCGGGTGCATCCCCGACAGGCGCCGCAAGAGATCATGCACGCCGCCGACGTCGCCGTGTACCAGGCGAAGCTTTCCGGCCGAAACCGGATCGTATTGGCCGATGCGGCGCGCGCGGCAAACATGCCCTCGCCGCAATCCGCGCCGCAGGCGGATGTCACGATCAAGGTCCCGGCCCAGGTCGCGCCGCAGCCCGTGGCTGCGGCTGCGGCGGTCTGGAAGCCCAGCCCCTGGACACCCTGGTACATCGGCGGGTTGGCGATCCTGGCGGTCGGGGCGTTGCTGGCGATCGCGCCGATGTCGTTCTCGACCGACTGGCTTGGGCTGCTGGTCTTTGTCGGCCTGACGATCGCGCTCGAGTTTGCGGCGATCGAGTTGTATTCGCGCGGCACGACGGTCTCGGTCAGCGCCGTCATCATGATCTCGGGCGCTGCCTTGTTTGGGGCGCCTGCGGTTGTGGCGCTTTCGCTGGCCACACTCCTGCCCGCGCTTGTCAGACGACGCGCGCCACTCTACCGCGCCATCTTCAACTTGAGCAACTATGTGCTGTGTAGCTCGGTCGTTGTCGGTGGGCTCGGCCTGTTTAGCGATTTCCGCTCGGAGAACGTCGTCATCCAGCTTCCGGTCATGGTGGTGGTCTCGATGTTGGTGTACGTCGCCAACACGGCGACCGTCTCGCTTGTGATGGGCTTCTCGACCGGGCAGCCGATCCGCCAGGTGTGGACCGAGAACTTCAGCTGGCTGTGGACGTACTATGTCGGCTTTGGGGTTGTCGCATACGCGCTGTTCTACGGTTACATGCACACCGGGTTGCTCGGCGTTTTGGTGATGCTTGTGCCGCTGATGATGCTGCGTTGGAGCCAGGCGCAATACATCAGCCGGACGGCGTTGCTTGTGGCTGAGTTGCGCAAGACGAACGCCGAGCTTGTGCACACCAGCGCCCAGCTTGCCGAGCTCAACGAAGGCCTGATCCGGGCGCTCTCACAGGCGATCGACCTCCGCGACCCGTTTGTCGAAGGCCATTCGCAGCAGGTCGGGCGCTATGCCGTCCTGATTTCGCGCGAGATTGGGCTCGATGAAAGCCGGGTCGAGCGGGTGCGCCGGGCAGCGTTGTTGCACGATCTGGGCAAGATCGGAATCCCCGATGCCATTCTGCTCAAATCGGGCCGGCTGTCGGCCCAGGAATATGAACTGATCAAGCGACACGCGCCGCTCGGCGCCGAGTTGATCGAGAAGCTCCAGCCGCTGGCCGAATTGGCGCCCTTCATCCGCCATCACCATGAGCGGTTCGACGGTCAGGGCTATCCGGAAGGACTCAGCGGTGAGCGCATCCCGCTCGAGGCCAGGATCCTCAGCCTGGCTGACACCATCGAGGCCATGGCCTCCGACAGGCCGTATCGCCCGGCGCAGCCAGCTTCCCGCATCCTGGCTGAGGTGCGCGCCCAGGCTGGGCTGCAGTTCGACCCCGAGGTGATCCTGGCCTTCGAGCGCGTCCTGGAGCGAGAAGGCTCGGGCCTGATCGCGAACTCGGCCTTCAGCCTCGCTCGCCTGGCGCCGCACTTCACGCATGGCGTGGGCAGCGACGCGAGCCTGACCCCGGCCACGGCACCTCTGGTCGGCATCCCGCGTTCCTACGTCCACGACTGACGGATCGTCAGGGCCTCGATACAATTCCCGGATGCCCTTGTATCTCGGTTGTCCGGCCTGGGGTGTCAAAGGCTGGATCGGCGGTTTTCTGCCGGCCAAGACACGTCAGGCCGATCTCCTGGCCGCATACAGCCGACGTCTGAATACGGTGGAAGGCAACACCACCTTCTACGCGCTGCCCTCACCTGAGCAGACCGAGCGCTGGCGCGCGGCAACGCCCCAGGGCTTTCGGTTCTGCCTCAAGTTCCCGCAGATCATCTCGCATCGCAAACGACTTGCGGATTGTGAAGCCGAAACCGCGATGTTCGTGGACCGGTTGCGCATCCTCGGCGATCGCTGCGGACCCGCCTTTCTTCAGCTTCCACCGACGTTCACTCGCACACATCTGCCAGCGTTGAGGGGTTATCTCGATCGTCTGCCGAGCGATCTGCTTTTCGTCGTCGAACCCCGGCATGCCGATTTCTTCGATCAGGCGGAGGGGGAACGAGCGCTTGACGACCTGCTGCGCCAACGTGGCATCGCGCGCGGCGTGTTCGACACGACTGCCTTGTTTGCGATCGCCGATGGCGTGACGGCCGATGTGCGAGAGGCGCAGCAGCGCAAGCCGCGCTTCGCTTCGCGCGCCACACGCACTGCCGGCCATGCCTTTGTACGTTTCGTGGGTCAACCCAGAGTCGCCGATAACCTGCCCTGGGTGGAAGCCTGGGCGCAACGGGTCGGTGCATGGTTGGCCGCCGGCGACGACGTGTACTTCTTCACACACCTTCCGGACGACACCGACGCGCCCGATCTGGCGCGCCTGGTGCATGCGCGTGTCTCCGAGCGTTTCACGTTGCCGTCGTTTGGTGGCGTCGAGCCACCTCCACCGACACAGCCGACTCTGCTCTAGTCGTTCTCGAGCAACTCTACCACCGCGCCAAACCGCTCCTGGCCGTCGACGTAGGCATACCGCCCGCCTGTGTAATCACCGCTCTGGATCAGGTGCATCCCATGCGCCGACAGTTCGTCGACACGGGCTTGCATGCCCTTGATCTGAAAGGCGATGTGGTGCAGGCTTTGCCCGTGCTGGACGAGTTGATCATTCCAGGTGCTTGGCTCGCCCAGCGGTTCGATCAACTCGAGCGTGACCTGACCGAGCGGAAAGAAGGCCAGCCTGGCGCGCGCGGGCGTTGAGTCGCCGCGGTACAGTGTATGAGCCGTCTCGAGGGTGTCGGTGAGGATGATATTGGGGCGCGGCATGTTGAGCAGCGCCGACCACGCCTCGACGGCCTGTTCGATGTCGCGAACAACGATGGCGACCTGTGTCACGATCGCATTGCCCAGGGGTGTCGATGTCATAGCTTCTCCTTGTGCTCAGGAACGATCCAGCGCCGATCGATAGGCACTGGCGAATTCGGCCGCGGTCTGGGCCGGGGTCGGTGATGCGCCGACGGCCCGCACGGTCGCCGAACCGACGATCACGCCATCGGCCAGACGACTGACGGCGCGTGCCTGCTCGGGTGTGCCGATGCCAAAGCCTACGCACAGCGGCAACGACGTGTGAGCCCGCACACGCGCGACGAAATCCCCGAGATCGTCGGCGATTTGCGTCCGCGCGCCGGTCACGCCCGTGACCGATACGAGGTACACGAACCCCTGCGCGCCAGTCAACACGCGCCCGAGTCGCTCGTCGGGCGTGGTCGGCGCCAGCATGCGGATCTGAGGCAGTGGGGCGACCGCGGCCTCGAACTCGTCGCTCTCCTCCGGCGGCAGATCCGGCACGATGAAGCCATCGGCCCCAGCGTCGATCACGTCACGCTTCAGACGTTCCAGGCCGTAGGCCAGCAAGGGGTTGACATACCCCATCAACACAAGCGGCACTGTCACACCGCGTGCGCGCAGCTCGCGCACCGCGGCCAGCGATTTCTCCACGGTGATGCCCTGCTGGAGCGCGGTCTGCGTCGCCTGCTGAATCACGGGCCCGTCGGCCAACGGATCCGAGAACGATAGCCCGACCTCGATCAGGTCGGCGCCGTTTCGCGCCAGCGCTTCGATCACGTCGATCGACGCGGGCAGCGTGGGATAGCCCAACGGGTAATAGGGCATGAAGGCCGGGCGGCCGGTGAAAGCCGATGAAATGCGGGACATGGCAACTCCCTTGATTGCTGATTGTTGATTTCTGATTGCTGATTGGCCGCCAATCAGCAATCAGAAATCAACAAACAACAATTTGCTGTTAAAGGCTCTCAATGATGGTCCCCAGGTCCTTGTCGCCGCGGCCGCTGAGGTTGACGACAATGATCTGGTCGGGGCGCATCGTCGGCGCGCGTTTGATGACCTCGGCCAGCGCGTGCGACGACTCGAGCGCCGGGATGATGCCCTCCGTGTGGCAGAGGGTTTGCAGGGCGGCGAGCGCCTCGCCGTCGGTGGCCGAGGTGTAGTAAGCGCGTTCGGTCTCACGCAGCCAGGCGTGTTCGGGCCCGATCGCGGCGTAGTCGAGCCCGGCCGAGATCGAATGCGTGTCGGCGATCTGGCCATCGGCATCCTGAAGCACGAAAGTGCGCGTGCCGTGGATCACGCCGAGCCGTCCCTTCTCGGGGTCACCGAAGCGCGCGGCGTGCTTGCCGCTGGCCACGCCCGAACCGCCGGCCTCGACGCCGATCATCTCGACGTGTTCGTCGGCCAGGAACGGGTGGAAGAGGCCGATGGCGTTCGAGCCGCCGCCCACACACGCGATCAGGGCGTCAGGGAGCTTACCCGTCGTCTCGAGGATCTGCTGGCGAGCCTCGCGGCCGATGATCGACTGGAAGTCGCGCACCAT
>DKKP01000318.1 GCA_002455335.1 Anaerolineales bacterium UBA6663 | reverse complement strand
TGCGCGGCCGCAAGGGCGAGTACCGCAAGGAACTGGCCGAGCTGCAGAAGAAGGGTTTTCAGCGCGTCAAGGTGGACGGGACATTCTACGAGATCGGCGACGTTCCGGCGCTGGACAAGAAGTACACGCACGACATCGACGTGGTGGTCGACCGCGTCGTGGTGCGGCCCGACCTCGCCGCGCGGCTGGCCGACTCCATCGAGACGGCGCTGAAATTGGCGGAAGGGCTGGCGGTGGCGGAGTTCGCCGACAGGCCGTTGGATGCCAGCCAGACCGGCGAGGATGCCGTGAACAAGTCGAAGAACGAGACGCACGAGCGCATCCTGTTCTCCGAAAAGTTCGCCTGTCCGGTGTCGGGCTTCACCATCCCCGAGATCGAGCCGCGCCTGTTCTCCTTTAACAATCCGTTCGGCGCCTGCCCGACCTGCGACGGTTTGGGCAGCCAGCGCGCCATCGATCCGGACCTGATCGTGCCGGACGAGAACCTGACCCTGCGCGACGGCGCCATCGCGCCCTGGGCCAAGTCCAGCTCGCCCTATTACGCGCAGACGCTGGACGCGCTCGGAAAGGTCTACGGCTTCAAGGCTGGCGACAGGTTCAAGGAGCTTTCGGACGAGGCCAAGACCGCCATCCTGCGCGGCACGGGCAGGCGCGAGATCGCCTTCAACTACAATGACGGCCTGCGCTCCTACAAGACGACGAAAACCTTCGAGGGCGTCATCCCCAACCTGCAGCGCCGCTGGAAGGAGACCGATTCCGCCTGGATGCGCGAGGAGATCGAGCGCTTCATGTCGGCCACCCCCTGCCCCGCCTGCAAGGGTTTTCGCCTGAAGCCGGAGTCTCTCGCGGTCAAGATCGGCGGCAAGCACATCGGCGAGGTGACCGAGATGTCGATCCGCAAGGCGGACGCGTGGTTCACCGACCTGCCGCAGGAGCTTTCGGCCAAGCAGAACGAGATCGCGGTCCGCATCCTCAAGGAAATCCGCGAGCGCCTGCACTTCCTGGTCGATGTCGGCCTCGACTACCTGACGCTCGCCCGCAACTCAGGCTCGCTGTCGGGCGGCGAGTCGCAGCGCATCCGCCTCGCCTCGCAGATCGGCTCGGGCCTCACCGGCGTGCTCTATGTGCTCGACGAGCCCTCCATCGGCCTGCACCAGCGCGACAATGCCCGGCTGATCAAGACTTTGCAAAACATGCGCGACCTCGGCAACACGCTGCTCGTGGTCGAACACGACGACGACACCATCCTCTCGGCCGATTGGGTGGTCGACCTCGGGCCGGGGGCCGGCGAGCACGGCGGCGAGTTGATCTTCGAGGGCACCGTCTCGCAGCTGCTCAAGGACAAGAAGTCGCTCACCGGCGCGTATCTCTCCGGGAGGCAGAAAATCGCACTGCCCGAGGAGCGCCGGCCGGGCAACGGGAAGGCGCTGGTCATCAAGGGCGCGCGCGAGAACAATCTCAAGGGCATCGATGTCAGCATCCCGCTTGGCAAGTTCGTGTGTCTAACGGGCGTCTCGGGCTCAGGCAAGTCGTCACTGCTGGTCGAGGTGCTCTATAAGCGCCTGGCGCAGTTGCTGCACGGCTCGCACGAGCACGCCGGAGAGCACAAGCACATCGACGGCGTCGATCAGATCGACAAGATCATCAACATCGATCAGGGCCCGATCGGACGCACCCCGCGCAGCAACCCGGCCAGCTATGTGGGCTTCCTCGACGACATCCGCAACCTGTTCGCCGAACTACCGGATGCCAAGATCCGCGGCTACAAGTCCGGGCGTTTCTCGTTCAACGTCAAGGGCGGGCGGTGCGAGGCCTGTCAGGGCCAGGGCCAGGTGCAGATCGAGATGCAGTTCCTGCCCGACATCTTCGTGCCGTGCGAGGTCTGCCACGGCTCGCGCTACAACCGCGAGACGCTGCAGGTGCGCTTCAAGGACAAGAACATCGCCGATATCCTCAGCCTGACGGTCAGCGAGGCTGTCGAGTTCTTCGCCGCGCATCCGTCGATCGCGCGGCGTCTGAAGACCCTGGATAACGTCGGCCTTGGCTACGTGCGGCTTGGCCAGCCGGCGACCACGCTCTCGGGCGGCGAGGCGCAGCGCATCAAGCTGGCCAAGGAGCTCAGCAAACGCAGCACAGGGCGCACGCTCTACGTGCTCGACGAGCCCTCGGTCGGTCTGCATGCCGCCGACGTCCATCGGCTGGTCGACGTGCTCCAGCACTTCGTCGACGACGGCAACACGGTGCTGATCATCGAGCACAACATGGACATCATCAAGGTCGCCGACTGGATCATCGACCTCGGTCCCGAGGGCGGCGACCGCGGCGGCGAGATCGTGGCGGTCGGCACGCCCGAGGAGATCGTCAAGGTCAAGGCGAGCTACACCGGGCAGTGGCTGAAGAAATATCTGAACGGAAACGGCACGCGTAAGTAGCGTCTGACCGGGAGGCGATAATCGCGAAGACGCGAAGACCGCAAAGTCTGGCTTTGCGGTCTTCGCGTCTTCGC
>DKKP01000076.1:8596-8832 GCA_002455335.1 Anaerolineales bacterium UBA6663 | reverse complement strand
GCATCGAAGTCGGCATCCGGCTCCGAGAATTTGGCGCTGACGGTATCGTAGTCCGCAAGCGCCTTGACGATCGGTTGGACGGCCTCTTCAACGACCTCGCGCACCGTCTTGTCATTGTCGAGTTGCGGCTCCTGCTCGAGCAGACCCCGCGTGTAACCCTTCGAGAGCGCCGTCTCGCCCAGGTATTCGGTATCGATCCCGGCCATGATGCGCAAGAGCGTCGACTTGCCCGCGCC
>DKKP01000076.1:0-8590 GCA_002455335.1 Anaerolineales bacterium UBA6663 | reverse complement strand
GACCCACACCGCCTAGATCAACTCGCCCCCCACTCACGCACGGTGCGCACGGCGCGCTGCCAGCGGGCGAAGCCGGCCTCGCGCGCGTCAACGTCGAGACGCGGTTCGAACACCGTGGCCTCGGAGGCCAGGCGCGGCAGCTCGTGCTGCGAACGCCAGAATCCCACGCCCAGCCCCGCCAGGAGCGCTGCGGCGCGTGCCGTGGTCTGCGCGAACCGCGGGCGAACCACAGGCATGCCAAGCCAATCGGCCTGGATCTGACAGGCGAGATCGCTGGCCGAGAGCCCGCCCCCGACCTTGAGGGTCGTGACCGAGATCCCGGCCTTGAGCGCGATCTCGTCGAGGATGGCGCGCAGCTGGAAACCCAGCGAATCAAAGAAGGCGCGCGCGACATGGGCCCGCGTATGGCCGAGCGTCAGGCCGAGCAGGCTGCCGCGCGCATCGCGATCGTTGTAGGGCACGTTCAGGCCAGTCAACGCCGGGACGAAGGCGACCCCGCCCGAGTCGGCGACGCTTGCCGCCAGCGTGCTGAGCGCTTCGTCGGTCTCGATCAGGCCCAGGTTCTCGCGCAGCCAGCGAACCGCCGCGCCCGAAACCGTCGTGTCGGCCTCGAGACAATAGGTCGGCCGATCATCGAGCAGCCAGGCCAGATAGACCTTGATCGTATCGAGCGTGGGCGCTTCGGCGCCGACGTTGACGTTGACGAACGAACTCGTGCCATGCGTAGCCTCGGCCTCGCCGCGCTCCCAACAGTCGTACCCGAACAGCGCACCCTGTTGATCGCCGATCAGAGCCCGCACCGGGATCGCGCGTCCGTCTACGAACAGCGTGCCGAAGTCCGAGACAGTCGGCAGCGCCCGCGGCAGCGCCCGGACCGGGACGCCGAGCCAGTCGAGCCAGGGCGCCCAGTACTCTTGCGCATGGTAGTCCCACAGACACATCGACTGCGCCAGCGAGACGTCGGTGACGTGCCCGGCCGGTTTGCCCATCGCCTGCATCAGCCAGTTCGCCGACAGCCCGATCCGGAGCCTTTCGCTTTGAGCGGCCTCACGAACCCTGGCGTCATGCGCCATCCGCCACTTGAGATGCAACGCAGCGCTGTAAGGCCCCGGCCAATAGCCGAGTCGGTGGCGCGCATCCGCGGCCAAGGCGTGTTCGCGGAACGAGTCCTCGAGCGGCTGCGTGCGCAGATCCTGCCATGTGATCGCGTTCGCGAGCGGCAGCCCGGACTGCGCGTCCCAGACGAAATCGGTGTCGCGCTGCGAGGCGATCCCGATCGCGGCGATGTCGCTCGAACGGAGCCCGCCGTCGTTCAGGGCAAGCGCCAGCGCCTCGCGAACGGTCAAGGCCACCTCCCACGGGTTCTGCTCGACCTCGCCTGGACACGGGTAGATCCGCGCCAGCGGCCGATAGCCGTAGCCGCAGGGACGCCCCTCGCGATCCAACACCAGGGCCCGGCTGCCGCTGGTGCCCTGATCGATCCCAACCACATAGTCCGCCATACACCGTTCCGTTACAGTACGTCGCGCGCTGTGGGTGGCAGCGCGCGAGGAATGGATCCGTTCTCGCCCCCGGATGTCACCGCGGGATGAGATCCCCCAGATCGCGCAACACGTAAGTCGGCCGGATCGTCGATGCCGCGACAGCGGCCAGCCCGGTCGCGCCGGTCAGCGTCAATGCGCCTGCCATCCCGGCGTTCAGACCCATCGCGACGTCCGTCTCGAGCCGATCGCCCGTCATCACGCAGTCGCCGGCGGCGGCCCCGGTCAGCGCCAGGATCGCGTCGATCGTCTGCCGCGCCGGCTTGCCGACCACGGCCTCGCAGCGACGATCGGTGCTGGCCTCGAGCGCGGCGATGATCGCGGCGCAATCCGGCTGCCCGCCGATGGCGCCGCCGTCGACGCCCGGCACCGGACAGTACTTGTCCGGGTTGGTGGCGAAGAAGCGGGCGCCGGCGCGCAACGCATCGAACCCGATCTGCAGTTTGCGGTAGTTGAAGCCGCGATCAAAGCTCGCGATCACGGCCTCGCAGGTCGCGTCCTCGACGAGGACAAAACCCGCATCGCGCAAAGTCTCCTCGAGCGCACGCTCGCCGATCACGAACAGTCGCGCGCCGGGCTCAAGCTCACGCTTCAGGAAGTCGGCCATCACGACGCCCGAGGTGACGATATCTGCGGGCGGTGTCGGCACGCCCAGGGACGTCAACCGCTCGGCATACTCGGCGCGTGTGTGCGTCGGGTTGTTCGACAGGAACAGCGTCCGGCGGCCATTCGCGCGTAACGCGGTCAGCGTCTCGCCGGCGTGCGGCAGCAGGCGACCGCCGAGATACACGGTGCCGTCGAGATCGAAGATGTAAGCATCGTACCAGCGCTCGGGTCGTGTGAAGGTCATCGATCGTCTCGCGCGTCGGCCATGCGCCGGACCACGATGTCGCGGCCAGGCACCACAAAGGTCTCGCCAGCGACCGTGGCCGACAAGGGCCAGTCGGTGAAGTTGAGCAGCATTGTATACGGCCCGCGCCGATTGAGCACGAGCCCAGGCGGCAGATCGGTCTCGATCGGAACGTTGTGCATGGGCAGGACGCGGCGCAGCACGGCCTCGGCCTGCGCCTGACGCGGATACCAGCCCACGTACAGGGCTCGGCCCTGCCCCAACGTGTGCTCGGTCAACGCCGAGTGGCCGGCCCACGGGCCCTCAGCATACGCGGCCAAGACGCGGATATCGGCCACGGGCAACGGCTCGAGCGCCTCGACCCAGAAGCCAGCTCCGGGCTCCGCGAGGCCCGGCAGTTCGCCGGTCAGCTCGAACGTGACGCCATCGGGCAACGCCCCCCACTGCGAAACGTTCGCGCCGACCAGCCCGCCGAGTACGCCGGGCAACGGCTGCGCCGTGAAGGCGTTCTCGGTCGTCTTGGCCCCGCTGCGGACGCCAACGATCACGGCGCCGCCGGCGCGCGCAAACGCCTCGAGCCCGGCGGCCTCCGCCGCGTCGGCCAGATGCGCAGTCGGCGCGATCACGACAGCATAGGCGTCGAGCGCGGCCCCGGGCGGCACGAGGTCAACGTCGACGCCCAGATGCTTCAGCGCCGCGTACCAGACGAAGATCAGGCGCTGATAGATGAAGTCTTTGCGGTGCGGCGCGATCTGGAGCGCCCACAGGTCGTCGTAGCTGTATCGCAACGCTACGCGGGCCCGCGGCGGGTGCGCGGCGACGGCCTCCATCAACGCGCGCTCTGGCGCCAACGCCGAGACCTCGCGATAACCGAGGTCAGGCGTGCCGTCGTGCTTGAGCAACCCGGAGTGGTATTGCTCCTGCGCCGGCAACGCCGCGCGCTCGCGGAAGTACACGATCCCATTCGCACCGTGCGCCAGCGCATGCCAGGTCCACAACCGGATCGCGCCCGGGCGGATCAGGGTGTTGACGCTCTCCCAGTTGATGTGCCCCGCCTGCTGCTCCATCACCCAGAACGGCGCCTGCTTGAGCCCGCGGGTCAGATCGTGGGCGAGGCCCGTGATGATCGGATCGCCGACGTCGAAGGCGTAGGGCGGCACGAGGTCGCCCGGGTTTCGGGTTTGCGCGCCCCAGCGGAAGACATTGCCCGTCGGGTATGAGTCCCAGCTGGCCCAGTCGAGATCCTGGGCCAGCTCAAACGAGTCGAGTTGCGTGAACAGGCCCATGAAGTTGGTGGTGAAGACATGCTCGGCCGGGACGACCTCGCGCAGGGCCTCGATCTGCAGCCGCTGAAAGCGCACAAAGCTGTCGCTCATGAAGCGGGCGTAGTCGAGGGTCTGAGCCGGGTTGGCAGCGTTGTTTGTCAGGATCGGAGCGCCGATCTCGGACCAGTCGGCGTAGTGCTGCGACCAGAAGTCAGTGCCCCAGGCCGTATTGAGCGCGTCGAGCGTGCTATAGCGTTCGATCAACCAAGTACGAAACGACGTGACGCAGTGCTCGCAGTAGCAGCGCGCGCTCCCGCTGCCACCGAACTCGTTGTCGATCTGCCATCCGACGATCTCCGGGCGCCCGCCGTACCGTTCGCCCATCGCCCGCGCGATCCGGCGCGACAGCGTCCGATACGTTGGGCTGTTCGGGCAGTAGTGGCGCCGGCCGCCGACGTTTCGGCGCCGGCCCTGGTCGTCGATGGGCAACGTCTCGGGATAGCGGCGCGAGAGCCAGATCGGCGGCGCCGCCGTCGGGGTGCCGAGAAGGATCTGGAACCCCTCGGCCGCAAACACGTCGACGGCGCGATCGAGCCAGGCGAAGTCGAACCGGTCCTCGCTCGGCTCGAGCAACGCCCAGGCGAACTCGGCCATCCGCGTCACAGTCAGCCCGATGCCGCGCATCCAGCGCGCATCGTCGGCCCAGCGGGCCTCGGGCCAATGCTCGGGATAATACGGACAGCCGAGGTGGAGGCGTGAGAGATCGAGAGGCATGGCGATTTGCGATTTGCGATTTGTGATTTGTGATTGCCAGCTGGCCCTTCCACCAGCACTCGCAAATCACCAATCGCAAATCACAAATGGTTATCCTTTCACGCCCGACGACGTGACCGACTCGATATAGAAGCGTTGCGCGAAGAGGAAGACGATCAGCGGCGGCAGCACCGAGATCGCGGCCCCGGCCAACACCAGGTTCGGGGCGTCGGTCGCACGCCCGCGCAGGATCGAGAGCGACAGCGTCAGGACGTGGTTGCTCTCGTTGGCCGTGTTGATCACGATCAGGGGCCAGATGAAGCTATTCCAGGCGTACAGGAACGTAAAGGTCGCCTGCGTCGCCAGCGCCGGGACGCTGGCCGGGATAAAGATGCGCCGCAGGATCTCAAGCCGCGAGGCGCCGTCGATCAGGGCCGCCTCCTCGAGCTCTTTCGGGATCGTGATGAAGAACTGGCGCATCAGGAAGGTGCCGTACGCCGTGAAGATCCAGGGCAATACAAGCGCAGCGAGATTGTCGACCCAGCCGATCATCACCATCAAACGATAGAGCGGGATGATCAGCACCACAAACGGGATCATGATCGTGCCCAGATAGACCAGGAAAAGGCTGTCACGCCCGGGAAATCGCAGCCGGGCAAAGGCGTATCCACCGAGCACCGACGTGACCAACTGCCCGATCACCACAAGCAACGTGACAAGCGCGGTATTGGTCAGACTGCGATCGAGCCCGCCGAGCTCGGTGACGCGCGCGTAGTTCTCGGGGTGCGCCGTGAGCATGGCCACCGGCTCGGCCCGGCGCGTGTCGAACTGGATCGGCTCGGCGCTCGGATCGGCCGGATCGACGAACTCGCCGAGCGCCAGCTGCTCGCGCAGCACGCCCTTGACGATTCGGCCATCGACCTCGAAGGCCCAGAGCTTCTCCTCGACGCCTTCGAAGAGCACGGTCTCCTGGTTGAGCGCCCCGCCAGCGGCGTCGACGTCGCGCAGCGAGCGCTCATACGATGTCGTCGGGTCGTCGGGCAGCACATACACGCCGATGCGTGTACCTGTGCCGACCAACGCGAGTTCGCGCGGCCCGGCCTCGGTCGGCACGGTATAGAGCGGCAACGGTTCATCATAGCCGGCCACGGCCACAGTCGCTATCTCGCGCGGCAGCAACCGCGGCGGATAGCTGTACGAGTCAGCCGGCTCCTTGAGCGACGTCGACACCATCACCAGGAAGGGGAAGATCATGATGATCGCGAAGAACGTCAGCACCGCATAGACCAGCCCGTTACCCAACCAGCGCGTCAATCGGTAGGACATGGTCGGCCTCCTAGCTTTCGTACACGCTCGACTGGCGGTTGCGCTGGAACTGGACCAGCGTGAAGGCGAAGATCACGGCGAACAGCACCCAGGCCACGGCCGAGGCGAAGCCGAAGTCGAACAAATTGAAGCCCTCCTGATACAGATACAGGACAAGCGTCAGGGTCGAATCGGCTGGGGCGCCCGGCGGGTTTGTCAGGATGTAGACCTGCTCGAACACCTGGAGCGCCTGGATGATCGTCGTGCTCACCACGAAGAACGTGGTCGGCGCCAGCAGCGGCAGCGTGATGCGGAAGAACCGGGCCACCGGACCAGCGCCGTCGACTGTCGCCGCCTCGTAGAGTTCGCCCGGCACGTTCTGCAGCCCAGCCAGGAAGAGCACGCTATTGAAGCCCGTCGTCTGCCAGGCCGACATGATCACCACCGCCAGCAGCGCCGTGCTCGGGAGGTTGAGCCATTGAATCCGCGGATCTGAAAGCCCGAGCGCGTCGGCTGCAACCGTGACGAAGTAATTGATCCAGCCGATGGTGCTGTCGTACATCCAGCGCCACACCAGCGCGATGCCGACCACAGCCGCGATGCTCGGGATGAAGTAGATTGCGCGGTAAAAGGCCATGCCCGGGAGCTTGCTGTTGAGCACGGTCGCCAGCACAAGCGCCGGGATCACGCTGAGCGGCACAGCCAACGCCACGAACTGCAGCGTGTTACGCAGCGCGATCCAGAACCTGGGCGAGCGCACGCCGACGATGTATCCGAAAGCCCGAAACGATTCGCTGTACCGGCTGACGTCGAAAGCCTCGCGCGCAGGCTGATCGGCGCTGACCAGGGGCTGCACCGTGAACTCGACCACGCGGATGTAGTTATCGAGCCCGACAAAGGCGTCGCCGCCGCCCGGGACGTTCGTGGTCGTACTGATGTACAACGACAGAAGCAGCGGGCCAGCGAAGAAGAGCAAGAAGCCGAGCAGGTTCGGGGACAGGAAGAGATAGCCACTGAGCAACTCGTCTTGCATGTGGCTGGCGTGTAGCGCTTCAGCAACGGTACGGCTCCAGGACAGACGGACGACGAGCGCACACACGACCACGACCGCCACAAGTCCGGCCGTCAGCGGCTCGGCGATCAAGCGCCCGGCGAGCCAGCCCAATCCACCCAGGGTGTCGATGAAGAACAGGAACGCGAGAAGACCGGCGAGCATCACCAGGTCGCCGGCACGTCGAAAGAGTGCCTCCCGAGCCGTGCCCTCGAAACGATCACCGGCCGCGTTGATCAGGTACCCAACGAACACCACAAGCAGCCACGGCAATCCGGCGCCAAAGGTGTCGGCCAGCGCGTTCAGCCCAAGGAAGACGCCCAGCCAGTGTAGGGCAAGCAACCCCCCGAGCACAGCCACGAGGTAATCGACAAGCACCGCCGCGATCCGACCGGCCGAACGGCGACGCCAGAGCGCAAATGCCGCGTACAGGCTCGCCAGCGCGCCGGCGGCCAGCAAAGCGACAGCGCCCCAGAGGAGCACAGGGCTCCAGGAGCCGGCCTGTAGCTGCATCGGCAGGCCAAAGGCGGCCGCCATCAGCCCAACGCCAACGAGCACCTGCCAGGCGACGATGAGCGAGATCCAGTGGCGGCCATGGGCAATGGAAGCCGGAGCGGAGGGAGTTGAGCGCGCCATCGGCTGTACCTTTGATTGGGCGATTGAGCGATCCGAGGACTGGGCGATTGGGTGACCCGGGATTGGGCGAGGACGATCGCCCAACCCCGAGTCACCCGGTTATCCACTACCTCACTTGGTGAATGCCGGCGCGGCTTCGTCGCAGATCGTGGCGGCGAAATCGTCGACCGAGCGCTCGCCCGACATCACGGCCGAGATCCCGGCGCCATAGACCTGATCGACCTGCGGCCAGTTACCGTCCCACAGCGGGCCTTCGGCCGTCGGGTTCGCGGCGTCGGCGATGCCGTTGAGGAAGGCCTGCGCATTCGTCGGCGGCGTGAAGCCGAGGAAGGCATCAAGCGCGTCCTGGCTGACGCGGCTCGGGATGTTGGCGCCGCTGGCGCTCACCTGAGCCTGGACGTCGGCCTCGGTCAGGGCCTGGACGAGCGCCCACGCCTCGGCCGGATGCGCGGTCTTGGCGTTGACCACGTACGCGCCCCAGAACAGCCAGTTGCCNNGCCCAGCGGCCATTCTGGAACATCGCCAGGTTGCCGGCGCGGAACACGGCCTCGGGGTCATCGCCGTAAGGCACGGCCCAGTTAGCGTTCGTGTAAAGCGTCTGCATGAAGCTGACGCCGGCCTTAGCCTCATCGGTGTTCAGCGCGCAGCCCTTGCGGTCTTCGGTGAAGAAGCTGCCGCCGGCCGAGTTGATCCACGTGCCGTACGGGCCCCACCACGCCGAGCCGCCATAGCCGAACTTGTCGCCGCCGAGCGCCGCGACCTTGGCGGTCACGTCGGCGAAGGTCTCCCAGGTCCAGTTCCCGGACGCGGCCAGCTCGCGCGGGTCGTCNNTCCGACTGGCCGTTCTCGGGGTTGTAGCTCAGGTGGAACATTGGGCCAGGATAGAACGCGCTCTGATCGAACGCGCCGGCCGTCTCGTTCAGGTTGAGGATATAGCCACCGGTGGCGAAGCGCGCCACATCGGTCCCCGGGATCCAGAACACGTCGGGGGCGGTGCCGCCCTCGATCTCGGTGATGAGCTGATCCTGGTAGCTCGACGACTCGGTGCCGCCCGGCTCATAGGCCAGCGTGAGCCCGAGTTTGGCGGCCAGTTGGTCGCTGATGCCGGCATACACGTCGGCTTCTTCCTTGTTATCAGGGCGAGTGCGCCAGCGCAGCTCGACGGCCGCCATTTCGGCCGCGGTCGGCT
>DKKP01000226.1 GCA_002455335.1 Anaerolineales bacterium UBA6663 | reverse complement strand
AATCGCGGGCGTCGGGACGAACGGCGCCGGCGGCTCGGTGCTGGTCGAGAATGCCGGTCAGGTGCTGGGCACCGCGTCCGGCATCACGACGCTGAGCGGAACGGGCACGACGATCCGCAACAGCGGCAGGATCTCGTCCTCCAACCTCTTGGCGATCGACGTGGACGGCGCGGCCGGCACGGTGGAGAACAGNNTCCAGGCGCGCCTCACCTCCGATTTCGGCGCGGGCAACGACACGGTCGTCAACCGGGACGGCGCCGTGATCCTGACCGCGGTCGACGGCTCCACCGACGAGAACGTCTTCTTCGTCAATCTGGAGACGCTCCAGAACTTCGGCACGATCAGCATGATCGACGGCGGCGCGGGCGACCGCTTCACCGTCGCCAACACGCTCGGCGGGACCGGTCTCGACTATTCCGCCGCGAGCGGGCTCGGCGTGGACGTCTTCCTGGGCGGCGCAGGGTCCCCCGCCGACGTGTTCCGGGTGGACGGCAACGTGTCCGGCCTGACGCATGTCACGGTGAACAACACCGGCGGCGCGGGGTCCTACAATTCCGACGGCATCACCGTCGTCGAGGTTCGCGGCAGCGTGGCGCCCGATGCCTTCGAGCTCGAGGACGGGCCGATCGACGCCGGCCTGTTCACCTACGACCTGTTCTACGAGCCTCGCAACGGCGGCACGTTCGACACGTTCGAGCTTCGCTCCTTCGCCGGCGCTGGCGCTTTCGTCCTGCCGCAACTGGTCACGGCGGCGCAGGACATCTGGCACGTCACGTCCGACACCTGGTTCGATCGCGCGGCGGACCTTCGCAGCGAGATGAGGGGCGAGGCGCAGGGCGACGGCGGCTCCTCTTCGGCGCCCGCCTTCTGGATCAGGGCATCCTACAACGAGATCGATCGCGACGGCGGCGCAAGCACCTCGGCCTATGGACGCAGCTATGCGTTCGACCTCGACCGTGATCTCGACGTGGTCGATGTGCTGGCCGGGGCTGACCTGTCGTTCGACGGCGTGTTCGCGCCGGAGGACAGGCTGATCGTGTCGGCCTTCGGCGGCTACGTGTCGGCGGATCTCGACTATCGCGGCATCGGCCGGTCGTTCGACGTCAAGGGCGGTCAGGCGGGCGTCGCCGCCACCTATCTCAATGGCGGGCTGTTCGTGGACGCGCTCTTCAACGCGCAGTTCCTGAAATACGACACGAACGCGACCGGCTACGACGATCTGGACGCCAACAATTACGGCTTCCGGGTCGATACGGGCTACAGGATGGACGCCGGGTCGTTCTTCCTCGAGCCGATGGCGACGCTGGCCTATGTCCGAAGCGACCTGGACGGCTATGCCGGAGACGGCAACGACGTCTCCTTCGACGACGGCCACAATCTGCGCGGCAGGCTGGCCGTCCGCGCCGGGACGAGCGTGCTCACCGACAATTTCCGCATCGAGCCGTTCGCGATCGCCAGCCTGTGGGGCAACCTGTCCGGCACGCCCGAAGCGCGCGTCGTCTCGGGCGGCGAGACGTTCACGTTCGACGATTCGACGAGCGACGTCTGGGGCCAGGTGTCGCTGGGCATGAACGTGTTCAGTGCCCGGAACGGCAACGTCTCGAGCTTCATCAAGGGCGACGCGGTCTTTGGCGACGACCTGTCCGGCTGGGGCGTCAGGGGCGGTCTGCGCGTGAAATGGTGATTGGCGAAGCGGCTCGGACGTCGTGACGGCATTTGCCGGCCGCCGGATTTTCCGAGCCGAGAATCGTCGCCGGCATGATGTTTCCCGCCGCCGGCCATGTGGAGGTGGATGCAGGCGGCCGGTCACCGAAGTCCTCGCGCGTCCGGCAAACATTTCCGCGAAGCGCGGATCGGACTTCTGGACCGACCCTGTCACGCGGGATGCAGAGCGCGGCCGGAGCATCCCCGAACACGTCGATGTCCTTCACCGCCTCGTTCGTCGCGGCGCGCCCGCGCCTCTCATGGGTATTTCCAAAGGATTGCGGAGAAGGAGAAACGGCGCCATTCATGATCCACGCGGCGCGCCAGGAGGAAGCATGGCTCAGATCGTCGGCTGGGGACACACCCCCTTCGGCAGGCACCCGGACAAGAGCCTGGAGGACCTGATCCGCGACGCGGGCGGGGAAGCGCTGCGGCATGCGGGCATCGCGGCCGGCGATGTCGGCGCCGTCTGGATCGGCCACTTCAACGCCGGCATGGTCGGCGATGCGTTTCCGTCCTCGCTCGCCCTGTCGATCGACGACGCCCTGCGCTTCGTGCCGGCCGCGCGCGCGGAAAACGCCTGCGCCTCCGGCTCGGCCGCCATCTATTCGGCTCTCGACGCCATCCGCTCCGGCCGCATCGACATCGCCCTGGTGGTCGGCGTCGAGAAGATGAGCCATTTGCCCACGGCCGAGGTTGCGGAAGCGCTCGGCGGCGCGTCCTACCAGCCGGAAGAGGCCGGCGTCAGCTTTCCGCAGGTCTTCTCGCAATTCGCCCGAGCCTATTTCGACGCGTTCGGCGACAAGTCCCGCGCCCTGGCCGAGATCGCAGTCAAGAACCACCGGAATGCGATGGCCAATCCGCTGGCGCAGATGCAGCGTCCGCTGACGCTGGAGTTCTGCAGCACCGTCAGCAACAAGAATCCCATGATCGCCGATCCGCTCAAGGTGACCGACTGCTCGCTCGTCTCCGATGGCGCGGCAGCCATCGTCATCGCCTCGGACGAGGCAGCGAAGGCCTTTGCGCGCGCCGTGCGGTTCCGCTCCACGGCCCATGTCAGCGACTTCCTGCCGATGTCGCGCCGCGATCTCACGGCCTTCGAGGGACCGCGCCGTGCGATCAGCCTGGCCAGGGAGCAGGCAGGTCTTCAAAACGGCGACCTGCATGTCGCCGAGGTGCACGACTGCTTCACGATCGCTGAAGTGATCGCCACCGAGGATCTGGGGTTCTTCGCGCCGGGCACGGGCTTTGGCATGGCCGAGGACGGCGTAACCGCGCGCGACGGCGCCAAACCGATCAACACCTCAGGTGGCCTGAAATCGAAGGGCCATCCGGTCGGCGCCTCGGGCGTCGCGCAGGGCGTCGAGGTCTGGAAGCAGCTGCGCGGCCAGGCCGGCGCCCGGCAGGTGTCGGGCGACGTGTCGCTCGCCCTCACCCACAACGTCGGCGGCACGGGCAACACCGCCGTCGTGCATATCTTCGAGCGGAGGAACTGATGAGCGACCGCCCCTTCACCGCCGCTGCGTTCGACCAGTTCCTGAGCGAGGGCAAACTGATGGCCAGCCGCTGCCTCACCTGCGGGGCCGTTCATCTGCCGCCGCGCGCCATCTGCCCGACGTGCTTCGGCGAGTCGCTCGAGTGGATCGAGACCATGGGCCGCGGGGCGCTGGCCGCCTACACGGCGATCGCCATCGGCCCGGCCGCCATGCAGGCAGCGGGCTACACCCGCGAGAACCCGTACGTCAGCGGCCTTGTCACGCTCGAAGAAGGCCCGACGATCAGCGCCCTGATCCTGGGCGTCGACGCGCGCCACCCCGAGAGCATCCGCATCGGGCAGCCCCTTGTCGCGGGCTACGAGCCGATCGGGGGCCGAACCGTGCTGGCCTTCCGGCCGGCAGGGACCTAACCCCCGGCCCTTTCGCTGAAAGGGAAGGGGTGCCTCCTATCCGCCGACGACTCACCGCCGCACGACGCTGGCCCCGGCCGGCAGGGACCTAACCCCCGGCCCCTTCCTTGATTGAGATGGGGTGCCTGAGTGGCGCGTGGAGCCCGCGATGCCCGGGGCTCTGCTCCCCTTCCCCTCCGGGGAAGGGGCCGGGGGTTAGGTCCCCCTGTTACCCGCCTGTTACCGGAATTGTCTAGCCTGTTTGCACCATGGCTGAAGAACAACCGATCGGCATCGTCAGCGTCGGGACGTATTCGCCCGAACGCTACCTGACCGCGGCCGAGATCGCGGCCGAGAGCGGCCTGCCCGAGTGGGTCGTGCGCGACAAGCTTGGCATCGAGCGCAAGTTCGTCGGCGGTCCAGACGATCACCCCAACGACATGGCCGTCAAGGCCGCGCTCGACTGTCTGAGCCAGACCGACATCCGCCCGGAAGAGATCGACGTCGTGCTCTGCACCACCGAGGAGTGGAAAGAGTATTTGATGTGGACGGCCGGGATTGATCTGGCGCAGCGCATCGGCGCGACGCGGGCCTGGGCCATGGACGTCCACATGCGTTGCGCGACCACGGTCGGCGCGCTCAAGTTGGCGCGCGACCTGATGCGCTCGGACCCCGAAGTCAACACCGTGCTGATCGCCGGCGGCTATAAGGTCGCCGACGTCATCGACCTCAAGAACCCGCGCACATCGTTCATGTTCAACATCGGCGCAGGCGGCGGCGCCATCCTGCTGCGCAAGGGCTGGCCGCGCAATCATGTGCTCGGTGCGCACCTGATCTGCGACGGGACGATGAGCCGCCACGTCGTCATCCCGGCCAGCGGCACAGTCGCCTTCCCGACCGATACCGCCGTGGCCGCGCGTCAGTTCATGTTCGACCTTGTCGAGCCCGAGGCGATGAAGGAACGGCTCAACGCGGTCTCGATGACGAACTGGGAGCGCTGCGTCGACGAGGCGCTGCGCAAGAGCGGCCCCAAACCCAATGGGCAGCCGTACAGCCGGGCCGATATCGACTTCCTCAACATGGTGCTGATCAAGCCCTCGGGCCATCGCGACATGCTCGAACGCCTCGGCCTGCGCGAGGATCAGTCGGTCTATCTCGGCGGCTTCGGCCACACCGGCGAGCAAGACGCGATGTTCGCCATCAAAGAAGGGCTCAGACAGGGCCGTCTCAAGGACGGCGACCTGATGATGATCGTGGCGGCCGGCATCGGCTACGTCTGGGCCGCCGGCGCCATCCGCTGGGGAACGTAGTGGGGAGGTGAGCGGTGCTGCGCAGAGCCGGGGCTCCGCCCCGGCTCTGCGC
>DKKP01000274.1 GCA_002455335.1 Anaerolineales bacterium UBA6663 | reverse complement strand
CACAAACGAAGAGGCCGTGATGCGGACTTCACCAGCATCACGGCCTCTTCGTTTGTGTGCACTCAAGAAGATGCCCCCATGGGCGCGACCGGTGTTGGGCGTAGAAATCGTCCGATGGATCGAGCCAACGGCGCGCGAGATCCGGATAGCGCTGGCCCGGCGTGCGGGCTCAGTGTTGCGCGAGATCGCGGCCGAGCATCACATCAGCATTGCGAGGGTAGATCAGATCCTGCGATCTCTCCGTCCTCAGGGAATGCGACACTCAAAAAGCGATTGAGGTCGCGTCAGAACTGCCGCCCGCGCCAGGCATGTTGCCGATGCCCTCTGCCATCGACTGCCATTGCAGGTAGTATCTCAGCGACACAGTAGACGCACCAGATACGACCGCTGAGTTTTGATGGATCAGCTTCGAGCCTCTGTACCCCTCGACCCAATGGGTGAATACCGGTGTCCCCGTGAGCGTGTAGGCGCCGATTAGGTCAATGATCGAACCGCGATCAGCTATCGCATGTCGGTAAGCTCCACCCGAAATAGAGATTGGCCCCGTCGTTTTGATCTGTGCCAGGTTGGTCGCGTAAAGATGCGATCCGCCGGGGCCCGCGTTCCCAAAGTTGCAGTTCTGGATGTGCAACAGGACAGTATCACCTACCAAGACGGTATTGACGTCGAAGCCAGTTGCGCTGCGCCCCATGTTCAGCCCGTTCAATGTCCAGTGCCCGAGCCCGCCGCCTCTGGCGAAGAAGAACAGCCAGCCAGCCGACGATTTTTGAATGATGCACGCGAGCGGGTTAGCCGGGTTACCCTGCAGGACGACCCCGCCGGCGATCAGGTGCGGATTAAGCGTCACCGTGTTCGCGTGTGGCCACGTCCCATCTTGGATCTGGATGGTTATGGAATACACCCCGCTCTCATAGTCTCTGCAGACAACGTTGATGGCGTGTTGGATCGTCGCAAACGCACCTGAGGCCGTGTTCGCCAGCCCGCTATTCGCATCCGAACCATCTGCACGCACGTACAGCGTCAGGTTCGAGCTCAGCTGCTTCCGGGACGGGCTGATCTCCATCCGGCGCAGCGTGGCTAGCTCGCTCTTGAGACTCGAGATCTCAGCACTCAGGTAACCCAGCTGGGCCTCAAGCGTTCTAGACATTCACCATCTCCACATCGATCTTCTCGGACCCGCGCCCGGAGTACTCGACCGCTACTTGATCGATCTTCTGATCCTCCTCGATACCCCAATACCGAGCGCCAACCAGGTCGCCCATCACCCCACCCACGCAGTAATGCACCCCGTACGCGGTGGAGCGGGTCTGCAGAATCTTGAATCCATAGTCGATCGATGCCCGACGCTCTGCCAGGCGCTTGTCTGCAGACACGTCGAGCTCGGCGTCGCTATCGGCGCTCTTGTCGTCGACAAATGTCTCAGTATCGTTGCTCGTAGACCAGTTCGCCCCAGTGCGTGTCCGCGTGCGCCGCTCCTCCTCCTCGCCTTTGCCGGCCGCCACGGCCACCGTGCGCTCAGAGATCCTGCTCTCGGTGTATGTGGGCTCAGCCATGTTGCCGTGCTCGGTCGCGAATAGTACGCTCCCACGTCGATCGGCGCCGCGCTGGCCGAGGTACCAGCGAAACTCATAGGCCGTGGGTCCTGTGCGGATCAGATCGTAGTCGCCGCCACCCACACCCACCTGGCAGATTGATGCCAACGTCTCGAGCAGATTGTCGCCGTGGCACCGCAGGCTAAGCGTCTCCCCGCCGGCGGCGTCAGCCTGCACCGTGATAGTCCGATCCGACCAGGCGCCATCGGTCCAGCGGCCATTCGCCACAGTGGCGGCCGCCGTGGCGTTGTAGGTCACCAGTGCCTTGGCGATCGTCTCGGCCTTGGCCGCACTGAATACCGATCGGCCGGATCTCCCTGCAGGCCAGAGCACATGGCGCCAGGCGAGCTGCTCAAGGTATCCCACAGCTGTGCCGGTGAACTCATCAATGCGCTTGCTGGCCCGGGCTTGCTCGCGGTAGATGCCGCCCCAATCGACATACCAATCCAGTGCCAGACTTGCGTCTCGGCGCCAAACCTCGAGCAACCACTTGTCCTGAATCTGCGAGATCAGTGGGTGGCCAGCGGGTAGCTGGAACTTGGCCAAGCCTGCACGGTTCACTCTCTTTGTGTAGGCAACCTTCATGAAGTTGACCACATCGGCCTGCTTGACGCCGGCCGTGTCGTAGAGCACCAGGCGGTATTCAGCGCCCATCGTAGGCATCCATCACAACGGGCAGGCGCACGGGTCGAGGCCCAATCGTGGGGGTCGGAGTATTCGTTGGGACTGCAGTTGCCACGGGCGAAGCTGTCGTTGTCGGCACAAGGCTTGGCTCCGGAGCTGGCGTCTCTACCGCGCACCCATCCACCCACCCGATCACCATTGGCACGGCCAGCGGCGTCTCCAGGCCACACTCAATCACCTGGGCGAGCAGCGCGGCATCCGGCTTGGCCGGTGTGCGAATCCATGCCGACAGATGGGACGCTACGTCTCGCAATGCGATCGTCAACGACCAGACACCCGTGAGCCGCAAGAACGCTCTGCGCTGCATGGCTACGCCTTTGGCCCGATCGCGAGCCAGAAGAACATGTCGTAGCCCAATGTTGGCGGCACGTAGATATATGCGCGGGTAGCCTCGGTGGATCGCACAATGATCTCATCGTAGTCGGAGCCCGTGCCTGAACCTGGCAATCCGCTCAGAAGCAGTCCCTGGATCAGCACGATGGGAGGCGCGGCGAATGCGTGGTGGAAGAAGAACCACTGCTCGCCGAGAGGCGGCGTGAGTTGGGCGACGCCGACCTGCATATCTACGCTTGCCACGGATTGGGACGGGGTGGAATCCATGGGAACTGACGCGTTGGCAATCCGCGGGGTGGCCGTCATCCAGTTCGAGGATGACGCGCCCATGCGCCCCGTCACCAGGCCGATCTGAGATCCATCGACGATGCCGGCGATAGCTACCCTGGCCATGATCCGATCGTCTGCCGTGATCGTCACCACACCTGACGTGTTCACTGTGACACGATAGAGCGTGATGTCATAGGTGGCACCAGGGGTCTGCGTGATTGCCGGCGCAGTCGGAGAAGCTGCATCGGTTCCCGTGATCCGGGTCAGGCGCACAGTCTGAGCCGTCCAGTCGGCCCGCAGCACCACGCGATCGATGCGGGTGTTCCCGGCGCCGATGGCGCTCGGAATGGAGATATCTACCTGGGCATCGTTGATGTACGGCCGGCCATCCACCACGGCGCCACCCGTGTTGATCCGCACCACGTTAGCCGCTGGCACGGTTGCCGCGAGCGCATTCAGGTAACTCGGCGCGATGCCTTCATGGCTGTGCACCGCGGCCAGCACCGCGAATGCAGTGGATAGGTCGCTCCGGGTGTAGGCTGTGGCCCCGTCACCGGCACTGCTTGTAGTCCAAAAGAAACTTTTCTGCGCCATGTTGTTCTCCCTTTAGTGGGTCAGATCAGATCCCGATATATCGGTTCAAATAGGTGATGTCGATCTTTGTCGCCGCCGATGCCGCGCTGCCCGTCACCTGGATGACATTGATGCCATCCGGAGCCTCTGGATCAGCCTCGAAGGCGAACCCAACCAGGTCGCTGTCGCTGGTCAGCCGCGAGATCTGGTTTGCACCGGCCTGATCCACCACTGTCTTTTTGTCGTAGGCACAGTCGACCTCGATCCACTCCCCGGCCGGGATCGTGTACCCGGTGAAATCCAGCTTCATGCCTGTCGTGGTGTTGAGCACCACGGCATTTGTGACCGGCCCGGTGATGCGCACTACAGGAAACGCCCGCCACGTCCCTTGATAGCCGTGCGGCACAGAGACGTTCACGTCGCTCGCACCCACGGTCATCGGTACGATCAGAGGCACCGGTGTGCCTGTCCCGCCTGCGCCGCCGGCGAACGAAAGCGCCACGCCGGCCGGGTCGTACCAGGTCGGGTCGTGCGCCATGAGCTGGACGCCATCTGAGACAACCAAGCCCTGCCCTTGCTTCCGCGCGAGCTTGGACCCACCGATCGTTTTCACCACGATCTCGCGCACCCAGGATCCGGCCGTCACACGCAGCACGGTGCGCACGTCTGTGGGCTTCACTAGTTTCAACCAGCGCTCGCGGAAATCCCAATACTCTGCGCCGCGAGCTGCTGGAAACCCGTTCAGCGCCAGGTTGATCACCCGCGATTTAAGACGAAAGCCCTTGTCCGTCGAGCCGTCCTGGTTCGGCCCAACCTCCACCAATGGCTCGATGTCCGGCAACCCAAAACCATCGTCGCCGCCCCTGAGCCATTCGACGGCATCGGAGACGTCCGTCGCCACGCCGTTGCGCACGATCTCGTACTTCGTGAAGGCAGACATCAATCCACTCCCCTCACCAGGTCATAGAACCGGACATCATCCATCAGGCTTACCTCATCTCGGTAGGCATACGAGGCATTGAAGGTGGTGGAGTTGGTGACCGAAGACGATGCGCCGGCGAGCGCCATCTGTCCCGCGAACGATGACACGTTGCGAATGTCGGGCACCAGGTCAAGGATGCCGCGCACGATGCCCTGACCAAATGGTTGTCCGACCTGAATGCGCGCCTCGAAACTCGGCGACTCGATCCCCAGGAAACCCTTCGCGGCCCGCAGCGCGGCATCGACGGCCGACGTCGCCGCCTCCTGGATCCACTTCACCGACGCCGTGATGCCATCTGCAATCCCCTTGATAATGTCCTGGCCGAGCTTCCCCCAGTCCATTTCCAGGATCGCTTTGATCGCGGCGTCGAACGCCTTGCCGATCGCCTCCCAGGAGTTATCCCAGGCCTTGCGGATGTCCTTGCCAAACCCCTCCCAGTCGCCTTTGAACGCCTTGGCAAAGGCGTTGAAGATGTGCCCGATCGATTCAAACCATTCGTCGGTGAAGGCCTTGATCTTGCCGCCCCAGGCATTCCAGAACGTCTGGATCGCTCCAAGGACTGTCGTGATGACGCTGCGAATGACCGCCATCACCGACCCAACGATCGAGCTGACCTGGTTGAAGACGGCCGACGTGATGGCCTGGATCTGCGGCCAGTGATCGACGATCCACTGGACGAGCTGCTGCGCAGCCGGGATCACGACCGTTGCGAAAAACGCAACCACAGCCGAGACGATCGCCTGCACCTCGCCAAACACCTGCGCGGCCGTGGCCTGGATCTGCGGCCAGTTGGCGGCCACCCATTGCACGATCGCCACCAGCGTCGGCAGAACGAACGTCGTGATGTGGTTAGCGATCGAGGTGAGCCACCAGGCCACCACACTCACTACGCCCACAACGATCTCTTGAATGGACGGGAATGTGGCGTTGGTCTGTGCGCCGATCTGGCCGAAAGCCGCCGAGATCTGCTCCCACGCATTGCCGGCGGCCGCGCCGAGCTCAGTGAGCGCCTGGCCCAGGGCCTGCACCGCCGGGCTACTCATCGCGCTCGAGAGCGCGGCGGAGAATTCAGCGGCCAGGCTTTGGATCTGCGCAACGACTTCACCAGCCTTGGCTGTGAAGGTGTAGAACTCCTCGCCAGTAATGCCGAGCTGATCCTTGATAGCTCGGAACCAATCGAGCTCGCCGAGGCCGTCAAGGGCTTCGGTGAGGTCCCCGCTTAGCAGGCTCTCGATCCCACCAATGATGACGTTGAGCGTCTGACCGACCTGGTCAGCAAAGAACGTCAGCGCGCCCTTGACGTCATCGCTGCCCAGGAACTGCAGCAGAGATCCGAGCTTGTCTTTCAGGATCTCGAAGATCGGCTGGCCCAGCACACGACCCGCCTGGCCCATCCAGTCCTGCAGGTTCGACATCATGCCTTCGAACGTGCCAGACTGCGCGTCCATCATGCCGCCGAACTTGTCTTGCACGGCGGTCAGAATGACCTGCATGCTCTCGTCGATCGGGCTCATCAATTGCCCACTCTTCGAGAACTCAAGGCCCATGTCGCTCAGTTGCTGCCGAGTGACAATGCCGAGCTCCTGCATCCGGGAGATCGCCTCACCGGTTGCGCCGCTCGCGAACTTTCCAAGGTATGTGGAGATCTCTTCGAAGGATGCGCCGGTGCCGGCCGCGGCATCGCCGGCGATCGTGCGGATCTGCTCGCCCGAGAAACCGAAGCGCTGGGCCGCGTCCTCCGCGTGCAACCCAAACGCCTGCAACACCTTGTCCGCGCGGACGACTTCGGGCAACTCGAACGGCGTTCGAGCGCCGAACTCTGCCAGTTCATCGATGCGTTGCTGAGCTGCGTCTGCAGATCCCAGCAACACGCCGAACTGAACGTTGTACCGTTCGAATTCGGCGTTGCCGCCGATCATGGCGTCCTTGATGTTGCCGAGAGCGCCACCGACTGCACCGAGGATTTGGCCGCCGATGATCCCGGTGACGGTCCCGAGCGCCGTGCCTAGGAACCCGCCGAACGCGCCTACAGCGCTCCGGGTTTTGCTTTCCGCTTGCGACAGCCCTTGGCCAAGGCCAGTCAGGTCGACCTTGGTTCCAAGAACTGCTTCACCGAGGGAATAGTTGCCCATGCGAAACAAGAAAGCGCGCTGCCCCTCGACTGAG
>DKKP01000303.1 GCA_002455335.1 Anaerolineales bacterium UBA6663 | reverse complement strand
CCCGGCGGCGGAACCTCAGGCCACAGGTACAATCAATATCAACACCGCCACGGCAAGCCAGCTCGAGGCCCTGCCCAAGATTGGGCCGGCGATCGCGCAGCGGATCGTGGAGTATCGCGACGCTCATGGGCCGTTCGGCCGGATTGAGGACCTGCAGCGGGTCAAAGGCATCGGCCCCGCGACCTTTGCGGCGCTGAAGGACTTCATCACAGTCGGTCCCTGAAGTCGTGGAAAGCAGGCGAGACCTCACCCATGGAAGCCGCGTACCACATCGACATCCTCAAGCGCAGCATCGGGCATCGTGTTCCGTCACAGGCGCTGGAGATCATGATCGCCGCCAACCTGGGGCAAGACTCGCTGATCGGGTTGACGCATCTCGAGTACCACTTCGACGCCAATCTGTTCGAGATGTCGCAGTCGTATGTCGATGGGCAGCGCATCCTGGCGCAGCGCTGGTGGGGGCGCCCTGCGGGGTGGGCGGCGTTCGGCCGTTTGAGCCACACGGTCGCGGATTTCTACGCACATTCCAACTATGTACGGCTCTGGCTGGCGGGTGCGTTGGGCTCCGCCCCGGGTCAGGTTGAACTGGCGTTGGCCCGTGACGCGCAGGTCGCGCCGGCGGTTACGGCGATCCCGCCGCTTGAGCCCGATCTCATCACGCATCCCGATCTGCGCTCGGGAAGGGTGTACTGGGTGCGCGACATCCTCGGTTTGATCCCAGGGATGGGTCGGGTCATATACCCGCTGATGCCGGCCGATTCGCATGCGCGCATGAACCTCGATCATCCCGGGCGCGGGCCGCTGTTTCCCTATGCGATGGAAGCGGCTGTGGCCCGAACGGTGATCGAGTACGATCGGGTGCTCGCGGCGTTGGCGCTGCCGGCGGCGAGCTAAGCCGCGCAACTTATCGGTGCGCGTGCGGGTTAATCGGGTGCGAACTGTCAACGATCAGCGGCAAGTGCCAGAGGACGCTTCCATGACACAAGGTTTGTTTTTCGAGGAATTCCAGCTTGGCCAGAAGCTTGAGACCGTGGGGCGCACGATCACGGAGACCGATGTGGTGAATTTCGCGGCGCTTTCAGGCGATTACAACCGCATCCACACAGACGCCGCGTATGCGGCGGCGACGCCGTTTGGCCAACGCATCGCGCACGGCCTGTGTGTGTCCGCGATCGCGTCGGGCCTGATGGTGCGCACAAACATCATGGAAGGCACCGTGCTGGCCTTTCGCGAGATCAATGAATGGAAGTTCAGCCGGCCCGTGTTTTTGGGCGACACCATTCACGTCCAATCCGAGGTGGTCGAACTGAAGGCGTTGCCGCGCTTGAAAGGCGGAGCCGTGACGATCAAGCTCGATGTCGTCAATCAGAAGGGTGAGGTCTGTCAGACCGGGCGCTGGACGATGTTGATGCTGAGCAAAGCGGCGTGACCGTGCGGGCGGGGGGTGTGTGGCGTGGAGCGAACGCTCCTGAGTCATAGCGCGCTCTCGGCGCTCGGCTCGCCGCCCGCCGCCCCCCGCCCAGGGGTTTGCTTGCATTTTGCGGGGAATATCGTATATTCGGCCCCTTGTAAGCTTCGTCAAAAATAGCAAAGGAGACATATCCATGGCCGACAAGCTCACCAAGTCCCAATTCATCGCCGCCGTGGCGGAGAAGTCGGGCGTTTCGAAGAAAGAGGCTGCCACCGTGTTGCAGTGCGTGAACGATATCGTCGTTCATCAGCTGACCAAGCGCGGCGGTGGTGAGGTGACGATCCCGAACCTGCTCAAGCTGACCGTGGCCGTCAAGCCCGCGACGCCTGAGCGCCCGGGCATCAACCCCTTCACCAAGGAGCCGACGATCATCAAGGCCAAGCCGGCCCGCAAGGTCGTCAAGGCCCGCCCGGTCAAGGCCCTGAAGGACGCCGTCTAAGCGCTCCGGCAGACGACTGAATGACACAGGCGCCGCCCTCGAGCCCGGGGGCGGCGCCTGTGTTTTTCTAACCTTGGACCTGACAGGTCCGTCGCGATTCGCCTGAAAACAAGGCCTTCCAGAAATCGCCTTCAGCGGAATCTGGGCAAAATTCTAACCAAACCGCGTGCCAGGATCACTGACCCGGCGGTTGCTGACCAGACCGCCGCAAACCCAGGCCGCCCGTGTGCGGGGCCGGGATTGGATCGTATCCTCCTCGCACCTGTGAGAGCTGTCGCCTTTCACGTCGGTCCCGGGGACGGAAACCAGGGTTGCGTCGGTGGTCAGTGGGTCAAGACGTCGTGTCGACGTGGATCACGCCATCCAGACAGGTCACGGGATATGGGTCGCTCAACGCGCCGATGAAGCTCCCATCGGGACCGGAGCGGCGCCATGCCAGGAAGTTCCAGCGCCCCGCGGGCCACTCGATGAGCTTCCCGGCATACAGTGAACCGACGGTGTCGCCGACCAGGAATTCATCGGTTTCGTATCGGAACGGCCCTTTGGGGCCGTCACCGATGAGATAGTGCGTGCCGATCACGATCTGGTCTGCGCCCGTGCGCTGCTTTCGAGTTGCCGACGAGCGCTTCGTGGAGCCGCAGAAGAGCAGCACCCAGCGGCCGTCGAGGTATAGCAGCTGCGGGACCTCCATCTGGCCAAAGTCGCCAGGATCGGTGACGGGTGGATGGACGGTCCAATGCACGAGATCCTGTGAGCTGGCGTGGGCGATCACGCCGCGACCGTCCGCCCGACCGTGGTTGACGCGGGCCGTCAGATAAGCGTGAAAGAGGCCAGTCTCTGGATCTTTGAAAACCCACGGATCCCGCCAGGCCTGGTCGTGCCACAGGCTGAGATCCAGTTCCTCATACCAGCGCGGATCTGCAACGATCAGAGGGTTATCGGGATGTCGGGTCCAGGTGAGCAGATCGGGCGATGTCGCCAGACCGATGCGCTGAACAAGGCCGTGCTCGGCCCGACTGGTTCCGGTGTAGAACAGGTGCCATAACCCGGCATGCTGGATGATGCTCCCGGTCCAGGTGGTGTAGTCGTCCCAGCCCGGCGTCGGGCTGGGGGCGAGGGCATCGGGCAATACCTTCCAGTGGCGCAGATCCTGCGACTTCGCATGCCCGATCGACACGTTCCAGTGCCGGAGCTCAGGGTCGGGGAGCGCGCGCGACGCCTGGAGGTAGAAGACGTGGACGTCTTCGCCGTCGACCGCGAACCAGAAATCCCACACGAACTGATCCTTGAGCTCGAGCGCCATCGTTCAGCCCTTGATGCCGGTCGAGGCGATGCTCTCGATGAAGGCGCGTTGTAGGGCCAGGAACATGACCAATACAGGCAGCGTGATGATCGTGAGATAGGCCATCACCTCACCCCAGGCCACATTGAGCTGGAAGAAATACTGCAGACCGACCATGACCGGCCTGAACTCCTCGATCTGCACGACCATGATCGGCCAGAGGTAGGCGTTCCACATGGGAAGGAAGGTCAGGATCGTGACTGTCGCGAACACCGGTCCGGAGAGCGGCACCATGACGTTGGCGAAGATCTGGAACCAGCTGGCGCCGTCGATGCGCGCGGCCTCGACCAGTTCTTGCGGCAACGACTTGAAGAACTGGACGAATAGGAAGATCGAGAAGGCGTTGGCCACGAAGGGAATGACCTGGACGTGGTACGTGTTGAGCCAGCCCTGGGTGATCCCGTCGAGACCGATCGTGGGCAGTCGGCTGACGATCAAGAGCAGCGGGATTGCGATCGTTTCGAACGGCACGATCAGGGTTGCGATGATCAACGTCAGCACCAGGCCGCGTCCGCGCCAGCGCGGGATGGCGAGCGAAAAGCCGGCCATCGAATTGACCAGCAGGCCAAGCACCACAGTCAAGGCCGTGGTCAGGATCGAGTTGAAGATGAAGCGACCGGTCGGGGCGCGCACAAAGGTCTCGGCGTAGTTGTCGAAAGAGATGTCCCCCACCGGCAGGAAGGCCCGGAAAGACGACGAGTCTTGCATGATCTGGAGATCGGGCTTGAGCGAAGAGATCACCATGAACACGATCGGGAACAGAAAGATGAGCGCCAACAGGCTCATCAGCCCATAGCGGACGACCGTGGTTGCCGTCTGATTGCGATGCAGGATCCGAGTTGTGTTCATTCGCCTTGCTCCCGAGTGACGAAGCGTTGGATCAGGGCCACGACCAGCACCAGGGCGAAGAAGACCACAGAGATGGCGGAGCCGTACGCGATATCTTGCTTTTCGAAGCCCTTCTGCACAGCCTGGAAGACGAGGGTCGTGGTCGAGTCGAGTGGGCCGCCACGGGTCATCACATTGATCTGTGTGAACAGCCCGAAGGCCGCCATCGTGATCGTCACCAGGATGAAGACCGCAGTGTTGCGGAGCCCGGGCCACGTGACGTGGACGAACTGATCCCAGGCGCCGGCGCCCTCGACGGCGGCGGCTTCGTACAATACGCCCGGGATCGTCTGCAGCCCGGCCAGCCAGATCACCATGTGGAAGCCGACCGCCTGCCAAATCGACATCCCGATCACGGCCCACATCGCCGTGGACGGGTTGCCGAGCCAGTCGACGGGCTGGAAGTTCCCGAGTGTCACGGCACCCAGGATGTTGTTGAGCAAGCCGTTCTGTCCGTCATAGATGAACCGCCAAAGGATCGATACGACGACCATCGAGACCACGACCGGCATGAAGTAGATGGTTCGGAAGATGTTCACACCAGCCGTGCGCTGGTTGATGATCAGGGCCAACAGCAGGCCCAAACTGCCCTGAAGTGGGACGACCACGACTGTGAAGAAGAGCGTGTTGAACAGCGACTTCATGAAGACCGCGTCGCCTGCTAGCCAGACGAGTTTGTCGTCGCCCCAGCTCCAGGTCGTCCACTCCTGCAGGCCGTCGAACTGCGGGTATTCGGGGTTGTTGCGCGTGTACGTGCGCACGGCAGGGTAGGTCGTTTGACCGTCTTCATCCAGCACGGCGACGCCCGTGGCGGGATCCACCACAGGTTGTAGCACAAGCGGCCGCACGGTGAGCAGGCGTTCGAAGTTGCGCAACCCGACGAATTCCGTGGGGTTGGGTGAGATCAGACGCTGGTTGGTAAAGGCCAGACCGAACGCCATGATGAACGGCACGATCATGAAGAGCAACAGCAGCGTGATCGCCGGGCTGGCCATCAGCCAACCCGCCAGCGACTCCCAGAAGCGAGCGCTCTGGCCGGATTGATCGTGCGTGTGATTGGCCTGTGTGCGGGCGGACGTATCCAGGGCGGTCATGCGCGCCTCCGTGCCATTCAGAGGGGCCGGGGCGGCGAGCCTGCACCCGCCGCCCCGGCCNNCCGAGGGTCAAATCGACTTATTTGAAGCCGTAGCCGTTGTTTGACTCGATATCGGCGTTGATCTCGTCGGTCGCAGCATCGAGCGTCGTGGTGACGTCGGCGCCGTTGGCGATGTCGGCCAGGGCCTTTTCGAAGACCAGGGCCGCCGAGAGGTATGCGGGCGTCGGCGGGCGGATGAGGGCCTGCGCCTGGCTCAGCTGGAAGAAGACCTCCATTGGGCCGCCGGGGGCGTAGTTCTTGGTCAGGGCGGCGGCCGAGGCCGTTGCCGGGATCAGGCCGATGCCGTCCGAGAACGCGGCCAGGTACTTGTCCTGGAGCGCAAACTGGATGAAGGCATTGGCGCCTTCCTGGTTCTGGCTCTTGGCCGAGATGCCGAACTGCCACGACGCGGCGCCGATCGTCGAGCCCGCGCCGAAGTCGGGGGCCGGCAGGAAGACCAGGTCATCGCCGTATTTCTCGATTGCGGCCAGGGCGGCCCAGTTGCCGTTCCACTGCAGGGCGTAGCGGCCATCGATGAAACCAGCCTCGCGGTCAGCACCGTCCTGCGAGGTGCCCGGGGCCAGGCCACGCTCGAACAGGCTCTGCCACCATTCACCAAAGGCGATGGCCTCCGGACCGTTGAGCTTGCCTTCGGCCGTGAGATAGGTCGAGCGATCGACGATGTCGCCGCCGAAGCTCTGCATCAGGGGCGAGAAGGCGTAGGGGTACCACTCGCCGGTCCAGGCCGTGCCAAGGTCGAGCGCGTATTCGAATTCGCCCGTGCCCTGCAGCGTAACCAGGGCGGCGTCAAACTCCTCGAACGTCCAGGGCTCCTCGATCGTCGGGATGCGAATGCCGTTGGCTTCGAGCACCGACTTGCGAGCGAAGACCGCCACGGCCGCGTCCCACAGGCCCACCGAGTACACCTGACCATCCCAGGTGCCGATCGTGCCGGGCAGGAAGTTGTCGAGCGTGCCCTCCTTCAATTGGAGCGGGGCCATATAGCCTGACCAGGCCCAGTTGGGCATGATGGGGCCGTCGACGTCGATGATGTCGGGCAGGTTCCCGGCCAGCGCGCCGGCCACGACCGACTCGTTGTAGCTTTCCTGCGGGAAGTCCTGGCGCTCGACGCGCCATTGTGTCTGCGACGCGTTGAAGTCATCGATGATCTGGGTCAGGATGGTGCGTTCGACGTCGTTGCCGGCGCCGTGATACCACATCGTCAACACCGTCGCGTCCGCGGTGGTCGCTTCGGTGGAGGCGGGCGCTGCGGTCGGGGCGGTTGCCTCAGAGGCGGCCGGGGCGTCAGTGGCGGCCGGGGCGGAGGTCGGGGCAGGCGTGGCGGCGGGCGCGCAGGCGGCAGCGATCAGCGAAACGGCGCCGAGCCAACTCCACATCCGCACGAAGGGTTTTGGGGTCATGGGTTTCTCTCCTCAGGCAGGTTCCAGGATCGGGCCCAGGGCAATGCCCCGGACGGTGTCGCAGACTTCGGGTGATGGGGCAACTGATTCGGGAGGCAGATCCTTTCTGCGCCCTGTGCGGCGCGGGTCGGTTTTCTAGATCGATTCGCGTTCGATGTAAGGGCAGTCGAGCAGGCGCTGAACCGGACCCGGCTCGCTCTCGGGGCCACCCAGCAGATGACGAACGGCCCACTGTCCCATTTCGTAATGCGGCAATTGCATCGTACAAAGACCGGGATGCAGGGCAGGCGCGATGACTTCGTGGTTGTCGAACCCGATGACGGCGATGTCGTCAGGGATCGTCAATCCAAGTTTGCGGATTGCGTCGTACGCCCCCATCGCCATCGGGTCGTTGAAGCAAAAGACGGCAGTGGGGCGGTCGGGTTGGCTCAGCAATGCGAGGGCGGCCTCATACCCGGCCCGAGCCGTGCCCCCGGATGCGCATTGGATCAACGCCGGATCCGAGTCCAACTGGTGTGCGGCCAACGCCTGGCGGTAGCCGGCCAGACGTCCTGAGGCCGCGGGCACATCGTCGGAGTTGTTGAGCAGGCCGATGCGGCGGTGTCCCTTCCGGATCAGGGCCTCGGTCGCCGTGCGCCCGGCGGTCACCTCGTCCGGTACAACCGATGCGAGCGAACGGTCCTCGCAGTAACAATCGAGCAAGACCGCCTCGGTCTCACGCAAACCGGGTGGGGGAACGACCGGCCGGTGGTACATCGTGGCATAAACAATGCCCTCGACCCGATGCTCGAGCAGCGTCTCGATTGCCGTGTTCTCGACCTCGGCATGACCCTCGGTATTGATCAGGAGCAGGATTTTGCTGGCGGCACGTGCCGCGTCTTGAGCGCCTTTGATCATCGCGCCCGCGAACGGGGTCGAGGCGACCGTATCGGTCACGAAGCCGATCAGGTTCGATTGTTGTGTCCGAATGCTCCGTGCCGCGACGTTCGGGCGATAGCCGAGCAGCCGAGCAGCGGCGAAGACACGATCGCGTGTCGCCTGCCCGATACGCTCATCTTCGGATCCATTGATGACATAAGAGACCGTTGCCTGCGAGACACCGGCTCGCCTGGCAACATCCTTCATCGTAACAATCCGCTCCTGGGTCTTTCGGGTCATTGTGACTTGTGAATTCGATTACACTAGAGCTTATACGATTAAGCAATATAGGCCAAACCGGGGAGTTGTCAAGGGTCTTCAGAAACTGCTCAAAAGAGTCGATGGAACCGGGCTGGAACCAACGGGCCGGTTCGGGCACGGCATCGGGCCGTGCGCCGATTCGTGCGTGAGTGGTCCAGCGAGGGTCAGTCTATGTACGAGCAATCCGATGCCCCAGAACCCGGTGTTGTCACCCTGATCACCCGTACTCGCACACGGGCAATCGTGGCCCATAGCCACCCCGCCCAACGGATGGTATCCTCCTCGCACCTATGAGCGCTGTCGCCTTTCACATCGGCCCCGTGCCCGTCCATGGCCGCGCCATCCTGGCGCCGATGGACGGCTTCTCGGACCTGCCGTTCCGGCTGATCTGCCGCGAGCTGGGTTCGGCCATGTCGTACACCGAGTTTGTCAACGTCGACGAGCTGGCGGCGACCCGGAAGCGCGATGCCAAGTGCTGGCGCAAGCTGGTCTTTGACCTCAGCGAACGCCCGATGACGTTCCAGATCTACGGCCACGACGTCGACCGCATGATCGCGGTCGCCGCGAAACTGCAGGATCAGGATCCGGCGCCGGACATTGTCGACATCAACATGGGCTGCTACGTCCGTAACATCGCAGAGCGCGGGGCCGGCTCGGGCATGCTGCGCTTCCCGGATCGGATCGCCCGGCTCTTCGCCGGTCTTTCGAGCCAACTGCACCTGCCGGTGACCGGCAAGATGCGTTTGGGATGGGATCCGTCGAGCCGCGTACACGTCGAAGTGGCCCGCATCCTCGAAGATAACGGCGCGCGGCTGATCGCCGTACATGGTCGCACCAAGTCGCAGGGCTACGGCGGCCAGGCCGACTGGGACGCGATCGCCGAGGTGCGCCAGGCCGTGAAGGTGCCCGTGATCGGAAACGGCGACGTGAAGACGGTGGCCGATATCGCGCGTTTGCGCGCGCACACCGGCTGCGACGCCGTGATGATCGGGCGCGCCGCGATCGGCAACCCCTGGATCTTCGCCGGCAAGGACCGCGAGCAGGTGACGTTTGACGAGAAGGTCGCGCTCATGCGTCGGCATCTACAGCTCAACCTCGACTTCTACGGCCAGCGCTTTGGACTGGTGCTCTTCCGCAAGCATGCTGCACGATACATCCATGGTCTGCCCGACGTGGAGCGCCTGCGCGTTCCGCTGCTGACGGCGCGCACGGTCGCGGCCTTCGACGAAGCGGTGGGGGCATGGGCTTTCGCAGCGCAGGCTTAATCGAAGCGGCCGAAGCG
>DKKP01000433.1 GCA_002455335.1 Anaerolineales bacterium UBA6663 | reverse complement strand
GGCGGACTCGAGGTCCGCCGGTCGCCGTTTCCATCGCGCCTCAGGCCTCTTCGTCGAGGCCTTCAGGCGGGCCCGGGTCTTCAACGAGACGCGGGGCAGTGTCCTCAAACGTTACGACGCCCTCGGATGGGAATCGGATTGTCGTGCTGGTTCCGTAACGCGTGACCTCGAGGCCCTTCCAACGGACGGTGACCGGCCAGGGGACNNCCGCAGTCACCCGAGATCGCCACCCGCCGCGGCGTGATCGGCCGGATGCCCGCCGCGCGCAGCACAAGATGCACAGGCGCCACGCCCCAAAGATAGTCGCGCTCGCCAAGACCGTCAGCTGTATCGGCGTTGTAGGCCTCGCTGAAGGAGCGATCGACCGACAGGTTGCGGATCATCGCCCGCATCAGGCGCGCGATCAATTCAACCGCCTGGGTGCGATAGCCCTGGTCGATCAGGCCCTCGCAGACCATCGTGTTCCACATCATCCACACGCCGCCGCTTCCGCCGCGATTATCGGCGCTGTAAGCCTGGTCGCTCGCGGCGCAGTTCGGGATGCCGTAGTCGCGCCAGAAGCGATCGGGATCGAGCACCGTGCGCTTCACAAGCGCCTCGGCGCGCTCGGGCCCGGGGATGCCCGCCCACAGCGGGAGCAGCAACGTCTGATCCTGTCGGGTCGTGTCGACCGTGGCGACGACGACTTCGTACTCGTCCGTCAGCCCCGTGATCTCGATCCGCTCGACTTCGGCGTAGAGCTTGTCGCTTGTCGCGGTAGCGACGCCGAAATACCATTGCGCCTGAGAACGCTTGAAGGCCTCGACGCGATGCCGACCGCGCGGGCTGCGTCCGGCGACGGTGACCCCAAGGGCGACCTTTTGCTCTTTCGGCCCGATCGCGCGTACGACGATGCGCGCGGCCGGATCGAAGCGACGGGCCAGGTCGACTGCGAAGTTCCCGCGCCCGGTCGCCAGGATCTCGCCGCGCGTCACCCGATGCGAGTCGCGATCGATATAGTGGTAGAGCGCCGTGTCATCCGACCACATCGCCTCGACAACCTGCCGTAGCGATTCAACGCGCGCCGCGATTTCGGGCTCGGACGGTCGCCCGAGCACCTCACGGATCTTGAGCAACGCCACGGCTTCGCGATAGAGATAGCTCGCCAGATCGGGCGACTCGACGGCCGTGATGTCCGCGCCCTGGCCCCAGGCCTGCCAGCGGACGAACGACGGGTTGTCGTCGAAGGCCGACTGGATCGTGTGCGACCATTCGGGCAGGCCGTCGCCGTCACGATCGTGACGCGACGTGAACCAGACATTGAAGAAGCGATATAGCCCCAGATACACCTGATCGAGGAACGCCACGTCATGCGTATCCTCGTAGATCTTCCAGGCCAGCGTGGCCAGCAACGGGATGCACAGAGCCTTGTTGCGTTGGCCCCCCAGCCCTGGCTTCCAATCGATGAAGCCACGCTCATCCTGAACGGCCAGCCAGTTGAGCAATACGCCCTTGGCCAGTTCGGGCGCGGCGTGCACGATGTTCGGCAGCGCGACGTAGGCCTCGGTCGCGACCTGGCCATCCCACAGCCACGAGTGATCGGTCCCGTCGCCCTTGCGCGAGTAGCCGCGATCGGGGTTGCGCGAGAAGACGAAAGAGGGATGCGGAAGCTTATCGGTTGGGCCGACGAACGAGCGCAGGGTGACGTTTTGGGCCAGGGCCAGCGCGGCGTCCCAGTCTTTGTCGCCCGTCTCGATCTCGAGCAGGCTCTCGTTGACCAGCTCGAGGCGCGCGAACTCACCCTCCCACTCGCGGGCGAAGGCCTCGCGCAGAAGAACCAGACCCTCGGCTGTCGAGGGACGCGCCGCGCAGGCCCAGCGGATGGTCTGAGGCTGATCGGCGGCCAGATCGAGCGTGCGCACCAGCATCGGGTGCGGAGCAGAATCGCCGCGCGCCTGATCATCCATGGCCACGATCACGTGCAGGTTGCCGGTCTGCCCCTCGAGCACCGCGAACTCCTCGCGCTGGCTCGGCCCGAGCGGCCGGTTCTGCAGCCCCCCCGTGCGAGCCGTCGATGCCGGCTCGGCGGCGCCTGAAAGCGGCTTCAACAAACCGGCCAGCGCCATCTTGATCGCCCGGGTGGGTCGCTCAGGGTCCCGGTTGACGAGCGTGAACTGGCCGGCGAGCACATGGCTTTCGGCGACCCAGTAATGCGCCGTAACTTCCAGATCCGGCAGAGGCTCGAACGTGACCCGCAGGTAGTTGACGAAGAACGCGCGCAGAGCCGGAGGCGCCACATAGGCCACCGGGTCGCTGACCTCGCGCTCGCCGTCGCTGAAGACGGGGAACAACCGCATCTCGCGCGCCCGCAACCCGTACGTCGTCCGAATGCCCAGCGCCGCAGGCTCGCCGCCATTCAGCGCGAGCTCCCAGCTCTGGTCATCGGTGTAATCGGTCGGGGTCAGACGCGTGTCGGCTGCGATACGCAGGGCTAACGGATCGTCCCAGGTGAGGAACCAATCACGCATGCCCGATAATTGTAATCGCATTCGGGCAGCGATCCGCCGCCAGGCTTAACCAGACTCCGGCGCCTTGCCGGTCAGCTGCTCGATTCGCCGGAAAATCGGGCTAAAGTGTGAATCTCCAGGTCACAGAATTCACTTTTGTGCGCTCATCGACCTGATCTACCTGTGGCGCTCGGCCGAGCAAAACCCCGCTCCACCCTGGCCGATAGGGATCCTGCAAGGCCTCGTGCTCTTCCTGGCCTGGCTCACGATCACGCTGGGTGTAATTCAAATCGGCGGCAAAAGCACCGGCCAGGTTGCATCAACAAGACGCGGGCGCTGTGGCGCCCGCGCTCGGCGCGATCCAGATTCAGCCCACGCCTACGACTTCGGGCCGGTATATACGACCTCGAACTGGATGCCGTCCGGCGAGACGAACATCACCTGGTAATACGTCTGGGTCGGGTCCGGCGCGAACTCCGGCCGATGCCGCGGGGTCTCGAACAGGGCGGTGACGCCGTGATCGCGCAGATAAACGGCCGTGGTGTCGACATCGCTTTGCGCCGGCACGCTCAGCGCCAGGTGGTTGAGCCCGCGCCCGTCGTAGTCGGTGGTCAGATCCTTCAGCGCTGCCCCGAACCACAGGCTGACGTTGTGTGGGCCGACCAGGCCCAGCATCGCATCGCCCTCGTACATCACCGACCAACCAAGATACACAAGCAGGTCGCGATAAAAGGGTGCGTTCTTTGTGTCGATGAAGTACACCAGATGGCCGATGGCGGATTGAGGCATGGATGATCTCCGTTTGAGAATGGACGAGATCTCGCTCAGTTGCGCGAGGTCGTCTTCGGCTTACGCCTGGCGGACTTGCCGGGCGTGGGCTTCTGCGGCTCGGGCGACGCCGGCGCACGTGGCGCTTTTGGGGCCGGTTGTGGAAAGAGCGTCTCCTTGCGTTTGAGCATAGCAACGAATGTGGCGATCAGGCGCGCCCGGGTCTCAGGTCGCTTCGCGTCGCGGATCCGAAACAGGATCGCGTAACGGTTGGCGCCCTTGAGCGTGGCGAAGAACTCGCGCGCGACCTTGCTTTTGTCGAGCGCCGCCTGCAGATCATCGGGCACGGTCGCCTGGCTCTGCGGCGCGTAGGCCCGCGCCCAGCGTCCATCTGCCCTGGCCTGCTCGACGACGGCGAGGCCGCCGGGCCGCATCCGGCCGGCCGCCGTCAGCGCCTCGACCTTCTTGACGTTGATTTGCGACCAGGCGCTGCGCGGCCGGCGCGGCGTGAACTTCTGAAGCCACGCCGCGTCGTCGTACTTGTCTTTCTGTCCATCGATCCAGCCAAAGCACAACGCGCCATCGAGCGCCTCGGCGTAAGTGACCGTGGGTTTGCCCGAGTCCTTCTTGTAGATGCGCAGCCATAGCCCGGGCGAGTCGGCGGGCTGGCGCTCGAGCCAGGCCTCCCAGTCGGCCGGGGTCTTGAACGAGAGGATCTGAAGCGAGTCTTTTTGATGGCGTTCGATCTTCATTACCTGGCATCCCCCTTTTCTGTTCAGATAGGCTGAGACCCGACCCAATCCACCCCAGACACCGGGCCAAGCCGCTCCATCAACTCACCGACGTGTCCCAGAGCGCATCCGGACAATGCTCAACGGCCGACTGGAGCATCGCCAGCGCGGCGTTGTATTGTGCAGCAATCGCCTTGTGAAGATCCATACGCCATCGCCCCCTGACGACACGACCGCAAACCACTGTGATTGCGTTGTCGTGTGCCGTGGTTGCTTCAGACACCGCCCGGTTGATCGCGCAGAAAGGCCAGGGTCCGTTCCCAGGCCAGGGCGGCGGCCTCCGCATGATAGGCATCGACCCGATCGGGCTCGAAAAACCAGTGCCCGGTTCCCGCGTAGGTGTAGATCGTGGCCGGCCGGCCAGCCTTCTGCAGCGCCGCCGCCACATGCGCCACGTTCTCGGCCGGCTCGAACGGATCGTTCTCGGCGAAATGGCACAGGTAGCGCGCGGCCGAGGCACTGAAGTCGTCGGCCCCGGTGCCATAGAAAGCGACTACGGAGCGGATGTGTTCGGGATCTCCATTGGAGAGATCCAGCGCATAGAACGCGCCGAGCGAAAAACCGATCACGGCCAGGCCCGTGTGCTTGGCCCCGACCCGGTCGCTCAGGTAGGCGGCAGCCTCACGGACCTCGGCCCTGACCTTCAGGAACTGCGGCTCGAGCGCCTGGACGGCCGCCTCGGCCTCGGCGACCGTGTCGACGACCTTGCCATGATACAGATCCGGAGCGAACGCGACAAAGCCCGCATCGGCCAGACGCTGACAAAACGCCTTGATCGTCTCGTTCAGGCCCCACCAGGCATGCAGGACAAGGACGCCGGGCCCGGTTTCACCGGCCGGCGCGGCAAGATAGCCCTGAGGCTGCGATTGAGTCATGTCGTTCGTCTCCTCGAGAATAGGGCGACAAGTCGACGCGGGTGGTCGGCCCATCGCGTGCTGTGTAACGCCATACGTGGTCGGCGGCTCCAGGCGCCTTAAGGCGCCTGGAGCCTGAGCAGATACTCCTCGGTTTCGCCCGTGCGGGCGTTCGCGTAGCCGCGATCCTCGCCGACGATCTCGAACCCGCACTTGCGCAGCACCGTCAGCGAGGCGACGTTGTCCTTGGCCACGCGCGCGCGCATCGGGCGCTCACGGTTGACCTGATCGAGGAAGAGCCGCAGCGACCGGCTGGCCACGCCACGGCCCCAGAACGACCGACCGAGCCAGTACGTGACCTCAGGCTCGCCCTCCTCGACATAGCTCGAGATGTGTCCCGCCACCTGCCCACCCGCCACGATCGTCCGGATGATGATCGCGGGATCTTTGCGGATCCGCTCCCAATGCCGCTCGAACACCACCCGATCCGCCGGATCCTTGCCAGTGAAGGCCGCCATCCAGTTGGCCTCGGGGTCGAGCTGCTGCTCGAAGAAGATCGGCAGATCCGCGTCGACGACCTCACGCAACTCAAGGCTCACTGCGCTCTCCTTCGATCACGATGCGATAGCCATTCGGCGACGCCAGGATCATCAGCCACTCGCCCCACGCCTGCAATTGCGGCCCCTGAAGCACCGCCAGACCTGCCTCGCGGCAGCGATCGTGCACGGCGCCGATGTCGCCGGTGCCGATCTGCCAGATCACGGGCTGAGTCTCGCCATAAGTTGCGCCCTCGCGCTGCTGCAGACCGAAGAGGATCTCGTCGCGGCACAGCCCCGACGAAGCCCAACTCACGATGCTGGATCGTGAAGCCCAGGGCCTCATAGAACGTGACCTCGGCGTCGAGATCTGCGACGTACAAAATGGGTTGAAGACGTGTGAACATCGATCAGTCGGCAAATGTGTAGCTGAGCAGGATTTTGACGGCGAATTGAACGGTGGTGGTTGGCACAGGGCATCTCCTGACTGAGTGAGCTGGAGCGCGCACGCGCCATGGTAGCAATGTGTTTCCGGGCTGTATGGTGAACACCCCCGAATAGAACAAATATACTATACAGGATCTGTCAAGCTCTTTGCGCGCAAGGCGTGAGCATATTCGGCGGCAACTTGATCCGTCAGGCGAACAGACGCGCGAGGAGAAAGAGCTTGGGGGGTCACTCAGCCCGTCGCGCCAGGATGTACGCCCGCCGGCTCGGGTGCTCGACATCGGCGTAAGGCTCGCGCTCCTGTGCTTCAAGGATCGCGAACCCCGCGGCCTCGAGTGCCTGCCGCATCTCGGCTGTTTGAAAGTAGATGAACTCGGCGTTGACCGGCCGATCCCACCAGGTGTCAAGGTGCAGTTCACCCTGGCCCAGATGAAAAGCCAGCAGGAGCAGACCGCCCGGTTGCAGCACCCGACGGAGTTCAGTCAGGGCCGCCGTCAGTTGCGCCCGTGGGATGTGGATGATGGAATAGAAGGCCGCGATGCCGGCCCACGCGCCGTCGCGTACAGTTGTCAACGCCCGCATGTCGCCTTGCTGAAAGACAACGTCCGGGTTGAGGCGTCGCGCCTGTGCCAACATGCCGTCCGACAGATCAACACCGACGACGCTGGCACCACGGTCGGCCAGGTAGCGAGCGATCTGGCCGGGGCCGCAGCCCAGATCGCAGATCACGCCGCGCGAGCCCACGGCCGCCGCGAGCCTGTCGAGTTGCGCACGATCGAACGGCTTGTCGCGCAGCTCATCGTAGATCTCGCGCGCGTACGCATCGGCGACGGCATCATACGAGGCGCGATTGTCAGCGAACGGGCGAGCGCCCGATTGCGCCACTTGAGCGGTTGTGTTCAACGGTTTCACCATGTACACGCTGTCTTCGTAGTCGTTCGGCCCCCATAACGCCCGGGCCTCGTCGAGCGGCAGCGCCAGACGCCGAAAACCGACCTTCTCGTAGGCCCGGATCGCGCGCGGATTGCGCGCCGACGGCTGCAGCATAACGACCTCCACGGCCAGTGACTCAGACAGATGCCGGCAGAGCGTCTCGAGCGCATCGGTCCCGTAGCCTCGGCCGGTATATCGTTCGGCCCGCAGCCACAGGTCGATCTCCACCCGACGCGCACCGGCACGCTCCTCGATGTCGTTGTAGTAGATCTGGCCGACCGGTTCGCCATCAGCTTCGATGATGTAGCAGCGCCCCAGCATCAGATCCGAACCGTCGAAGAAGTGCGGGCCATGATCGGCGCAGAACGCCTCCCAACTCGGGACGGGATGATCCGGGTAGAGCGGCGGCCCCATCATGGCGGCAGTAAGGTCCGACAGCGCCGCCCACTCGTATACCGATCGACGATCCGTCGGCGCAGCCGGCCGCAGTCTCACGCTCTGCCCTGGCAACACGCGCTCAGCCACGGCACGCCTCAGAGCCGCCGATGAACAAGATCTTCATTGCGAGACCTCCTGCGTCATTGATCTGCCGCCCGCGAGCTGTGCGCCGTTTGCGTGTCGTATTCGGCCTTGAATGTGGTCGAGAGCACGATATGGGTGACGGTGTCGCCATGCCGACCGAGCTTTGTCGCGATGTCTTCCAACCGGGCGACGTTCTCGGCCTGCACGACAAGGATCAGGGCCACAGCGCCGGCGACATGATAGCAGGCCACGATCTCGGGCAGCGCGCGGATCGTTTTCAGCGCCGCCGGTTTGTCGCGGTTGCTGACTGTGTAGTTGATGAAGGCCTGCACCGGCTTACCAAGCCGGGTCATGTCGACCTCTGCCCGATAGCCGGTGATGATCCCGGCCGCCTCCATCCGCCGCACGCGTTCGCTGACCGCCGGCGTCGAGAGATGCACGCGCCGACCGAGCTCCCGCAGCGACATCCGGCCGTCTTTTTGAAGCAGTTGCAGGATCTTCCAGTTGAGCGGGTCCATGACGTTGCGTGTCGAGCGTGAAGCGTTGAGCGCGCGGACTGCGTCTTTGCCAGCGCGCTTTGGTCAGTCTGAAGGGCTACATTACGATTGTAAAGTAGAGCATTGAAAACAGCTAACGCCCGGTATGGCCCTGCGCGGGCGACGGCGGTAAGCTGGGGGCGTGGATCCCTGGCTCTTCCTCCGCGGCATGGCCATCGGCTTCTCGCTGGCGGCCCCGGTCGGGCCGATAGGGGTGTTGACGATCCGGCGCACATTGGCGCACGGCCGTCTGACCGGCTTCGTCTCGGGCCTCGGCACGGCGACTGCCGACGCGCTCTATGGCCTGATCGGAGCGCTGGGCCTGACGTCACTGGCTGCGCTGCTCACGGCGCAGAGCGGCTGGCTCGGCCTGATCGGCGGTGGGTTCCTGATCTATCTCGGCATCCGGACCTTCAGGGCGCGGCCCGCGGCGCTCGAGGGCGCGCCCGAGCAAACGGCGTCAGGGTTGGCGGGGGCCTATGTTTCGGCCTTTGCGCTGACGTTGACCAACCCAGCCACCATCCTGGCCTTTGCCGTGATCTTCGCCGGGCTGAACGCCGACATCGCAGCGGCAAACGCGGCCTCGGCCGTGGTCGTGGTGGTTGGCGTCTTCGTCGGCTCGGCGGCCTGGTGGCTGGTGCTCAGCACAGTCACAGACTGGTTGCGCGGGCGCCTGAACCCCGCGGCGCTGGTCTGGGTGAACCGCGTGTCGGGCCTGGTGATCGTGGGGTTCGGACTGTTCGCCCTGGCGCGGGGCATGTAGGGCGCACGGGTGATGACGCCACAGCCACCCGGCCAGCGTTACATCGCCCGCACCGCCTGCTGACGCCCGACGCCTGAAGCCTGATGGATGCCAACCGACGCCCTCTCCTCCCAGGCAAACCGCGCCGTGAAGTGCCGCAGCACCGGGGCCTCGTACGTGAAGCGCAGGCCCCGAATCTCGTGTCGGTGCTCCGCGATGTAGGCCACGGCCTCGGCCACGTAGTCCAGGTGCGAACGCGTATACATGCGCCGCGGGATCGCCAGGCGCAGCAGTTCGTTGGGCGCCGGCGCGTCAGCGCCATCAGCGTCTTTGAGGTCGAAGAGCAAACTGCCGATCTCGCAGGTCCGCACACCCGAGACCTCGTAGAGCGCCGCGCTCAGCGCCGCGCCCGGGAAGGCGTGCCAGGGCAGGTGATCGAGCAACGCGCCGGCGTCGATGAAGACCGCGTGCCCGCCGGTCGGGCGCACGATCGGCACGCCGGCCGCCAGGATCCGATCGCCCAGGTACGCGGCCTGGTCGAGCCGGTACTGCAGATAGCGCGGGTCGAGCACTTCATCGAGCCCGACCGCCAGCGCCTCCATGTCGTAGCCGGCGAGGCCGCCATAGGTCGGGAAGCCCTCGATCGGGATCATGCGGTTGCGACAGCGCTCGGCCCAGTCGTCGTCGTTGAGCGCCAGGAAGCCGCCGATGTTGACCAGGCCGTCCTTCTTGGCGCTCATGGTGCAGCCGTCGGCCAGCGCGAACATCATCTGCGCGATCTCGAGCGGCGTGCTCTCGGCGTAGCCCGGCTCGCGCAGTTTGATGAACATCGCGTTCTCGGCGAAGCGGCAGGCGTCGAGGAAGAACGGGATGTCATGGCGTCGGCAGATCGCGCTGACCGCGCGCAGGTTGGCCAGCGATACCGGCTGCCCGCCGCCGCCGTTATTCGTGATCGTCATCATGACCAGCGGGATGCGGTCGCGGCCGACTTCGGCGATCAGGGCTTCGAGCGCCTCGACGTCGAGATTCCCCTTGAACGGGTGCTCGCGCATCGGCTGGCGGCCCACTTCGATCAACAGGTCGCGGGCCTCGACGCCGGCCAGTTGCAGGTTGGCGCGCGTGGTATCGAAGTGCGTGTTGCTCGGCACGATCGCGCCGGGCGTCAGCACAGCGCTGAAGAGGATGTGCTCGGCGGCGCGGCCCTGGTGGGTCGGCAGCACATGGCGATAGCCCGTGATCTTCTGCACCTGGGCTTCGAGCTTGAAGAACGAGCGGCTGCCGGCGTACGACTCGTCGCCGAGCTGCATGGCGCCCCACTGCGCGGCGCTCATCGCGCCGGTGCCCGAGTCGGTCAACAGGTCGATCAGCACCTCATCGGCGCGTAGCTGAAAGACGTTGAGCCCGGCGCGCTCGAGCGCGGCGCGGCGCTCCTCGGCGGTGGCAAAGCCGAGCGGCTCAACGCTCTTGATGCGAAACGGCTCGAATCGGGTGTACGGCTGGAATGACATAAGACCTCGGTGATTCTAACCATGGACCTGACAGGTCGACTCGCAATTGGCGGTTTTCCAGGCATTTCGAAAAACGCCTTTGCGGAAATCGAGCGCCGATTCTAACCAACGGCAGCCCGGGCCGAGTAGCCTTCCCGACTGTATGCCTTTCCAGTGGTATACTCAAGTTCCATTTCTTTGCGCTTGAAATAGACCACTCATGGAGCTCCACCTCACCCTCGACCGCAGCCGGCGCGTGCCACTCGCCCGCCAGATCGCGCATGCCGTGCGCGACGCGCTCGCCACGCAACGCTTGCAAC
>DKKP01000026.1 GCA_002455335.1 Anaerolineales bacterium UBA6663 | reverse complement strand
GGCGCTGGAACCTGCCTGAGCGGCTCGTCCAGGCCATTCAGTACCACCATCGCCCGCTCGAGGCGCCGGAGGCCGATACCGCTGGCCTGATCTCGGCGGTGTACACGGCCGATATCGCCGTGATGATGCTCGGGATCGGGCTGGGGACCGATGGGCTCCAGTATCAGATCGAGCCGCAGGCGCTCGAGCGTCTGGGCCTGGATGATGCCGCGTTCCAGGCGTTGTTGTTACAGGTGATGCCCGCGGTCCAGGAAGCCGAATCCTTCCTGGCTGCTTAGCGGCGTGCATGGAGTGTCGTGGGATGGCCTGGCGGCCGTCCGGTCGAAGGAGCGCACAACGATGAATGTCCAGTTTCTCAATCCGTTTTTGGAGGCCGCGAACGAGGTCCTCAAAGCCGAGATCGGCGTAGAGGTCACCCGCGGCGAGATCAGCCTGCAGCGATCGGCCCTGACAGCCAACGAGGTCACTGTGCTGCTCAGCATGGTCGGGCAGTTGCAGGGCGTCGTGCTCTACGGCATGTCGAAGGCCACGGCCTGCATGCTGGTGAGCAAGATGATGGGCGAGCCGATCACCGAGCTCGACTCGCTGGCGCAATCGGGCGTGGCCGAGTTGGGCAATGTGCTCACCGGCCGGGCCACGATCAAGCTCTCCGAGATCGGTCTGCAGACGGATATCTCGCCGCCGACCGTGATCATCGGCGCTGGCATCACGGTCAGCACGCTCGACTTCCCGCGGCTTGTTGTGCCGATCCGCTTCGAGGATCAGACGATGGAGGCCCATCTGGCGCTGCGTCTGGCCGAGGCCAACGGTCACCAATCGCACGTCCCGCTCGTTCGAGAGCTGGGCGCCCGGGCCTGAGAGAGTCACAGAAGGACCTACCCGCCATGAATGTCAAGTTCCTGAACCCCTTCCTGGAGGCGGCCTACGAGGTCTTGTTGGCCGAAGCCAGCGTGCGCACCGTGCGCGGGCAGATCTCGCTCAGCAAGGAGCCGTATGTCACCGAGGACGTGACCGTGATGCTCAGCCTGGTCGGCGCTGTCGAGGGCACTGTTTTCTACAGCCTGAACAGCCCGCTCGCGCTGACGCTGATCGGCAACATGCTCGGCGAAAAGCTGACGACGATCACGTCGCTGGCGCAGTCGGGTCTGGCCGAGCTGGGCAACGTGATCACCGGCCGGGCCAGCGTCAAGCTGGCGCAGTCGGGCTACGAGTCGCAGATCTCGCCGCCGACGCTGCTGCTCGGGCGCGGCTCGACGCTCTCGACGCTTGACATGCCGCGGCTTGTCGTGGCGCTCAACAGCGATGACGGGCCGATGGTCGTGCACCTCGCGATCCGTGAGGGGCGCAACATGCTGGCTAAGGCCGCGGATATCGCCGTACCGGCCAGCCCGAGGTTCGGCTGAGCGGCACGGCGCTAAAACACGCCTAAATACGGGCCCCATCCGTGGGCCTTCAGGCAAGCTTTACTGACAACCCCGGCGGGGTTCGCTAGGGTGGGTTTGAGATCAGGAGGTCGAAATGGAAAGTCAAGTTGTGGTGTTCAACCTGGCCGACGAGCACTACGGTGTCGAGATCGCCTCGGTGGACGGGATCATCAAGATGCAGGCGATCACGGTCGTGCCGCGCGCGCCGCACTTCGTCGAGGGTGTTACCAACCTGCGCGGTGAAGTGCTGCCGGTCATGGATCTGCGCACGCGATTCGGGATGGCCCGGGTCGAAAGCCATACCAACGACACGCGGATCGTAGTCGTCGAGCTGAGCGGTCAGAAGGTCGGCATGGTCGTCGACGCCGTCACCCAGGTGCTGCGCATCCCGGTCGAGGCGATCGAGCCCCCATCGCCGATCGTCACCACGCTCGACAGCGCCTTCATCCGCGGCATCGCCAAGGTCGATGAGCGGCTGGTCATCCTGCTGGATCTGACCCGGGTGCTGACGACCGAGGAGACCGCCGCGCTGGAAGCCGTGCCGGCGCTGTCCTGAACCGGAACGGTTACAGGGTAGAATCAAGAGACAACCCGTGATTGCCTGCCTCCCCGCGCCATATCCCGCTGATCGGTCTTTGGGCGGGGAGGTCGCAGGCGACACACGAAGCGGACCGCAGGCCAGGGAAGGGCGCGGTCTTCGTCGATCATGACGACGCCTCTCGCCACTATCGCGCCTCTGCCGACGCCGATGAAGATCCTCATCGTGGATGATGATCCCGTGCTGCGGCAGATTCTGCAAACCTACATGGCGCGTTCCGGCTACGAGGTCGCGTTGGCCGAGAACGGCCAGGCCGCGCTCGAGATCTGGGAGCGCGAGACCATTCGGCTTGTCATCACCGACTGGATGATGCCAGTCATGGACGGCCCCGAGTTCATCCGTCGGATCCGGGCTGTCTCAGCCCCCGCATACACCTACATCATCATGCTCACCGCCAAGGAGAGCAAGGGCGACGTGATCTACGGCCTCGAGGCGGGCGCCGACGATTACCTCACCAAGCCGTTCAACACAGGCGAGCTGCGCGCCCGGGTCAAGATCGGCGAGCGGATCCTTAACCTCGAGAACCGGCTGAACCAGACCCTCCAACAGATGGAGGAGCTGGCCACGCTCGACTCGCTGACCAGCCTGCTCAACCGGCGAGCGCTCTACACGCACGCCGAGGCCGAGCTCAGCCGCTCGCGGCGCGATCGCAACCCGGTCAGCCTGATGATGCTCGACATCGATCACTTCAAACAGGTCAACGACAAACACGGGCACCTCGTCGGCGACAAGGCGTTGCGTCTGATCGCCGACACGCTCCGACACAACAAGCGCCCCTACGATTGGGCCGGGCGCTGGGGCGGCGAGGAGTTCTTGCTCGTGTTGCCCAACACCGATGAGAGCGTGGCTGTCGCGATCGCCGAGCGTATGCGTCTGCAGATCCTCGATACGCATGTCGCAGTCGCCACTGGCGTGTTGCAGCTCAACGCAAGCTTTGGGATCGCCAGCACCGCCAGCGGCGCCGAGCTCACCGCCTCGACCTCAGAGCTCTACCACCTCGATAACCTCGTGGCGCGCGCCGACGAAGCGCTGATGCAGGCCAAGGCCCAGGGCCGGAACCGCGTGTGCGTGTACCGCGCGGGCGACGACCCGGCCGCCTGACCGCTCAGCCGCCGGTCACCCGCAGCTCACGCGCCCAGATCGTCGACGTCAACAGCATCCGCTCCGACAACTGCAGCAGCCACGTCACCCCGGCCGTCAGCGGCGCCATGTACCCGATCCAGCTGTCGACGGGAGATTGAAGGATCGCGGCCACCTGATAACCGGCTTGAAACGCGAACGCCAGCCACGCCAGGAGCGTCAGCCACCGGACGAGTTGGCCGAACCAGCCGTTCAGCCGAGTCGGATCGGGCTGCGCCACCACCTCCACGCACACCACCACGGCCAGCGCCTGCGTCACGGCCTCGATCGCCTGAGTGACGGCCCAACCGGCTGAACCAAATGTGGATAAATCGCCGCCGAATGCCGTCGACAGATCCAGGGCCAGCGCCGCGAGCGCGAGCGCTTCCATGCCGCGGGTCAGGATCAGCAATGACCAGGCCGGGCCCTGTCTCAACCAGCGCAAAACGGCCGCCCAGCCAAACAGGGCCCAGCCCAGCAGGGTCAGGAGGCCGACCACTTGCCGGAGCGTCGCCGGGTTGTCCGCCAGACCGCTCTCGCCGGCCAGACGCCCAATGGTTGGCGTGACGAGGAAGATGCAGGCGCCGATGACCGCGGCGGCCGGCAACCACTCGGTGAGGCGCTCGAGCCGCCGTCGGGCCGCCGGGTCGGCGGGCCCNNGGCGGGCCCCGCGCTTAAACCGGCATCGGCTGCCATGAACGCGATGCCGACCACCATCAGGCCGCTCAGGACATTCGTGGCGACCATCCATCCACGAACGAACAGCGATACATCCAGGATCGCCATGAACTCAGGCGAGAAAAAGACCAGCGAGTTCAGGATCGCCACTCCGAGCGCAAGCAGCGAAAAAACACGAACTGCAGAACTATAGAGGGGCACGGAAGTCATCATGGATATCTCCCAGGAACAAAGGTTATTGCGGGATTGCGGGCCCGCCGTGGCGCGGTGGCGTCACCGGGCGTGTGGGCGTCGGGCCGGGTGTCGGGTTCGGGGTCGGCGTGGTCGTCCCGGGTTGCGGTGTGGGCCTGGGCACCTCGATCCGCCCGGGCCCGGTCACAGTCGGGATGGGGTCGGGTGTCGCGGTGGGGGCGTTTGGCCAGATGGGACGCTGCGTCGGGGTCGGAGCCGGGACGTTGATGTTGACAGAGTCGTAATACTGGCGCGATGGAAAGGCCCCGGCCGGCCCATCGGCCACATTGATGACATACAAATCCATCCGAACCGGGGGATCGTTCGGGTCGATCGGCAGATTCAGGACCGCCTCCTCGGGTCGGGCTCTGATCTGGGGGTCGAGAGGATCGATCACGTATTGGATCTCCTTCCCGCTGCGTGTGATGATCGTTGCAGCCGAAGACCAATGGGTCGGGGTGTGGACCTGCGCCGTCGATGGATATTGGGTCAGTCGGACAACCACACGATCTGAATAATACTCGAGAGCGTAATCGGCACGATACGTCAGCCGAACGTTGGTCAGCGCGAACTCACCCGACCCTT
>DKKP01000099.1 GCA_002455335.1 Anaerolineales bacterium UBA6663 | reverse complement strand
GGCCTCGATCGAGCCGTAGGTCTGCATGAGGCCCAGGCCGAAACGCTCGCGCACCTGCCGATGCAACTCCGGCGGCGCACTCATCGCCCCGACCGCCACCAACCGCACCGAGCTCAAGTCGAAGTCGCCGAGGCCGGGGTAGCCCAGCCACAGTTGGACCAGGCTGGTGACCCCGCCGATATGCGTGATGCGCTCGCGCTCGATCGTCGCCAACCACTCGCGCGGTTGCGTGAAGTCCTCCAGGATCAGACAGCCGCCGTCGCACAGGATTTGAGCCAGGGCCTCCTGACCGAGCTGCATGCCGACGCGCGCCTCGGGCGTCAGGCCCAGGTAGTCGTTGACCAACCGGCCGTGCGTCAGGGCGCTGTTGTGCGAGCGGCGGATCGCCTTGGGTTCCCCGGTCGTGCCCGAGGTGAACAGGATCATGGCGTCGTCCTCGGGTGTGGATCCTTCAACATGATCTCCGACCGCCCTGCCCTCAAGCGCCGCCCATTCAGGGCCGTCGACCTCCCACATCCGCGGGCCGTGTTCAGCTGCGATCGCGTCGGCCTCGGCCGCATGCGCGGCGCTGTAAAGCAGCCAGCCCGGCGGTGCGGCGCGAAGCATCCGTGGCAGCTCGACAGGGCCGTACTGCGGCATCAGGAACTCCGAGACGCCGCCGGCGCGCGCGACCCCGACCAGCGCGACAAAGCACTCCGCCCGAGTCGGCATCATCACGGCCGCTCGCGACCCGCGCGTGAATCCCTGATCCGTCAGCGCCTGGGCCAGCCGAGACGCCTGCCGGTCCAGGTCCGCGAAGGTCATGCGCGTCGCGCCCTTCTGGAAGATGACACGGTCCGGCGCTCGGTCCGCCGCCCGCCTTGCCGCTTCGGAGATCGTCGACCCGAACGACCCATCCTGGTGCGTCATGGCTCTCACCTGCTCCCTTCACCCCCGTCCCGCGCTCCTCGCTCCCCGCTCCCGCGCTCCCCCGCTCCCGCGCTCCCCCGCTCCCGCGCTCCCCCGCTCCCCGCTCCCCGCTCCCGCTTCGCCCTCACGATCCGATACTCCCAGGCGCCCGAATGCATTTGCTCGTAGACAGCCGAGCCCGGCACGGCCAGGAAGTTGTCGATGAGCGCGCCCGGCTGGTCGAAGGCCTGGGCCCGCGTCGATGCGACAAGGTCGCACGAGGCCAGGACGTTGGCCGTGATCTCGCGCTCGCTGGCGAGGGTCAGGCCCAGCGGGCCGAGCAGCGCGCGCACCTCGGCCCAACGCTGCACGGGAAGCAGGTCGGTGTACAGGAACCACCCGCCCGTCTTCAGCACGCGCCGCACCTCGGCCAGGAAGGCACGCAGGTTGGGGTACGTGTGCGAGGACTCGATGTTGGTGACAGCGTCGAAAGTGGCATCGTCAAACGGCAGGTGCTCGGCGTCGCCGACCTCGAAGCCGACGTTCGGGCCGACGTGCACGCGACGGCAGAAAGCGACCGCCTCCGGTGAGAGGTCCACGCCCGTGACCAGAGCCTCGAACCGATCGGCCAGAAGCGACACCGTGCCGCCGCGACCGCAGCCGACATCGAGCACGCGGCGGCCGACGAGCTCTGTCGGGCCGATCAACTCCAGCGCGAGGCGAACCGAGCTCGGATTGAACGTGCCTTCGGGCACCTCGAGCCGCGCCTCGTCGATCCCGCCCAGGCTGAGGTAACCATAGTTGAGGAAGAACGAGGCCTCGCCGACGCCCGAACGCTCGAGCCGGCGCGTGACGTCATCGTAGAACTCGCGATAGCTGGCCTTGGCCGCCGCGCCGGCTCCATCGCCGACGATGGCCTGCGGCGCCGAGGCCGACACGGGCGCGGGTGCGATGGGCAGCCCGGCAGGGGCGGCGGCGCTGGAGGTCTCGGCTGTGTCGACGAGGACTGCCAGCTCGCCAATCGTCGGCGCCTGGAAGAGCTTGAGGACGGGCAGCTCGATCTGGAAGCTGTCACGGATCTCGGAGGCCACCTGCACGGCCAGGAGCGAATGCCCACCCAGGTCGAAGAATCGGTCGTGGATGCCGACCGAGTCCAGGCCGAGCTGGGCGCCNNGTCGACAGGTTCGGGCGCGGGTGGCGCTCCACGCCGGCGCCCTGGTGTGGGGCCTTGCCATCGCGGCGCACCCAGGCCTTCAACCGGCCCGCCAGGTCCTTGGCTACGACCAGCACGCGCGGCCCCACAACGGCTCCGAGCGTGCGCAGGAAGGCGTCGCGGCCCTCGGACGGCTGGATGACCGTGGGCAGGCCGAGGCTCTGGGCCTCGCCGGCGTTGTCCCACGCGTCCCAGTCGATGCTGGTCCAGTTCTCGCCCCCGGCCAGAGCCAGAGCATCGAGCATCGCGTTGGCGCCGGAATAGGCCGCCAGCCCAAGGCCGCCGAGGACTGTGGAGATCGACGAGTGCAGCACCCAGCGCTTCGGCTCGCGGCCGCGCAGCGCGTCCATGAGGTGGTACAGCCCGCGCAGCTTTGGCGAGAACTGGGCCTCGACGACGGAAGGCCCGGTCTCGGCCGCCGATCCGAACGCCGCGGGGTCGATGCGCGCCGCGCCGTGGATCACGAGGTCGATCTTGCCGAAACGCGCGAACCCGGCATCGACGGCCGGCGCCACTTCTTCGGCCTTGCTCAGGTCGGCCTTGACGACCAGGACGTCGTCGCGCCGGGCATGCATGTGCGCCAGGCGGCGCAGAAGCTCGCGTTGATCGGGCGCGGTCCCCGGGTCTTCGCTCACTTCCGCCCAGCGGTCGGGCGCTGGCAGCCGCGAGCGCCCCATCAGGATCAGGCGCGCGTCCAACCGATCGAACAGCGCTTCCGCCAGGTGCATGCCCATGTGGCCCAGCCCGCCCGTGATCAGCACCACAGGCTGCTCGGGCAGGCCGCGCGCCGGCTCGACGCTCTGGATGAGCTTAGGCTCGTAGGACTCGAGATACCGGCGGCCATCGCGCACGGCCACGGCGGGCTCGGGTGCCCCGGCCGCCAGCTCGCTCAACAACAGGTCAGGCACCTCAGCGCTGCCATCGACGTNNGAGCCGCAGGCCCGGGTGCTCCTGGGGCACGACCCTGGCCGGGCCGATGCCCAGGGCCCGCGCCGGGTCGATCGGGTCGTCGGCCTTCACGCGGGTCGTGCCGCGCGCCGTCAAGAGCACGGGCAGCGGCCGCACCGTCGGCTGGTTGCTCAGGGCATGAGCGAGCCGCATCGGGGCCAGCAGCGTGACCACGGCAGCAGTGTCGAGGTCGGTGTGACCCGGAGCGGCGGCNNGGCCCGCAGGCGCTCGGCGACAGCGGCGCCCAGGCCAGCCCCCTCGTCGAATACCAAGACGCGGCGGGCCTCGAGCTGGCCGTTGGCCTGCGGCAACGCTCGCGCTTCGCGCCAAGCCACCTGGTGGAACCAGTCGGCCGTGTCGCGGGGCTTGAGCGCGGGCGCGGCCTTGCCGCTCGGCTGCCCACCGATCCAATAACTGCGGCGCTCGAACGGATAGGCCGGCTNNGGACCAGTTCACGTTGGAGCCGTTGGCCCAGAGCTGACCGAGGCTCGCCAGGACCGACTCGGTGTCGGCGCGCTTCTCATCCGGCGCGGGCAGCGACGTCAGGCAGAGCGGCGCGCGGCTGACGGCCCTGGCGGTCTCGCCGGCAAAGGTCGAGAGCGCCCGGCCGGGCCCGACCTCGAGGAAGGCCGGATCCTTGCCGACGGGGCCCTTGTCGTTCATCAGGGCGCGCAGGCCGTCGGCGAAGCGGACCGTGGAGCGCAGCTGCGCGCTCCAGTAGGCGGGCTCGGTCACCGGCCCGTCGGCCCATTCGCCCGTCAGCGTCGCCACGAAAGGGATGGCCGGCTTCGACAGCTCGACGTCCCCCACCAGGTCCTCGAACTCACGCAAGATCGGATCCATCATCGAGGAGTGGAAGGCGTGCGAGGTATGCAGCCGGCGGGCCATCACGGCCTCGCTCGCGAGCGCCGTTTCGACGCGCTCGATGGCCGGGCTCGGGCCCGACAGCACCGACAGGCCTGGGGCGTTGATTGCCGCCAGCGACACGTCGCCGTCGACGAAGCGCTCGAGCCTGTCGGCGGGCGCCATCACGGCCAGCATCGAGCCGCGCGGCAGCGCCGAGATCAGCTGGCCCCGGCGCGCGATCAAGGCCAGCGCGTCCTTGAGCGTCATCACGCCCGAGAGGGTCGCGGCCACGAACTCGCCGACGCTGTGGCCGATCATGGCGACAGGTTGGATGCCCCACGAGCGCCACAGCTCGGCCAACGCGTACTCGACAGTGAACAGCGCCGGCTGCGCGAAGCGTGTATCGAGCAGCTGAGCGCCGGCCTCTTTGCGCCGCCGGGTTGACGGGAAGAGCAGCTGGCGCAGATCCATGCCCAGATCCGGCCTCAGGAGCTTTGCGCAGCGGTCGATGATCTGACGCACCAACGGCTCGCCCTCGTACAGGCCGGCGGCCATACCCGGGTACTGCGAGCCCTGCCCCGGGAACATGAACACGACAGGGTGCGCGGTGTTGGCATCCAGCGCCGGGAAACGCTCGGGTTCACGGAACGCCGTGGCCACGGCGGCCTTGTCGTCGCTCGCGACCACCAGCGTCCGCCGATAGCGGAAGGCCCGCCGCCCCTCATGCAGCGTGTAGGCGACGTCGGCCAGGTCCAGCTTCGGATGTGTCGCGAGATGATCGGCCAGGCGCACGCAGGCGGCGTCCAGCGCCGACGGGCTGCGCGCCGAGAGAGTCAGCAATTGATGCGGCCGGCGCTCCGCCGGGCCGCGGCGCCGCGGCGCCTCCTCGAGGACGGCATGGGCGTTCGTCCCGCCGACGCCGAAGGAGCTCACGCCGGCCCGGCGCGGCGTGCCGTTGCGCGCCCAGGGCTGCAGCGAGGTCGTCACGTAGAACGGGCTGTTGGCGAAGTCGATGGCCGGGTTCGGCGACTCGTAATGCAGAGTCGGCGGGATCGCGCCGTGCTCGAGGGCGAGGACGGTTTTGATCAGTCCGGCCACGCCCGCCGCGCACGAGAGATGGCCGAAGTTCGACTTCACGGCGCCGATGCCGCAATAGCCGCGGCGCTCGGTCTCGGCCTGGAAGACCTCGTTGAGGGCCGAGAACTCGATCGGGTCGCCCAGGATCGTGCCGGTGCCGTGCGCCTCGACGTAGCCGATCGTCTCGGCCGAGATGCCCGACATGGCATGCGCGGAACGAATCGCGGCGGCCTGGCCGCGGAAGCCCGGCGCCGTGTAGCCGACCTTGTCGTTGCCGTCGTTGTTGAGACCGACACCGCGGATGATGGCGCGGATGTTGTCGCCGTCGGCGATGGCCGCCTTCAATCGTTTGAGCACGATCAGGCCCACGCCGCTCCCGACGATGGTCCCCTGCGCGTTGGCGTCGAACGGCCGACAGTGACCGTCGGGCGAGAGGATGGAACCGGCCGTGTAGTAGTAGCCGCCGCGCTGCGGCACGCGCACGGTGACGCCGCCGGCCAACGCCATATCGCATTGGCCGGATTGCAGGTTCTGACAGGCCATGCCGATCGCCACGAGCGACGTCGAGCACGTCGTCTGCACGGCCAGGCTCGGGCCGTGGAGGTTTAATCGGTACGACACCTGGGTGCAGAGATGGTCCTTGTCGTTCGTGACCATCAGCTGCATGCCGTCCAGATAGCCCAGCGAGTCGATGTTCTGATAAAGCTGATACAGGTAGGTGCTGAGCTCGCAGCCGCCGAAGACCCCGATCGCGCCGGGGTAGCGCGCCGGATCGTAGCCGGCGTCCTCGAGCGCCTCCCAGGCCGTCTCGAGGAAGAGGCGGTGCTGCGGATCGGTCAGGGTCGCATCGCGCGCCGAGAACCCGAAGAACTCGGCGTCGAACTCGTCGACGCCATCCAACAGTGGTGAGGCGTTGACGTAGCCCGGCAGGCGTGAGACATGATCGGGGATACCTGCCGCGCGCATGTCCTCGGGACTGAGCGTGGTGATCGACTCGACCCGGTCGACGAGGTTCTGCCAGTACTGATCGAGGTCGTTGGCTCCGGGGAAACGCCCACGCATGCCGATGATGGCGATCGGCTCAAATCGGGGCGCCCGCGTTGCGCCGTTGCGAGCGGTCATGGGGCCCGCCTTGAGGCGCGCCGGCGGGCGGGCTTCTCGACGGGCTCGGCGGCGCTGGCCTTGATGCGCAGCGGCACGTCGAGGCGCGGCTCGCCGC
>DKKP01000265.1 GCA_002455335.1 Anaerolineales bacterium UBA6663 | reverse complement strand
CGGGGAAGGGGCAATGCCCCTTCCCCGCGCCCACGTCTTCTCCGGAGAGCGATCAGTCGTGGTCGAACCCGCCGTCGAACGTGCGGATGGCGTCGTAGCCGGTGTTGAGCAATACAGCCCGATCCTGACGCCAGCGGGTCAGCTCGCGCTCGACGTGGTGGCGGATGGTCTCCCACTCGTGCGGCGGGATCGCCAGGAAGGCCTGGACGATGAGCGGATCGAACTGCTTGCCCGACTCGGCATGGATCACCGCCCGTGCTTCCGCATAATGCCGGGCGTTGCGGTAGGGGCGGTCGGAGGTGATGGCGTCGAAGGCGTCGGCCAAGGCGAACAAGCGCGCCGAGAGCGGGATGGCCTCGCCGCGCAGCCCAAGCGGGTAGCCGGCGCCGTCCCAACGCTCGTGATGGGCGAGGACGACGTCGAGCGCCGGGCGCAACGGCGCAATCCCGATCAACATCTCATAGCCCAGCGCCGGGTGGCGCTTCATCTCGTCGCGTTCATCTTGTTCGAGCAGGCCGGGTTTGCGCAAGATGCCGTCGGGCACGCCGATCTTGCCGACGTCGTGAAGCAGCGCGCCGCGCCTGATGTGCGAGAGTTCGGGCTCGACGACGCCCAGTTGCCGCGCGAGCCGTAGGGTGTAGGCGACCACGCGGCGCGAATGGCCCTCGGTCTCGCGGTCGCGCAGCTCGAGCGCGCTCGAGAGCGCTTCGAGCGTCAGGTCATAGCTTGTCTGGAGCGCGTCGAACAGGCTGGCGTTCTCGATCGCCATCGCCGCGCTGTTGGCGATGTCGCTGAGCAGGTAGAGGTCGTCTTCGTCGAAGGGCTGGCCGCCCTGTTTGTTGATCGCCTGGATCGCGCCGATCGCACGCCCCTCGCGCACCATGGCCACCGACATCACGGTCCGCGTGATCATGCCTGTGCGTTCATCGGCCTGTCGGTTCCAGCGTGGGTCGCTCTGGGCATCGGCGATCAGCAGCGGCTGCTGCGCCAGGATGCTCTGCCCGACCAGGCTGAAATCGAGCGGCACGGTAAGGTTGAGGACGTTTGGCGCGCCGACTCCGGCCGCGAAGCGGCAGGTGGCCGTTCGGGCGGGGCCGCGCCTTGGCCCTGCCGGGTCGAGCAGCCAGATCGATTGGCCCTCGGCCTGGATGGCCCGATCGACCTCATTGAAGATCGCGGGGATCAGGGTGCCGAGGTCGAGCGTCTCCTGGAAGTGGCGGTGGACCTTATCGAGCAGGCGCTGACGCGTGACGCTGTGCGCCAGGCGCTCCCACATCCGCTGGCTATGGATCGCCAGGGCGACCGTGCCGCTGAGCACTTCGAGCCGTTCGTGGTCTTCGAGATTGAAGGGCCGCCCTTGCAGGCTCCGTCGGGCTTCGAGGATGCCGACGGCCACGCCGAAGGCGGTGAGGCGCAGCGCCATGGTGCGCGGCCCTGCGGCCGGATGAGGGGCGGGGGTGTCGGCGCACAGCCCAATCGAGGCCACGCACCGCAGTTCACCGGCGCCCTCGGGGTCAGCCCAAAGCGCGGCGCCGTCGGCGAGCGCGGCCTGCGCGGCCAGAATGAGCATCTGCTGAACCTGGATCTCGGGCGCTTCGTCTTCGCGCAATATCCGATGAAGCTCCGCGAGAAGCCCCACGACGTGATCCCCGGCTCGCTGATCCGCGTACATCCTCGGTCGTCTCTGTTCCCCGGCGCCGCTTGACATTATATCGACCATCTCGACGCCTGGGTTGCACGATCCGCGCCAGGAACACGACAGGGCGGCCCCCCGGCTGGGGAACCGCCCTGTGCGCTCGGTATTCGGTCGACGTCGGTAGACAGGCTCTCAGTACACGGGTACGCGGTGATCGACCTCGCGCGCCCAGGCGTTGATCCCGCCTTTGAGGTTATAGAGACGGCGGAACCCGGCTGTATAGAGCAATTCGAGCGCTTTCATCGAGCGCACGCCGCTCTTGCACTGGAGGACATAGGTTTTGGCCGAGTCGAGCTCGTGCATCCGCCCCGCCAGTTCGCCCAGCGGGATCAGGTGAGCGCCCTCGATGTGCGAGATCTGCCATTCGTGAGGCTCACGCACGTCGATGATCTTGAGATCGTCGCCGGCCTTAAGCCGGGCCGCCAGATCGGTGACCGGCAGGTCCCAGGAACTCGTCGATTCGGCCTCGTGGTCGTGCCCGGGCACGCCGCAGAACTGTTCGTAGTCGATCAGGCCAGTCACGGTTGGGTGCTCGCCGCAGATCACACAACGCGGGTTTTTGCGCAGCTTGACCTCTTCGAACGACATCGCCAGCGCGTCGTAAAGCATCAACCGCCCGATCAGGCTGCTGCCGATGCCGAGGATCAGCTTGATCGTTTCGGTCGCCTGGATCGTGCCGATTGTGCCGGGCAGGATGCCGAGCACGCCGCCCTCCGCGCACGAGGGCACGAGCCCAGGGGGCGGGGGCTCGGGGAAGAGACAGCGGTAACAGGGCCCTTCTTTGGCATAGAAGACCGAGGCCTGACCCTCGAAACGGAAGATGCTGCCGTAGACATTCGGCTTGCCGAGCAGGACGCTGACGTCGTTGACCAGATAGCGCGTTGGGAAGTTGTCGGTGCCGTCGACGAGCACATCGTAGTCGGCCGCGATCCGCAACGCGTTTTCGGATGTGAATGGCTCGTTGTACGTCACGACTTCGATATCGGGGTTGAGATCGAGCATCCGGCGTCTGGCCGAGTCGACCTTGAGCATGCCGCGGGTCGACTCGCCGTGGATCACCTGGCGGTGCAGGTTCGTGGCGTCGACCACGTCGTAGTCGACGAGCCCGATCTTGCCGATGCCGGCGGCGGCCAGGTAGAGCGCTAACGGCGAGCCGAGCCCGCCTGTGCCGATCAGCAGCACGCTGGCCGCTTTGAGCTTCTTCTGACCTTCGAGCGCCACCTCGGGCATGATCAAATGCCGGCTGTAGCGCAGGATCTCCTCATTCGTCAGCGTCACGGCCTCGGGCTGGACGCGGTTCAGTGCGATACCCATGCGAGTCGATGATCCTTTCAAATCCTGGTTGATTGGACGATCAGGCCGCCAGTTGGCGTTTCAAACGATCATACCCGGTGACGCCGATGTTGACATGGCGTGGTCGACCGTCTTCGCCGAGCACGAACGTGGTCGGCACCGAGAGCACGCCCCAGTGATCGGCCACTGCGCGGTCGGCTGAGGCGTCGACTTCGATCACCTGAACGGCATCGCCGAATTCAGCGGTCAGGCGCCTCAGCGCGGGTCGCTGTGTCGTGCGACACGGCGCACAATCGGGCGTCGTGAAGTACAGGATCGCGGCCCGCCCGCCGCGCCAACCGGCCAATCCGGGTGCCGTTGGCCCGGTGTCGCGTACCTGCCGCAGTTGAGCGGCGCGCCACCCTCGAAACGTGATCACGCCGGCGACTGTCAGTGCGATCGCCACTAAGGTTCGGACAAGCAAGTCTTCGATCGTCATTGCCACATCCTGATCAAGAGTGTTGATAGGGCTGCGGACCACGAAGTGCGGTGACGGTTCTCAACCCCGCGGTCGTAGCCCCGGAAAGGTGCCGGTCGGTGGCGTCTTGAGAAAGCCCGGTGCCCGGAACCGCGCCAGCCAGTAGTACACGAAACAGCCGGCGCAGAATCCGGCGAACAGGTTGAGCGCGGCCAACGCGATCACGAGCCACGACAGGGCCCAGCCAAGCACGGGGGCGCCGGCGAACAGCGCCAGGGAAGCGCCCCAGAGGAAGGCTGCCCCCAACCCCTGCGCGAAGACGTGCGGCTCGGCGTTGTCGGCGATCACGTCGGGCTTGACCCAGCCAAGCGGCTTGAGCACGGCCGTGTACAACAATCGAAAACCCGGGCTACGTCGCAGCGTGCCCAGTGTCATCACTGCCGCCACGAACACGATCAACCCTGGCGTATCGAGCACGAAACCGACGGCGGCCAACACGATGATCGTCGCCTGGTTGACCCGGAGCGCGGCATGATCGACCCTCACCAGTTCGGCATCGCTGCCTCCGGCAATGCTTGGCACGATCATCAAGCGGTCAACGTCCGACACGGGCGTGGCCGCCCCCTGTAGATGACGCACATCCTCGTCATTGAGGAAGACATTGACAAAGGCGCGCAGCTCACCCGCGTCGGTGTAGAGGTGCGCGCGCAGGCCTGGGTGCTGGCCCGTCAGATCGTTCAGCGCCGTGCCGACGTCGGCGCCGGTCACCGTGATCTCGGCCTGGCCGTTGGTGTACTGGCGAAGCGGGGTGGGGATGCGGATAGTGGTCATGGGTTCCTTGTGATATCAGCCGCGCGGCGTTGGCCGCGTCTCGGCGTGGATGGTGAAGTTGTCTTCGCTGTAGCCGCTACGATCCTCGCGGAGTCGCCAGGCCCGCGTATGGTCGGCCCGCCCCTGGGTCACGCGCGTGATGGTGTAGACGTACCAGGGAAGCGCCCAGTCGCGATCGAAGCCCGATGGCTCGGCCGGGTGATCGGGATGCGAGTGGAAGATCCCGATCACGTCGAGCCCGCGCCTTGCGGCCTCTTGTTCGCCGGCGAGCATGTCCTCCGGCGTGAGCAGGAAGCGATGGGTTTGCTCTGCGCCATCCCAGCGGTTCGGCAGGGTCAACACGGCGGTGACGACGCGGTCTTCGCCGTCTCCGCGGCCCAACAACAAACCCGCACCTTCGTTGGGGTAGGCGGCTTCGAGATGCGCGATCAACGCGCGGTAGGCCTCGGCCACGATCGAAGTGGTCGCGCTCATGCCGCCCCCTCGCGCCACAGGCGGTCGCTGGCGTACTTGGCGCCCGAGTCGGGCAGCACCGTGACGATCACGCCAGCCGTCAACGTGCGCGCCAACTCGAGCGCGGCAGCCACAGCCGCCCCTGACGAGATCCCGACGAACAGACCCTCCTCGCGCGCCAGCCGCCGAGTCATCGCATGCGCGTCCTCGGTGCTCACGGTCAGATGGCGATCCGCTACGGCGTGGTCATAGATGCCGGGCACGATCGCGGTCTCCATGTGCTTCCAACCCTCGATCCCATGAAAGGCGGTCTCGGGCTGCACCGACGCGATCGCGATGGCGCGGTTTGCGGCCCGCAACGCGCGTCCGACCCCGACAAGCGTGCCGCTTGTGCCAAGTCCGGCGACGAAATGCGTGACCTGTCCGCCGGTCTGTCGCAGGATCTCGGGGCCCGTGGTATCGAAGTGAGCGCGCCAGTTCGCGGCGTTATCGTACTGGTTGAGATAGAGGTAACGCTCGGGCTCGCTTGCAGCGAGCGCGCGCGCCGCCCGGATTGCGCCGTCGGAGCCCTCGGTCGGGTCGGTCAGCACAAGATCGACGCCGAGCGCGCGCAGGGTCGCGAGACGCTCGGGGCTGACGTTGGCCGGGATCGCCAGCTTCACGGCCACGCCCAGCGCCCGGCCGAGCGTGGCGTACGCGATGCCCATATTGCCCGAGGTCGAGTCGAGCGCGACCCGGCCGGCCCTCAACGCGGGCAGCGCCGCTGTCAGGATGGCGAGGGCGGGGCGGTCTTTGATCGAGCCGCTCGGGTTGAACCATTCGGCCTTGGCAAGCACCTGAACCGTGGGTGGCAAATCGGCCGTAACCCGACGGAGCCTGAGCAACGGCGTATTCCCGACCAGGTCGATCAGGCCGACCGCCTCATCATGGGTGACCGGCAGCGCCTGTCGTGCGACAGGCAGCGCCTGATGAAGCGGGCGAGGTGAAACGGCTGGGTGCAATCGTTCAAAGGTTGTCAGCATAACAAAAAAACCGCCCCCCACGTTGTTGTGGGAGGCGGCCGCTAGACCCGGATAGCGCCTGGCTCGAGACAGGCACGATCAAGCAGGGGCTGGTCGCCTCCGCCTGATACACATGCAAGCCTGCTGAGCTGTGACGTTCATCATGATCGAAAAGTATACCATCGTGGTCGGGTTCGTCAACTGCTTGTCCGTTGTACCGTCCGAGCGGAAGCGCAAACCTGTCGGAGTACAATCGATTCACAAGTGCATGGGCGCAACGCCGGGCCCGCGCGGGCGGCGCCAGGGAGGTTTGCATGGCAGCGTCGGAACCCTACGATCTCGTGATTCAGTACGGCCGGGTGGTCACGGCAAGCGACACGGTCGAGGCCGATGTCGCGGTAACGGGCGGGAAGATCGCGGCGATCGGTCACGGCCTGCAGGGGCGTGAATACCTGGATGCCCGCGGCCTGCTTGTGCTGCCGGGCGGGGTGGATCCGCACGTGCATCTACAGTATCCGCAAGGACCCAATCGGGTCGTCTCGGCCGACGACTGGTTGACGGGCACGGTCGCCGCGGCCTGTGGTGGGACGACCACGGTCATCGACTTCGTCGAGGCCCGACCCGGGCAGACGTGGATGCAGGCCTTCGAGGCGCGGCGCGATCAGGCGGCGGCGCAGGCCGTGATCGACTTCAGCTTCCATATGAGCTTCAACCGTGCCGACGCGGCGAGCCTGGCCGAGGTGAAGACGGTCCTCGAAGCGGGCATGTCCAGCTTCAAGATCTACATGGCCTACGACGGCATCCGGCTCACCGATGCGGAGATGCTGTTGGCGCTCGAGGCTGTGGCCGAGCACGATGCGCTGGCCATCGTCCACGCCGAGAACCACGCCGTGATCATGCGCCTTGTGGAGCGCCAGCTGGCGGCCGGCCATGTCGAGCCCCGCTGGCACCCGCACACGCGGCCGGCGGCCGGCGAGGCAGAGGCCACCGAGCGTGCGCTGGCGTTGGCCGAGATCGCGGGTGCTTCGATGCACATCGTGCATGTCACAGCCGAGCGCGGTCTCGAAGCCATCCGCCGTTCTCGTGCGCGCGGCCTGCCTGTGACGGGCGAGGTCTGCACGCAACACCTTTTGCTTACCGACGCGTTGTACGACAAGGAAGGCTTCGAGCCGGCCAAGGTCTGTATGGCGCCACCGTTGCGCAAACCCTCCGACCTGGCGGCGATGTGGGCCGGCCTTCGTGACGGCGGGCTAGACTTCGTGGTGACCGATCACTGCCCGTTTACGTATGCGCAGAAATCCGGCCGGCGCCGGTCGCCGGAGTTCCGCAAGCTGCCGGGGGGCACAGTCCAGACCGATCCTGAAGCGCCCTGGAGCGAGGGGCTTCCGTCGTTCAACCAGATCCCGGGCGGTGGGCCGGGCATCGAGACACGGATGCCGTTGGTCTACCACCACGGCGTCAACGCCGGGCGTCTGTCGCTGAGCGACTTCGTCAACCTGACCAGCACGGCAGCCGCGCGGCTGTATCGGCTCTATCCGCGGAAGGGCACGATCGCGCCCGGCGCCGACGCCGACCTTGTGCTTTTCGATCCCGACCGTGAGGTAACGATCACGGCTGACGCGCTCCACCAGAACGTCGATTACACGCCGTATGAGGCGATGACGGTGAAGGGCTGGCCGCGCACCGTGCTCAGCCGCGGCGAGGTCATCGTGCGTGAAGAGGCATTCGTCGGGACGATAGGGCGGGGAAGCTATCTCAGCCGGCCGTAGCTCGTCGCGCGTGGCT
>DKKP01000388.1 GCA_002455335.1 Anaerolineales bacterium UBA6663 | reverse complement strand
CGCGCGCCGAGCCCAACGCCGTGGTGCTGGCGTCGTTTCAGACAGGCAACCGCGTCCCGGCGTTTACGCCGTTGCGCGCCGTCCTTGGTCATGGCGTGGAAACGCCAGACATTTCGGAGACCGAACGCGCCGTGTCGGCGTTCTACGCCGATGCCTTGAGCCCGGCCGATCGCGCGGGGTTGCTTGCTACGGGCCCTATCGACTTCGTATTGTGGGGTCCACCCGAGCGTGACCTTGGCCCGGCCGACCCTGCCCGATGGCAGGATCTCGAGCGGCTTGTCGAGGTGGAGGGGTATACCGTGTTCGCTGTGAGGACCCATGACGTCCCGTGAGATCTCCTCGATCGGCTGGCGTCTTCGGTTGCGAGATGCGCTGCGCAGCCGCTGGCCGCTGCTTGTCATCGGCGCGGCGTCCCTGATCTTGTTTGCACCGTTCGTGCTCGGTATGCGGATGTTCTACTGGGGAACGCCGCTCCTCCAGTTTGCACCGTGGCGCGAATTCGGCTTCAGCGAGATGTTGGCCGGCAGGCTGCCGCTCTGGAACCCGCTCGTCGGCGCAGGTGCGCCGCTGCTGGCGAATTATCAGTCGGCGCTGCTTTATCCGCCCAACTGGCTAGGCCTGATTGCGCCGCTCGATCTGGCGCACAACTGGCTGTTGGTCGGTCACGTGGCGCTGGCCGGGCTCGGGATGGCTGTGCTCACGCGGCATCTCGGTTACGCGCGGCTTGGGCAGGCGGTCGCCGGGCTGTCGTTTGGGCTATCGCAGTACGTGGTGGCGCGCGCCAGTTTCTACAGCATCAACGCCGTGGTCGTGTGGACGCCCTGGTTAGTCTGGGCGGCCGACCGGCTGCTGCTTTCGGAGGGCCGTGCGCCGCGTCTGCGGGCTGTGCTCTGGGTGACCGGCCTCGCGACGCTTCAGTTGCTCGGCGGGCACGCGCAAACCACGTGGTACACATGGCTGCTGCTGGCTGTGTGGGCGCTGTGGCGTCTGCGTTCCGCTCCGGCCGGGCAACACATGAGCCGGCTGGGCAATGCGCTGATTCTGGTTGTCGGCGGCGCCTGGGCGGCCCTGATCGCGGCCGCACAACTGATCCCGACCGCTGAGTTGCTGCGCAGCTCACAGCGCGCCGACTCGGCCGAGCTCGGATTCGTAATGACGTACTCGTTCTCACCCTGGCGGCTGCTGACCCTCCTCGCGCCCGATCTCTTCGGCACACCTGCCGGGCGCGAGTTCTTCGGGTATGGCATGTATCTCGAAGATGCCGTCTACAGCGGTGTGGCCCCGCTCCTGTTGGCGATCGGCGCGGCTTTGAGTTGGCTCTGGCGCGCGATCCGCAGCCGCCTCGCACCCGGCAACGCTCAGGCCAGGTCCGACGGGCCGCGACCCGCTGTGCCGCTCGGGCTTGCCGTGTTCCTGATCGTCGTCGGTCTGGTCCTGGGTCTGGGCGCGAACACGCCCATCTTCCCCTGGCTGTACGCGAACGTCCCAACGTTCAACATGTTTCAGGCGCCGACGCGCATGATGCTTTGGCTGGTCTTTGGTCTGGCGCTTCTGGCCGGTTGGGGCGCAACCCGCTGGCGCGCTGTCGGTGGGCGTGCGTTGTACTGGGTCCGGCTTGGCACAGCCGGATCGGTCGGCATGGCGCTCGTCGCTTTGTGGCTCGCGCAGACCCTGCCGCTCGACGAACGGCCCATGCAGCTGATGCGGTGGATGGCGCTTGGCGCCGTCCCGGCCGGGCTCAACCTGGCGATGGTCGGTGCCCTGACCCTCCTGGCGCCCGGCCGCGATGGCGACGCAACGCAGCCCGTCGCCTGGCGTCGGGTGCGCGACTGGGCCTGGCCAACACTGCTTGTCGCGGCGATCGCCATCGATTTGATCCTGGCAAACGTCGGCGTGAACCCGGGCGCCGCCGCCGACCTGTACGATCGGCCTGGCGCCGCTGACGATCCGATCCGGGCCGCAGTCGGCGAGGGACGGCTCTTCACGTTTCCCGACGACGAGCACACGCTCAAGTTCGAGCCTTACTTCGACTTCGCCAGCTACGGTGACCCACCGCTCATGGCGCAGGGCGCGCGCGATGTGCTCCTCCCGAACACCGGCATGCTGGCCGGGATCGCGACGTTCAACAACTTCGATCCGTTGATCTCTGGCCGCTCGCTGGCGTTCACCCAGGCGCTCAGCGAGACGCGCTCGCTTGCGCTGCTGCGTCTCGCCGATGTGCGCGTGGTGCTGGCCCCGACGCAATCCGGGCCGGCCGGGCTCGATTGGTCGAACTGGCCCGTCGTGGCAGAGGTCGCGGGCGCACAGGCGCGCATCGTCCCTGGCATCAGCGCTCATACCCGGGTGGTATACTCCTCCGTTCAGGTCGCGGATGCCGCCGAATCGCTTGCGGCGATCCGTGTGCCGGGCTTCGATCCCGAGCTCAGCGTCGTCCTCGAGCCGGCCATCCCGGCGCCGCGGGGGGCGTTCGATCCTGGCGATCTCGAGGCCGCCACAGTAACCCTGGACCGGGCCGGCTGGGTCGTCTTCTCAGATGCGCTTTATCCAGGGTGGATAGCATTCGTCGACGGTCAGCCGGTTGACGTGTACCCGGCGGACCTTGCTTTTAGGGCCGTTGCTGCGCCGGCCGGAACCCACACCATCGCCTGGGCCTATCGGCCCGCGACCTGGGCCTGGGGATCGGCGCTCAGCCTCGTCGGCCTGGCGCCGTGGTTGATCGGTCTGGCCGTGGCCTATCGAACGACCCGGCGCTCCAACCCACGATGACGTGAGCCGCCATCCGGCGCGTCGTCACCTGATGAGGACGCGACGCCATGATGATGGATGCGGCCCCGACCGTTCAGCCCACGACGGTCAAAGAACTGTACGCCCGGCTCCTGGCCAATGTCGAAAAAGTGATCGTCGGCAAAACCCGCGAGGTCGAACTGACCTTGATGGGTTTGTTGTGCAACGGCCACCTGTTGATCGAAGATGTGCCCGGCGTCGGTAAGACGACGCTTGCCAAGGCATTGGCGCGTTCGCTCGGCACGAGTTTCAACCGGCTGCAGTTCACGCCCGACATGCTTCCGAGCGATGTCACGGGCGTGTCGATCTTCAATCAACAGACTCGCGAGTTCGAGTATCGGCCCGGCCCGATCATGGCCCAGGTCGTGCTCGGCGACGAGATCAACCGCGCGACGCCAAAGACCCAGGCCGCGCTGCTCGAGGCGATGGAGGAGCGCCAGGTCACCGTCGACGGCGTGACGCACATGCTGCCCGAGCCGTTCATCGTCCTTGCCACGCAGAACCCGATCGAATACGAGGGCACCTTCCCGCTGCCCGAGGCGCAGCTCGACCGCTTCCTGTTCAGGCTCTCGCTGGGCTACCCTGGCATCGCGGATGAGATCGCCGTGCTCGACCGGCAGCAGTTCTCGCACCCCGTCGAGTCGCTGAGCCAGGTCGTGGCGGTCGCCGAGCTCAAGGCCGCGCAGACTGCGATCAAGTCGATCCATGCGGCGGCGGCGCTCAAGGCTTACATCGTCGAGATCGTGCGCCGCACGCGCGACCACGGCGACGTGTATCTCGGAGCCAGCCCGCGCGGCAGCCTGGCGCTCTACCGCGGCGCGCAGGCCAGAGCCGCGCTCGAGGGTCGCGACTACATCCTGCCCGACGACGTCAAGGCCCTGGCCGAAGCGGCGCTGGCGCACCGTGTGATCATCAGCCCGGCCGCGCGCATCCGCAATGTCGAGCCGCGCGCGATCGTCGCCGAAGTGGTCAAATCGGTGGCTGTGCCCGGCGGTAGCCAGCTCCGCGACGGACGCTGATCGCGTCGCGCTTGAGTCGCGCCGATGCGCTTCCGACAGATCCTGATCCTCAGTCTGGCGCTCGTGTCACTGGCCATCGCGCTGGTGACCGGTCGCGACCTGTTCTATAACCTGTTTTATCTCTGGGTGGCGCTGATCGCGATCGCAGCGGGCTGGGCCTGGCTGAGCCTGCGCGGCGTACGCGTCGCCCGGCAGACGCGTGGCCTGATTGCCCAGGCCGGCCAGATCTTCAGCGAGCGCCTGCAGCTGCGCAATGTCAGCCGGTTCCCGAAACTCTGGATCGAGGTGCGCGACGACTCGGACGTCCCAGGCCATCGCGCCGGGCAGGTGCTCTCGGGGCTCGGGCCGAATGCCCAGCGCACCTGGGCGGTGCGTACGCCGGCCCGTCAGCGCGGCCGATATCGCCTCGGCCCGTTGACGCTTGTCTCGGGCGATCCCTTTGGGCTCTTTCAGGTTCAGCGCTTTCTCCCGCAGGTCAACCACATCGTCATCCTGCCTTACACGGCCCCGATCCATGGCTTTTATCTTTCGCCGGGGATGACGCCGGGAGGCGAGTTTCTGCGCCGACGCACGCACTACGTGACTGCCAATGCGGCCGGTGTGCGCGACTACGTGCACGGCGACTCGCTCAGCCGCATCCACTGGAAGTCGACGGCGCGCCGCGATCGGCTGATGGTCAAGGAGTTCGAGCTCGATCCGCTGGCCGATCTCTGGCTGCTTGTCGACGGCGATTCGTCAACCCAGGCAGGGCGCATGCCTGAGCTTGTCGAAGAGCTCGGTGAGCACTGGTACGACCGCGCCGCCCCGTTCACACTACCGCCCGTGACCGAGGAGTACATCGTCAGTTCGGCGGCCTCGCTGGCCCAGTACTTCATCCGGCAAGATCGGTCGGTCGGCCTTGTGGCCTACGGCTCGGCGCGTACGGTCGTTCAACCTGATCGCGGCGAGCGCCAGCTGGCCAAGCTGCTCGAGACGCTCGCGGTCTTTCGCGCCGACGGACGCACGCAGCTCGCCGACGCGCTCTCGCTCGAGACCGATCTGCTCCCGCGCGGCGCCACACTCGTGATCTGCACCGCGACCTGGGATACCCGTTGGGCGGCGCTGGCGCGCGGGCTTAAGCGCCGCGGTGTGAGCGTCGCGGCGATCATCGTCGATGCC
>DKKP01000332.1 GCA_002455335.1 Anaerolineales bacterium UBA6663 | reverse complement strand
CTGACTACCCGACTACCTGACTAAATATCGTGCTTTTCCCGGACCCAGTCGTAGCCGTGCTCCTCGAGGTGCAGGGCCAGGTCGGCGCCGCCGGTCTCGACGATGCGGCCCTGGTGCATGACATGCACGAACTGGGGCTTGATGTAGTTCAGGATGCGNNTCGGCGCGCTTCTTCTCGCCGCCCGAGAAGCCGTCATTGAGGTACCGCCCAGCGAACTCGTGGTTCATCTGCAGCAGGTCCATCTTGGCCTTCAGCAGCTTACGGAACTCCGGGATCGTGATGCCCTTGTCGGCGGCGTTGGTTGCCTTGCGCCGGGCGTTGATCGCCGTGCGGAGGAAGTTCGCGACCGACACGCCTGGGATCGCAACCGGATACTGGAAGGCCAGGAAGATGCCGAGCCGCGAGCGCTCGTCGGGCTCGAGCTCGAGCACGTCGACGCCCTTGAAGATCACCTGGCCGGCCGTCACGGTATAGCCCGGGTGACCCATGAGCGTGTAGGCCAGCGTCGACTTGCCTGTGCCATTGGGCCCCATCAATGCATGAACTTCGCCCTGACGGACTGTGAGATTGACGCCCTTGAGAATGGGCTTGTCCTCAACCGAGACATGCAGGTTGCGGATTTCGAGCACGGAACTCATGTGTGATCTCCTACAAACGCAGTGAACTCAACTCAAGTGGCGCGGCGCGCTCTGCGAGTTGGTGTGGTTCGAATAGCGCGATTATAGCCACAGAATGCGCCTGCGTCAATAAAACTCATAAATATCTGATCTTTTGATTTTTTCCGAAAATCGTGCTAGGATCGAGGAGATATGGCGAGCACGCGCGATCAGGTGTTGAACGAAGTCCGAGGTTTGGGCCAGGCCAGTGTCGCGGCGTTAGCCGAGCGCGTCGGCCTGACGCCTGTCGCCGTGCGTCACCACGTTGCTGCGCTTCAAGCCGAGGGTCTGCTCAAGGCCAGCGAGGTACGACACGGCGTCGGACGCCCCACCCTGCACTACTCGCTGACCGACGCTGCGCGCGAGCGCTATCCCACCCGCTACGTCGAGTTCAGCGAACGCCTGCTGGACGAGCTCAAGACCATGCTGCCGGCCGAGGCGCTCGAGCAGATGTTCAACCGCATCGCCGAGGGAATCGCGGCCCAACATCAGGCCGAGCTGAGCGGCAAAGCGCTCTCCGAGCGGCTTGACGCGCTGGTTGGGATCCTTGGGCGCGAGGGCTTCGCCACGCGCTGGAACCAGACCGGTGAGGCGATCGCGCTCAGCGAGTACAACTGCCCGTATGTGCGGATCGGGCAGCGTCACCCGGAGGTCTGCCAGCTCGACGAGGCGATCATCCGGCACGTTCTGGACGTCGACGTCGAGAAGACGCACTGCATCTTGCAGGGCGGCGGGCACTGCGAATTTCGCATCCGCCCTCTGATCAAACCCGCCGGCTGAGGCCATGGCGGATCAACGAGGAGAGACCTGGAGCATGGCACAGACCGCGGCATCCAACAAACTCGACTGGCAATCCGACGCGCAGGACCCGGAGCGGTCCGAGGCGATCAAGGCTGCGCTGCGCGAGGTGATCGATCCCGAGATCGGGCTGAACATCATCGAGCTCGGCCTGGTGCGCGACCTGGCCTTCAACGAAGACAAGTCGACGTGGATCAAGATGATCCTGACCACGCCGTTCTGCCCATACGGGCCGGCCATGCTCGAGCAGACGCGCAACAAAGTGATGTCGGTCACCGAGACCCCGGCCAAGATCGAGATGGGCATGGAGATCTGGGATCCCTCGATGATGGAAGAAGGCGCCGGCGCGGACTGGGGACTATTTTAGGCGAGGAGCGAGGGGCGAGGAGCGAGGGGCGAGGACACATCGAGGACGAGACTGGCTGGAGTCAGTCGTAAGCTATGCCCATCAGCATGGCACAGATACTCGACTTCAGGCAATTGCGCGTCTATGCCGCGGCGTTTGATGCAGCCGCGGAAATCCACAGGCTCTCGGCCACTTTTCCAGTCGCTGAAAGGTATGGGCTGACGGATCAACTGAGGCGCGCCACGCGATCCGTTTGCGCGAACCTGGCTGAGGCCTGGCGGCGGCGGCGTTCAGCCCGGCACTTCGTGGCCAAACTGTCTGACGCAGACGCCGAAGCCGCCGAGGCTACAGTCTGGCTCGACTTCGCCCTTCGATTTGGCTATCTCCAAACTAACCAACACTGCAACCTGATCGACAGCTACGACCACATCAGTCGTCAACTGACACTCATGATCCGCAATCCAGATCAGTGGGTGCGATCTGATCCCGGAACAGTTTTTTAGCCTTCGCCCTTCGCCCTTCGCCCTTNNCTTCGCCCTTCGCCCTTCGCCGCACGCCCTTCGCCGCACGCCTCTGCTACAATCGTTCGGATATCACACCGACGAATGGAGCAGCATGCGCATCCTCATCACCGGCGGCGCCGGGTTCCTGGGCTCTCACCTCTGCGACAAGCTGTTGGCCGACGGCCACAGCGTGATCGCGATGGACAACCTGATCACGGGCAGCACCCGCAACATCCAGCACCTGATCGGGCGCGACGACTTCAGGTTCATCAAACACAACGTCTACGATTACATCTACCTCGACGGGCCGATCGACGCGGTGTTGCACTTCGCCTCGCCGGCCAGCCCGTCGAAGACTGCGCCGACCGGCTATCTGCAGTTGCCGATCCAGACGATGAAGGTCGGCGCGCTGGGCACGCTCAACGCGCTCGGCGTGGCGCGCGCCAAGAACGCGCGCTTTCTGCTGGCCTCGACCTCCGAGATCTACGGCGACCCGCTCGAGCATCCGCAGAAGGAGACGTACTGGGGACATGTCGACCCGAACGGCGTCCGCAGCGTGTACGACGAGGCCAAGCGCTTCGCCGAGGCGCTGACGATGGCGTACTACCGGACACACGGCGTCGACACGCGGATCGTGCGGATCTTCAACACCTACGGGCCGCGGATGGAGCTCGGCGATGGGCGCGTGGTGCCGAACTTCGTCGGGCAGGCGCTGCGCGGCGAACCGCTGACGATCTACGGCGACGGCGCGCAGACGCGCAGCTTCTGCTATTGCTCTGACCTGATCGACGGGATCGTGCGGCTGCTTTACTCGGACGAGCACAACCCGGTCAACATCGGCAACCCGAGCGAGATCACGATCCGCGAATTCGCCGAGACGATCAATCGGGTCGTCGGCAACCCGGGCGGCCTGCGCTACGTGCCCGATGGCCGGACCGAGGGCGATCCACAGCAGCGCCGGCCCGACATCACGCGCGCCAGAACGATCCTGGGCTGGGAGCCCAAGGTCGGGCTCGAGGTAGGCCTGCGCGAGACCATCGCAAACTTCCGCACCATCGTCCCAGGCTGAACGCCGCCGGCACCATGATCGCGCACCGACTCGCCGCCCTTGACCGCCCACGGACGGCCCTTCTGGCGGCGCTGGCCGTCGTCGGTGGGCTGGCGGTTGCCGTCGCGCCCATCGCCTGGGGCGTTGCGGCGCTTGGGGGCGCGCTCGTGCTGGCGCTGGCGCTCTGGCGTCCGCTCTTCGCCGTGTTGTGCGCCGTCGGTCTTGGCGTCACCAAGGCGTTCCTCGCGCGGCTGGGGTACGGTGGGATCCTGTTCGACTTTGGGCAGATCTTTCTCGGCCTNNCGCAAACTGCTGGCCCGGGACTTCACCCTGCCCGCCCCGGCGCTGCTCCTCCCGCTCGGGCTCTATCTCTTTGTTGCAGCCGCCTCGTTGCTTGGGGCAATATCCTATGAAGATGGCCTGCCCGAGCTGATCAAATGGGCCCAGATCGCGCTCGTCGTCGTACTGGTCGTCGACGAGACCCGGGACGTGGACTGGCGCTGGCTGCCCGTCGGGATCTTTGCGCTGACTCTGGCGCAGGGCATGCTCGGACTTCTGCAGTATGTGGGGCGCGCCGGTCCGCTCGGCTTCCCGCCGGAGCTACTCGAGTCGTTCCGCAGCGGACCGGGCACGTTCAGGGCGTTCGGCACTTTTGAGCAACCGAACCCGTTCGGCGGGTTCCTGGGCCTGCTCTGGCCCGTCGCCGCCGGCGCGGCGCTTGGGCTGGGGGGCGAGCTCTGGGTTCGTCGCCGTGGCGATCTGAGGAGCATGGGACTTCTGACGCTGGCCGCAGCGGCAGCCGGTGTCGGGCTGGCAGCCCTGTACGCGTCGTCGTCGCGTGGCGGCTGGATCGGGGCGGCCGGGGCCGTGGGCGTGATGGCCGTCTTCGTGCCACGACGCCTTGGCTGGTCGCTGAGCGCGGCCACCGGCGCCCTGGTCGTCGTCGGGCTGGCGCTCAGCCTCAACCTGGTGCCGGCGTCGATCACGGATCGACTGGCAAGCGCCGTCGACTTCATCGGCGTCGACGATGTCCGCGGCGTGAGCATCACGAACGAAAACTTCGCCGTCGTCGAGCGGTTGGCGCACTGGCAGGCCGCGCTGGGCATGATCGAGGCGCGTCCCTGGCTGGGCGTCGGGCTGGGTAACTACGCCGCAACCTACGAGACCTACAGGCTGCTCAACTGGCCCAACGCGCTCGGACACGCCCATAACATCTACCTCAACGTCTGGGCCGAAACCGGCCTGTTTGGGTTGGTGACCTATTTCGCATTGTGGGGAAGCGTGGTCTGGGTTACGATTAACGAATTGCGCCTGTGCCGCGGCCTTGAGCGCGGGATCCTGATCGGGCTCTTGGGGGCCTGGGCGCACTTGAGCCTGCATCAGTTGTTTGATAATCTTTACGTCAACAACATTCACCTCACGCTGGCGGCCTTACTGGGGTTGCTGGCCTATCTTCATGGCAAGCAACGCCCGACCGATTAGCGCTGTTCTGGCAGCCGCGCGCCGGCAACCGACCGAGCGCAAACGCTTCATCAAGTTCCTGATCGTCGGCGCGGTCGGCTTTGTCGTCGACTTCGGCGGGTTCAACCTGTTCCACGCGCTTGGTTTGGGTCGGACGCTGGCCGGCCTGATCCCGCCTGGGTTGCCACAGGTCTTCGACCTGGCCACCCACCCCGAGATCATCGAGCAGTCGCTGTCGTTCATCTGCGCCGTGCTGAGCAATTTCGCCTGGAACTACTTCTGGATCTACCCTGAGGCGCGCAGCGCCAACCAGGCCAAGAAGATCACGAAGTTCTTCATCGTCAGCGTGGCCGGGCTGTTCATCGGCGTGCCGGTCTTCACTGTGGCGCTCTCGCTCTGGCAGCCGACCGTGGAGACGCTCGGGCTGCAGGCGCTGCTGCCGGCAGGGCTCAAGCTCAACGTCGCCGGCAATCTGGCGCTGATGACGCGGGTCGGCACGCTGATGCTGTGGAATTTCTTCGTCAATCGCTATTGGACCTATCGGGATGTCAAACGCTGAGCACCCCGTCATCCTTGTCGTCGATGACGACGTCGACCTCTCGGGGATCATCCGCCTGATCCTGAGCAGCGCCGGCTACAACACGCACGTCGCCAACTCGGGCCAGGAAGCGCTCGAGTGGTTGACCTCGAACCGCCCAGATTTGGTACTGCTCGACCTGATGATGCCGGACATCAACGGTTTCACGATCCTGCGCAAGATGCGCGCCAACGAGCCGACCAAGCAACTGCCGATCGTGGTGCTCACGGCCAAGGCCGATCAGGAGACCCGCGACGAGACTCGCTCGATGGGCGCCGACGAATTCCTCACAAAGCCGGTCAACGCCAATTCGCTGCTCGATCACGTCAAGCGCGCGCTCGCCGGGCGAAAAGGCTAGATTCCGACAACACCCGCGCCGGCAGCGTGCCGCGGGCACGGGTCGTCAGAGTTTGTTTCTGCCGCGGATTGTGACGAAGACCCACGAAAAGGTAAGAACGCCGATTGCTGGGGCATGCGGTGACCCGGGCAAACCGGGCTGCCGGCCTTATGCGTGTACTGGGCTCAACGGGTAGAATCGTCGCCATGCGGATCGGCATGGACGTGACCTCGGCAGTCACTCAAGGCGGCGGGATCGGTCGCTACACGCGCGAACTGCTCAAGGCGCTGGGTCGGATCGACACAGGCAACGACTACCGGTTGTTCTACGCCAGCAAGACGCCGCGCCATGCGCTGCCGGCGTTGGGCGAGCGGTTCCGAGTTCGACAACTCCCCTTTCACGACATCTGGCTGGCGCGCCTGTGGGGCCGGGCCCGGGTGCCGGCGCCGGTCGAGTGGATCACGGGCCCGGTCGACGTCTACCATTCGACCGACTTCATCCTGCCCCCGACACGGCCGATAACCCGGACGCTGCTGACCGTGCACGATCTGTCGTTCGTGCGCGACCCGGGATCGGCCGCGCCGGGGCTGCTCACGTACCTCAACGACGTGGTCCCGCGCTCTGTGAAACGCGCCAATCATGTGCTGGCCGACTCGCAGGCGACCCGCGCCGACCTGATCGAGCTCTACGGCACGCCGGCCGAAAAGATCACGGTGCTGTACTGCGGTGTCGAGGAGGTGTTCGCGCCGGTGATTGAGCCGGCGACGCTGGCGGCGATGCGCGCCCGCTACGGCCTGGGCGACGCGCCGTACATCCTGGCGGTGAGCACGCTGCAGCCGCGCAAGAACTATGTGCGACTGCTCGAGGCCTTTGCGCAGCTGCCGGACCGGGAGTTGAGGCTGGTCTTCGCCGGCGGCAAGGGCTGGCTGTACGACTCGATCTTCGCCGCCGTCGAGCGGTTTGGGCTGACGGGGCGCGTGACCTTCGCGGGCTTCGTCGCGGAT
>DKKP01000327.1 GCA_002455335.1 Anaerolineales bacterium UBA6663 | reverse complement strand
AGCATGGCGAAGGCGCGGGGCCTGCGCCCCGCGCCTTCGCGCATTGTCGCACCCGTGGGTCTGACCCGTACGGGCGAGGGAGGCTTCGGGAGCCGGGTCTTTGGGGCCCCGATGCTAAGGGACGGGCGCTACGTAGAACTGAAGGAGCGGGCCTTCAGCGAAGCACGCCGTTTGAGTAGGCACGCCCTGATGGTGATGAACGATCGCCACGACGAGCTTGTACACACCTTCGTTCTGGATGGCATTCCCCGGGATGGAGAGGGTCTTGGTGTAGCTGCGCGTGAACGCCGGCTGCGTCGAGTCGACCTGGACAACCTCATCGGGCAGATTCAAATCAACGCCGGGACCCATGACCTCGAGCATGGATCGGACGATCCAGTCGCCGGCGAATGCGGACGCCATCGGGCCCTCGATCGTCCAATTCAGCACGATCTTCCACGGATCGCCGACCCGGATGATCGGATTGGGCTGCATCCCGCTGTCCTCGATCACGGGCACGTCCAACAGGCCTTTCAGCGCGGCCGGAGCTGGAGTCTGGAATTCGGTTGGTGACATGTTGGTTCTCCTTCCGACAGGTGTGACCGGTGCGAGCCGGCATGAGCATCGGCCAAAGGCAGATACGCCCAGGGCTCAACGTGCGGCTTCATGCGGTTGCCTGACGCAGGGCTGCTTCGAATCGTTCGGTTCGACCTGTTGAGCGTATGTCGGGATGGCGCCAACCCCGGCCCTTAGCCCAACGACGCCGTAGCCTCACGGTAGCACTTTGAGCGTTTGAAAACCGTTTGGTCGGTGGATCGACTTGAACCAACGTTGCCCCGCGATCCCTGGGTCATCAACCGGCGGCCAACAGCTTTTCATACAGTTCGCGCGTCGGCGCGCTGGGCGCCACCCCCAACTCGCGTTTCAGCAGCGTTTCGCAGGCCTGGTACGTACGCAGCGCAGCGGCGCGATCGCCGCGGATCGCATAGAGACGCAACAGACAACGATAGACATCCTCATGCAATGGGTCGATCGACAGCAGGCGGTGGGCTTCGGCCACGGCGGCCGAGTAGAGATGCCGATCCTCGAGATCGACGATGACGCGCTCGAGAGCTTCGATGAAGAGCTCATGCAGTCGTTCGCGTTCGACCAGCACCCAGTCATCAAAGCAATCCGGCAACAAGTCCCCGCTGTACAGGCCGACGGCCTCGGCGAACGCACCGCGCGCAAACGCGCCCTGAAAGGCGACGACGTCGACGCTCAGCGCGAGGTCCGGAGACCAGGCCACGCGAGAGCCGCGCAGATCGAGCATCGACGCGATCTCGGGCAGGGTGTGACGAAGCTGATAGAGCAGATTGCGCAGATTGGTGCGAGCCTGTGGTTCTCGCGTATCGGGCCAAAACAGGAAAGCGAGGCGTTGGCGCAACGGCGGCGAATCCATATGCAGCGCCAGAAAGCCGAGCAGGGATTGCAGCCGGGCCGTCGCGGGACGGTTGAGTAGAGCACCGTCCACCACCAAACGAAAGCGTCCCAAGAGATCAAGGGCGAGATTTGGGGCCATGAGCAAGCTCCCCAACTGCGCCAGCATTGCGCACGAGGTTTGTAAATGGTTAGCTTCGAAGACTCAGTGTAGAGCCGGTGCATCTGAGGGTCAAGCGGGAGAACCCCCTGAGTCTGAAGAGCTTCACGGGCTCTCTATTGCCCCGCGCCGACCCTTCGACGTCGCACGGCAACAAAGCGCGGCACTCCGCGCAGGGCGGCTGTCCGAAAATCGCCTGACAACCTGCGAGGCTGTCGGCAAACCTGCTGAGTTTGCCGGGATGACGAGCGGCAGCCCGGCGGCCATCTTCAGGTCAGGATCAACCTGCCCGTGCACATCGGATGGGTGCAGGTTGGGCCGATTCATGCAACTGGACTATGATCACTATGCCGCGCAGATTCGGGATCGGCGCTGCCGGCAGAATCGGGGTGCGTATGACAACCGCTGAATCTCACCACATGCTGCTGGCGCACGAGCACCCTTCAGGCGCTCAAGAGTGGGCCTGTCCGACGTGCGGCCGTCGCTTCGTCGCCCAGTGGATGCCGACCATCAAACGCCTGATCCTCGATGTGGGCGACGAAGCAGTGATCCACAGTGGCGGGATGATGGACGTCTCGATCGCGACCGGCCCGGCCATAGTCAGCGCACCAACTGAGGAGGATCCGGCCGAAGCCGTTAACCTTGATCAGCGTTGGCACGAGTGGCTGCAGTCGCTGGATTTTGGGGACGACGATCCCGATCACCCTGAAGAACCCTGACGCCGAATACCGAACCGGCCCGGCCGACATCTTCGACCGGGCCGGTTCGTTTATGGGTTGTCAGGGCCGGCATGTGCTGCCCGACTGATCCGCAGCTCGTCGCTGGTGTATGGGCTCAACGCTCAGGGCGCGGAGTAGAACTCCACGAAGGGCCCTTCCTCGAAGCCGGCCATCCGGGTCGGCACGCCGAGGTTGCGGTGCAGGATCGCGACGACGAGCTTATAGACGCCATCGGTCGGCACGACGCCGCCCGCGATGTTGAGCGTGGTGGTGTACGCGCGGTTGAAGGCAGGCGCAACCGTCGCGAGGGCAACGGTCGTCGACGCGATCTGGCCTTCAAAGCCGCCGCCCATCGACTCGAGCAGCACCTTGACCTCCCAGTCGCCCCCGAGCGCCGGGGCGATGCCGCCCGAGATCGACCAGTCGAGCCGGACGCTCCAGGGTTCGCTGCGGCGAATGACGGTATTGGGGTTGGGGCCGCTGTCGAAGACCTGCAGCAGATCGAGCGAGCCCGAGAGCGAAAGCGGATTGAGAGACTGGAATGCAGGCATGGTCGTATCACCTTTCAGAGAGCATAGCGTGGTGGGATCTCCGATCGCGCCCGGGTGCGACCGGCGCGGGGAGTGCGTTGGGCCACTACACCTCCCGCGGACCCGGTAACTGGTCTCGGTTAGATTAACGTTAGCCGCTCGCTAATTCGGATATCTCGAGTCAACTTATTGGCGTCTGCGTGCTGTGCTGTGGATCTTGTGCCAGAGCGCCAGGTCAACTGCGTCGTCGGTCCGTCAGACCCTCGGCGAGGCGCGCAATGCCGCGCTCGATCAGGGTCTCAGAGAGGTTGCCAAAACCGAGAACGACGGCGGCGCGGCGGCGACGCGTGTGCTGACCCGGGCCTGCGGGGTACAGACCGACGCCGAGCGCCGCAGCCCGCTCGAGCAACTCCCGCTCGCCCAACCCCAGGGCAAACTCGGCCAGCACGTGCATGCCGGCCGGCACGCCCGAGACCTCCACACGTTCGCCGAAGTGTCGCCGTAGCGCGGCCAGCAACACCTCGCGCCTCTGTGAGTACACGTTCCGCATTTTGCGTACATGCCGTTCGAAGACCCCGGTTTCGAGCCAATCAGCCAGCGCCAGTTGTTCGAGCACGGGCGTGCAGCGGTCCGAGAACCACTTGAGTTCGAGCACCCGCTCGACAAGTCGTTCGGGCACCACGCCAAAGCCCAAGCGGAGCCCCGGGAAGAGGGTCTTGGAAAACGACCCGAGATAGGCGACTCGTTCGGCCGTATCGAGCGCGGCCAGCGCGACAGGCGGAGCCTGGTCGAAGCGAAACTCGCTGTCGTAGTCATCCTCGAGGATGAAAGCGTCGTGGCGCTCGGCCCAGCTCAACAGGTCGAGCCGACGATCGAGCGTCAGCGCGGCGCCGGTCGGGTACTGATGCGACGGGATCACGTGCACTACCCGCGGCGCGTCGCGCCCGGAAGGCAGGCGATCGACGCGCAGGCCCTGTGAATCGACCGGAATCGGGTGGATCTTCAAGCCGTGCAGGCGCGCCAGCCGACGCACGGGCTCGGGCCCCGGATCTTCGAGCGCGATCCCGCCCACCGGCGCCAACGCGCGCAACATCAGGTCCATGGCCTGGGCCGTGCCGAGCGTCACCACTACCCGGGCCGGCTCGACCCGTAGGCCGCGGGTCCGCGCCACATACTCGGCGATCAGGCGGCGCAGTTGCGGCAGGCCCTCGACAGGCCCATAACCGAGTTGGTCGGCCGGGGCGGACAGCGCCG
>DKKP01000308.1:8173-9848 GCA_002455335.1 Anaerolineales bacterium UBA6663 | reverse complement strand
TGTTTTCGGGATCGCTCACCAGCCGCGCATCCGCGCGATGGCCCACTCAAAGAGCTGCTGATACCCGAGCGCCGAGTTGCGCCAGGAGAGATCCTGAGCAAGCCCGTTGCGTTGCAGCGTCGCGAAGCTGTCTGGGTCGACGTTGTAGATGTAAATCGCGCGCTGGATGGCGTGCCAGAGCGCGTCGCCGTTGAAGTCGTTGAACACAAAGCCCGTGACGCCATCGCGCACGGTATCGGCCAGCCCGCCTGTCGCACGCACCACGGGCACGCTGCCGTAGCGCATCGCGATCATTTGCCCCAGGCCGCACGGCTCGAACAGCGATGGCATCAGGAAGATGTCGCTGCCGCCGTAAACCAATGGCGCGAGCTCGGGCGCGTAGGTCAGGATCGCGCGCATCCGATCGGGGTGCCGCTCCTGGAAGCCGCGCAGCATCGCCTCTGCGTCAGCCGAGCCGCTGCCGACGATCACGGCCTGGGCCTCGCCCGCGCCGCCGTTGAGCAGCATATTCAACGGGTGGCCGATGATGTCGACGCCCTTCTGCCAGTCGAGGCGCGTCACCATCGCCAGCAAGGGCGCATTCGGGCGCTCGGGCAATCCGAGGCGGCGTTGCAGCTCGACCTTGTTTGCCTTGCGCGCGTCGAACGCCTCGGCGCTGAACCTCGCGGCCAACTTCGCATCGGTGGCCGGGTTCCACACATCGACATCGAGACCGTTGAGGATGCCGTGGACGTCGAAGCTGCGGTAGCGCAGCAACGCATCGAGCCCGGCGCCGCCTTCTTTCGTCATGATCTCGCGCGCATAGGTCGGGCTGACTGTGTTGACCATGGTCGCGTGATAGATCGCGCGCGCCATGAAGTTGACCTCGCCGTAGCCCTCCTCGACCAATCCATGCGTGATCACGCCAAGATAGTTCAACACCTCCCACGGGCCCTTGCCCTGATGCGCAAGATTGTGGATGGTGAAAACCGAGGGGATTCCGCGATAACGGTCGTCGGCCTGTCCGGCGGTGGCCAGCCAGGTGACTGCGGCTGCGCTGTGCCAATCATGCGCGTGCAGCATCTCGGGCCACCAATCGAGGGCGTTGCACAGCTCGAGCGCGGCGCGCCCGAAGAACGCAAAGCGATAGACGTCGTCGCCGTAGCCGTAGATGTTGGGGCGATCGAAGAGAGCAGTTTGCGCGACGAAGTAGATCGGCACGTCGCTGCCCGGCAGCGTGCTCTCGTAGATCCCGGCCGGGATCGGCCCATGCCCGGTCGGCACGATCATGCCGCCTGGGCGAGCGGTCAGCTTGCCTTGCCGGCCAAGCTCCTCCTGCGCGCGATAGGCGGGCATCACCACGCGCACATCGTGGCCCAGGGCCTTAAGCGCCTTGGGCAGCGCGCCAGCCACATCGGCCAGCCCACCGACCTTGGCAAACGGGGCGACTTCAGCGGAGACGAAGAGGATTTTCATGGCCCGATTGTAATATGGGCGGTCGACGGCTGGGTTGCGGGTCGGGGCCAAGCCTCGACCTGCAACCCAGCCGTCGACCGCCAGAACCTCCCCCGCAGGTCAGGCCGCGCTTGAACGCCGACGATAGACGATCTCGCGCGGCTCGAACGGCACACGTGACCCGGCCGGGTCGGGCCAGTTCATGGCCGCTGCGACACGTGGCGGGACCATCACAGCCTGC
>DKKP01000308.1:0-8159 GCA_002455335.1 Anaerolineales bacterium UBA6663 | reverse complement strand
GCGTGGCGGCCATGGGTCTCGTCGATGCACTCACGCCAGAAATCGAGATGCAGATGATCAACCTCGTGCGGCGACGTCTCCACATCGGCGCCCGCCTCACCCTGTACGCTGACCCAGGTGAGGAACTGGTCGTCGCCAATCACTTCGCGAAAGATGACTTCGAACTGCATCTCCTCGCGCTCGAGCGTCGCCAGNNACCAGCGTCTCAGGCATACGGTCGTTGAGCATCTGCAGCCAGGCGTCGACGCGTTCCGCCTTGCCGGGCAACACGCGAAACCGAGAAAGCTCTACGCGCATGATCCCCTCCCTGGTTCAGGACGTTTCAGCGACACGCGTGTAGATCCCGCGGTCGCGCTGCATCAGCCGGGCGCCGATCAACTCGCGGCGCAGCGAGGCTGTGTCTGGGTGAAAGCGCTTGAGGAGGGCATTGACCTGTTTCTCGCTGTACTGCTCACCCGGCGCGAACTCACAAACCAAACGCGCCAGGATGGCGTTGAGTTTCTTGCGCTGGGCCGGGATCTCCTTGAGCGTGCCATCCGGGTTGCTGAAATTGCGCCAGATCTCGCGCTCGTACGCGTCGGCCTCCAGGGGCCCAGGCGCCAGCTCGACAAGCGTCGATGCATCGCCCAGCAGCCGTCCGGCCTGTTCATGCAGCGCGTCGAGACGGAGCGCGTACGGCTTGGCGTGCCCACGCGTCGGTTCGGGACGCACCAGACCGGCCACCAGCAGCTTCTCGAGATGATGCGAGACGGTCGGCGCCCGCAAACCGAGGCGCTCGGCGAGTTGCTCGGTGGTCTGCGGCCCGTGCGCCAGCAAGCCGATCACCTTGAGCCGGGTCTCGTCCGCCAGGGCCTTGAAAAAGATCAAGAGCTCGTTGTCGCTACCGCCAAATTGATTAGACATTTATCTAATTATATAGACAAGCACAACCTTGTCAAGTTGGCCCCGACGAGCCGGAACAGAAACGCCTCGGGCCGACCCAGACAGTTGCCGGGCGGTTTGCGAGCACAGGTTGTCAGGGCCTTTCCATCGGTGTCATCCGCGAAATCCTCGGCCGGATCCGGGGTGCATACCGCGCGCACACGCTGGAGCGCCGAAGCCGGAGCGCGTACAATGCTGGCATGATCCAGCTCCGGCAGGTGGCGATCCGCCCACCCGCGGGCATCGACGACCAGGCCTTCCCGTGGACTGTGCCGTTTGTGGCGGCGCGCAGCGTTGTCGAGTTGACCACCCCGGTGACGTTCCTGGTCGGCGAAAACGGCTCTGGCAAGTCGACCTGGCTTGAATCGGTCGCGTACGCCGCAGAGATGATCGTGGCCGGCGGCGACGACCTGGCCAGCGATGTCACACTCGGGCATGTCCGCGCGCTGGGAGACGCCCTCCGCCTCACCTGGGGAAAACGCACCCGCAAGGGGTTCTTCCTACGGGCAGAGGACTACTTCGGCTACGTGCAGCGGATGGCGGCGCTCAAGGTCAGCCTTCAGCAGGACCTCGACGACACCGAGCGGGCGTTCAGGACGAAGGGGCGCTATTCTCGCGATCTCGCGACAGGGCCGCAGCGCGCCGAGGTCGAGGCGACCTTCAGGCGCTATGGCGGCAGCCTGGATGCGCGCTCACACGGCGAGAGTTTCCTGTCTTTTTTCGAGACCCGGTTCGTACCGGGCGGGCTCTATCTGATCGACGAGCCCGAGGCCGCGCTCTCCCCGCTGCGCCAACTCAGCCTGTTGCGCTTGATCCGCGAAAAGCTCGCCCAGGACGCGCAATTCATAATCGCCACCCACTCGCCGATCCTGCTGGCGCTGCCCGGGGCGACGCTCCTCAACTTCGACGTCGCCCCGCCGGCCCCGATCGCCTGGGAGGAGACCGAGCACGTCCGACTGACGCGCGACTTCCTCAACCGGCCCGATCTGTTTCTCAAGCACCTCTAGCTGTGCGTATAATTTCGCCATGCTCGCGCTCCTGCTCGCCTGGTCTCTCGAAACCAACGTCCTCCCGGTCGACGAGATCGCGCCGCTCTGCACGCCGGCCGTTCAATCGGTGCAGGTCGATTGCGCACCGCTCGGGCCGGGCGCGTACTGGGCCGCTGTCGCCGCATCACGGATGCCGGGCGCCGAGTCACCGGCGCCGGTGACCTGGCTGGATGTGCCGGCGAACGTCCTGCCGTGGACCTACGGCCGGGTGGTCACCGCCGAGGCCCCGGTTTTCGAGACGCCTGAGGCCGCGCTCGCCAACACACCAGCCCGCTCGCTAGGCACCGGCTTCATCTTCGTCAATCTGGTCGAGGGCCTGCAGGCCGGCGACCTCTCGCTCTTCCAGATCCGCAGCGGCGAATACATCCGCGCCGTCGATGTCGCTCCGATCGAGGCGACTCGCTTCCAGGGTGTGTCGATCACGGCGCTGCCGGAACGCCCCTTTGGCTGGGTGGTGCGGGCCGTGCGCCCGAGCCCGCTGCCGGGGGTCGCCGCCGACACAAGCGTGCGACGCATCGGCCGCGGAAACCTGATCCAGATCTACGGCACTGTGCTTGTCGACGGTTGGAACTGGTACCAGGTCGGGCCCGGGCAATGGATCGAACAGCGGAACGTGTCGGTGGTCAATCTCAACCCCGTGCCGGCGGGCGTCAGCGGGCGCTGGATCCAGGTGGATCTCTATGAGCAGACCCTGGTCGCCTACGAGGGCGCGACCCCGGTGTATGCCACGCTGGTCTCCTCGGGGCTCGATAAATGGCGCACCGAGCCCGGGTTGTTTCAGGTCTACGCCAGGCTCAAGGCCGATCGGATGAGCGGCGCCTACGCGCCCGACCGCTCCGACTACTACGCGCTCGAAATGGTGCCCTGGGTGATGTACTTCGACGGTGACCGTGCCCTGCACGGCGAGTACTGGCACGATGGGCTCGGCTTCAAGCGCTCGCATGGGTGTGTCAACCTGTCGCCGGCCGATTCGCGCTGGCTCTTCGATTGGTCCGACATCGGCACCTGGGTCTGGGTCTATGATCCTTCGGATGGCGGCACGCACGCCGACACGAGTTCGGCTGAGGGGCCTTGAGACGCGCTCCGTGGCGTCAGGGTGCGCTTTTTCAGGATAAGATTTCCAGGTGATGTCTCTGTTGAGAGGGGTCTTGCTCCTGGCGCCATTGGCTATTGCGGCCTTTGTCGTGACACCGCAAGCCCAGGCGCAGACGCCGGCCGAGGAGCCTGATCTGGCGCCGCTGTGTGCGCCTCTCGCCCAACTCGCGCAGACACCGGGTTGCCCGGATGCCGGGCCGGGCTATTACCTCGAACAGCTTGAATCGGCCGGGCTGAGTTACCCGTTGCCGGCGCTCGTCGTCGAGCGCGTCAGCGCGTACCGCGGGCTACCTCACCCCTATGGCCGGGTGATCACCGACGCCGCACCCGTCTTCCGCCACCCGGCCGAGGCCGTGGCCGGCCTGGCCCCGGTGCGCGCCTGGGAGAAGGGCTTTGTCTTCGTCAGCGTCCTCGGCACGGTGACCTATCAAGAACGGGTGTTTTATCAGATCAATGCCTCGGAGTACATGCGGGCCGAGGACATCACCGATGTGCGGCCCTCTGGCTGGAGCGGCGCCCACGTCGCCGGGGCGGGAACGAAATTCGGCTGGGTGATACGCCCCACGCAGACCAGCCCGGCGCCTGGCGCACTGCCCGGCCCCGACTCGCCCTGGGTGCAGCGCTATCAACCGGTCACGGCGCTCAACGTGCAGAACCTCGGTGAATGGGATTGGTACGAGGTCGCGCCGGGCCAGTGGGCCGAGCAGCGCAACTTCGGCTGGGTCTCGCCGACCCCGCCTCCTGGCGTTCCGGCCGATGCGATCGCGATCGACACGTACGAACAGACTCTGGCCGTCTATCGCGGGGGCCAGATCGTCTTCGGCACCCTGATCTCCAGCGGCTCACGCTGGTTCCCGACGCGCCCAGGCACCTTTCAGATCTGGGCCAAACTCTGGGCCGATCGGATGACAGGCGTCTATCGCGCCGACCGCAGCGATTACTACTACCTCGAGGATGTGCCGTTCGTGCTTTACTACGACGGCGACCGCGCGCTGCACGGCGCCTACTGGCACGACAACTTCGGTGTTCAGACCTCGCACGGCTGCGTCAACCTCTCACCCGCGGACGCGCGCTGGCTGTTCGATAACGCCGGCGTCGGCGACACAGTCGTGGTCTTCAGCTCGCAGTAGGATACCGGGCGTGCGCCCGGTGTGTTGTTGTTACAATGCACCCTCATGGATCTCCTCAACCGTCTCACCTCGGGGGCGCCTTTGCTGCTTGACGGCGCCACCGGCACCGAACTCAATCGCCGTGGCGTCGACACGACGCTGCCCTTATGGAGCGCTCGTGCCCTGATCACGGCGCCCGGGGTCCTGACCGAGATCCACGCCGACTATGCCCGCGCCGGCGCCGATATCCTGACGGCCGACACGTTCCGCACCAACCGCCGGACGCTCGACCGCGCCGGGCTCGCCTCTGAAGCCCAGACGCTCACCGCACGCGCGATCGCCCTGGCCCGGGCCGGCGCAGAACGCGGTGCGCCCGGCCGCCAGATCTGGGTGGCCGGTTCGCTCGCGCCTGTCGAAGACTGCTACACGCCTGAGTTGACCCCTCCCGATCACGAACTCATGGCCGAACACGGCGAGATGGCCCAGGCGCTGCTGCGCTCCGGCGCCGACCTGATCCTGGTCGAGACCATGCCCACGATCCGCGAGGCCCGTATCGCGACCCAGGCCGCGCGTGCCACAGGGCTCCCTGTGCTGGTCGGTTTCACCTGTCGCAGCGATAACCGGCTGTTCTCGGGTGAGACCGTCACCGAGGCCGCGCGCGCCATCCTGCCTCTCGGCCCGACCGCGCTGATGATCAACTGCACGCCGTCGCGCACGATCCGGTGGCCCCTCTCCGAACTCCGCGTCGCCGCACCCGACTTGCCCCTGGGGGCCTATGCCAACATCGGCCACACCGACGACATCGTCGGCTGGACGGATACCGGCGACGTCACACCCGATCAGTATGCCGGTCTCGGGCTCGATTGGCTCGGCCTTGGCGCGCGCCTGGTTGGCGGATGTTGTGGCACGCGACCTGCACACATCGCGGCGATGCGCGCCGCGCTCGACCGCGCGCCCGGAATCGGCTTATCCAGCACTTAAGCGCCGGCGCGATGATCAGGTGATCTGTTTGCATCGCCGGCCCGTTCCGCCGCGATGTTTTTGGAAAGAACAGCCTCATGTCGACTACACGTCTCAAGACCTTCGCCCCCCGCCTGGCGCTGGCCGCCTTGCTGTTGGCCGGGATCGCCTGCCAGACGGTGCTACCCTCGACCGCGAACGGCCCCGAGCCGCGCGGTACCCGCGAGCCCGGGGTGACCATCGCCCCGGTCCCGACCGAGGCGGGTGGCTCTGACCCGACCGCCGAAGCCGACCCGACAACATCGCCGGTCAGCGACAGCTTCCTCGGAGGGCCCGAGTTCAGCTACAACGACGATGGCGTCCGCTATTGCCTGTACGAGCCCGGCGCGGCCGTGGCCCAGATGCCCGATGACGTGGTCAACCTGCCGGAGCCCACGCCCTATCCGCTCCCGGATCTCCCGGCCAACACGGCCGTCGACGCCGCCACCACCGAGCAGCAACTGCAGGTCTTCCAGGAACTGTGGGAGGCCGTCCGCGATAACTACGTCTACACCGACTACAACGGTGTTGATTGGGACGCAACTGGTGAGAAGTATCGGGCCCTGATCGAGGGTGGTCTGGCGCCCGAGGACTTCTCGATGTCCATGGCGCGCATGATCTACGAACTCGGCGACGAGCACTCGGGTTATCAGGATCCGGAGACGGTCGCCGAGGAGGACGCGCGTCTCGCCGGCAATAACGACTACGTCGGCATCGGTGTGCTCGTCCAGGCCGTGCTCGAGACCCGCAGCGGCGTGATCTCACACGTCTTCGACGGCAGCCCCGCGCTCGAAGCCGGTCTGCGCAGCCACGACGTGATCGTGGCCGTCGGGGGAGAGCCGGTGGTGGATGAAGAGGGCATGCTGCGCACCGACAAGATCCGCGGTCCTGAGGGCACCGACGTCAACATCACGGTCCAACGCCCGGGGTTCGACACGCCTGTCGATCTGACGATCACGCGTCGCCGGATCACGGGCGCCGCGACGATCGATTACTGCATCGTTCCCGGCACGCGGATCGGGTACATCTATCTGCCTTCGTTCGACGACGAGACCTTCCCGCGTCAGGTTCGTGACGCCCTTGAAGCGATGTCGGCCAGCGAACGCCTCGAGGGCCTGGTGATCGACAATCGCATGAACGGCGGCGGGTCGAGCTCGGTCGCTCACCCGATCCTGAGTTATTTCGTCGATGGCGAGCAGGGCGCTTTCATCAGCCGCAACGAGAGCGATCCGCTCGACTTGAACGGGCGCGATATCGAGGGGTCGTTGAGCCTACCGCTTGTGGTGATGGTCGACAACGACACAGCCAGCTACGGCGAGATCTTCAGCGGTGTGCTCAAGAACGCCGGGCGCGCCGTGATCGTCGGGCGCAACACGCTCGGCAACGTCGAGCGGCTTTGGGGGTTTAATTTCGACGACGGCTCGCGCGCCTGGATCGCGTCGGAGACCTTCTTGCCGGCTGGCGCCTCGCGCGATCAGGCCGGGGTCTGGGAGGAGACGGGCATCGTTCCCGACTACAGCGTCCCGACACGGTGGGATCTGTTCTCCGAGGCCAACGATCCGGCGCTTGCCCAGGCCGTCGAAGTGCTGCTTCAGCAGTAAAATAGCTCCACAAAACGCGNNCTGCCCGAACGAGGCGCGACGCGCCCCGTCTGGCAGCGGCATCGCGTTTCAGGAGAGATCACCGATGCCCGATGCCCCACGCAAATATCTCATGATCACACCCGACCAGGTCAGGTCGGCCCGCCGTTTCTGGCCGCAGGTCAGCGACAAAACCTGGTGCCTTGTCTTCCGGCGCGGCGAAGAGCCCATGGTGCTCAACAAAGCCCCGCATCGAGGCGTCGGCTTTGTCACGGTCGAAGTGCCGACGCCCGAGCAGACAAAAGAAGGCATGTACTATCGCCGCGACATGGACGTGCTGATCCTTGTCGCGGGTGAGACGGATCTAGTTCGCGTTTGACCAAGGCTGAAGGCGGAAGGATGAAGGATGAAGGATGAAATCCGCCATTGCTGGCTGCGCCGCTTACAGTCTTCATCTTTCAGCCTTCCGCGTTCCGCCTTCATCCTTCAGCCTTGATCGATGGATATCCCGAAATGCCCTACATCCCTGAAAGCGCTCTGGTCATCGTCGCTCATCCAGATGACATTGAATTCGGCTGCGCCGGCACGATTGCACGCTGGGTCAAGTACGGCTGCCGCGCCGGCTATGTGCTGCTCACCAGCGGCGACGTCGGCATTGCACGGCCGGGCATGACGCGCGAGCAGGCCCGCGAGATCCGCGAGGCCGAGCAGACCGCGGCGGCCGCGATCGTGGGCGTGCACGACGTCGCGTATCTGCGCGAGCCGGATGGCATGCTCGAGCCAACGCTTGCACTTCGCAAGCGGGTGGTGCGCGAGATCCGGCGCTTCCGACCCGAGGTCGTGGTCGTGATGGACCCGACCATGCTGTGGGTCGGCGCCGGCTACATCAACCACCCCGATCATCGCGCAGCCGGCACAGTCGCCGTCGACGCGGTCTTCCCGGCCGCCGGGCAGCCCAACCTCTTTGAGGAGCTCGAAGCCGAAGGCCTGACCGCGCATAAGCCGCGCAAGGTCTACGCCCAGCATTTCGGCGACGTTCAGGCCGACTCGTTTGTGGCGATCGACGAGACCATCGACCTCAAGATCGCGGCGTTGCGCGCGCACGCCAGCCAGATGAACGGCTGGGACCCTGAGCCCCGCATCCGCGAATGGGCCGCGGCCGCCGCGCACGGCAAAGAGATGCAATACGCCGAGGTTTTCCGCGTGGTGACGCTCGAGAGCGATGAGGACTGGGCGAAGTGGAAGGGCCAGGTCGTCGGCCGTCAGGCCGCGCTCACCGAAGGCGAGACGCCCAAGCCGGAGCCCACGGTCGAGGACTGAGCGCCAGCCTTGACGACCGACGTCGTCACTACACGACTGGACTTCGCGGACGCCTCAGGCATGTGGTCGTGTAGTGACGACGTCAG
>DKKP01000353.1 GCA_002455335.1 Anaerolineales bacterium UBA6663 | reverse complement strand
GGGCCGGGGCCTCATCGATTAAGGCGAATCCGCGACGCTCAGTCGCGGTCTTTGGGTTGCGGTGGCGCTTCGGCTTCTTCCTCGGCCTCATCGGGCTCGGTGCCGTCGCGCATGGTGATCTGGCCGCGCAGGAAGGCGCCTTCTTCGGAGGCGAAGCTGCCGGTCTTCAGGTCGCCGTAGACCCGACCGGTCGACAGGATCTCGACCTTCTCGGCCACGATGTTGCCCTTGACCGTGCCGGCGATGGAGACCACGCCGGCCTGGATCCCNNGATCGAGCCATCGAACGAGCCCTCGATGCGCACACCGCTGTTGCCGCTGAGTGCGCCTGTGTAGTGCAGGCCAGGCCCGATCACGCTCTCAACCGGGCGGGGGCCGGAAAAGCCATTGCCTTTGGGTGCGGCGCCGTAGGGGTTCGTGCCTGGCGCGCGAGGCGCGCCGAAGGCCTGGGTGCCGTTCTCGCCGTTCGATTTGCCGTTGTCTTTGGATCGACCGGGTCGGAAGCTGAACATGCACGCTCCTTTCGAGGGCGGGCCGCGGCAGCGGGCCGCGACTGCGGGCCGGTCGGGCCCGGCGCTGGCTCAGGTCGACTAGCTCTTGTTCTGGCCGCGGGCCTGCGTGATGGCGGCCTGTTCGGGCGTCGAAAGCGTGGCGCCCTCACCCCAGCCCTTGACCGCGCGGACGGCGAGGCCCGAATCGGCGTCGTTGCCGATCAGCAGCCCATCGCCGCGGGCGTTGAACAGGGCCAGCGCAAAGGCCTGGCGCCCGGTGTCATCGGTGTAATGCTCGAGGCCCGAGAACTGCATGGCCCGGCCGATGGAGGCCTGGAGCAGGGGCTGGCTGTCGATCAGCGACTGCACCTGTTCGAGGGCCGCAGGGTCGACCTCTCCGCCCCCCGAGGCGTCCTCGGGCCCGAAGCTCATCCACCCCAGCCAGACCAGGGCGATGATCACCAGCAGTGTCGTCAGGCCCCAAAGATAGAAGCCGTAGGTTGTCCACAAAGCGTCCATAGGTGTATCTATCTATTATACGGCAAGGCAGCCGCATCCCCTCAGTTTGACGTAATACGGGGTGCGAGTGCGCGTTGTCAGTCCGTTTTGGCCGCGGATATGAGGTCGCTCACCTTTCACCCGCGGCGTGTAGCAGCTCACGGGCCGCCTGACCGAGCAAAACCGTGTCGACGCCGACGAGCATGAGCCGGAAGCGCGGCGCCGGATACGGCCGCACTGCGGTCGCGCTCAGCCCGAAGATCCCGAGCGGCAGCCCAACCCCCTGACAGGCCTCGGCGACCCGCGCGATCGCCGCCTGCACGGTCGGGTGGCTCAGCTCGCCCGGATGGCCCAGGCTGGCCGACAGATCGTAGGGGCCGATCAGCACGGCGTCGACGCCCGGGACGCGCACGATCGAGTCGATGTGGTCCACGGCCGCGCCACTTTCGGCCTGGACGATCACGGTCACTTGCTCGTTTGCGTGTTCGAGGTACTCGGCCACCCGAAACCCGTAGTGGTGGGCACGGGCCACACCCACGCCCCGCGCGCCAAGCGGCGGATACCGCGACCAGCGCACCGCCAGCGCTGCTTGCTCCGCGGTGTGGACCTGCGGCACCATCACGCCAGTCGCGCCGATGTCGAGTGCGTGCTTGATATCGGCTTCGTCGAGCGCCGGAACGCGCACGATGACGGCGACGTTGCGGTCGATGGCCTGAAGCAGCCCCTGCAGCACGCTCGGCTCGAGCGCGCCGTGTTCACCGTCGAGGCAGAGCCAGTCGAAACCCACTTCGCCCAACACCTCCGCGATCTCGCGTGAGCCGATGGTGACCATCGTGCCGATGAGACGTTCGCCCTGTTGCAGTCGCTGACGGAAGTCGGGGAGCATGCCGGGATCCTTTCGGCGCACAAGCGCCACGGGTGGCTAAAGCAGCAGCCGGCGCACGCCGGGCGCCAGGCCGGTCAGGTCGGCCAGATCGGTGAACGCCTCGCGCCCGGCGCCGATGAGCAGCGTCGGCACGGGGTTTAGGGTGTGGTGACGATGGCCCAGATCCTCGAGGTTGCCGTGGTCCGAGGTGACGATCACCAAATCCCGGGCCAGATCCCAGACGTCGAGGACGCCGGCCAGCACCTGATCGAACCGCTCCATGATCGTGATCCCGTCGCTCAGGGTGCCACGATGGCCGACGTAATCTGTGATCCAGTGCTCGAACAGGGCGAAGTCGTATTCCGCCGCAGCCTGAGCCAATCGTCTGCCGGCTACGCGCGGCTCGTAGACCGGCACATCCGTGCCAAGTTCGCTGTGCCAGAACGCGTTTGTGAAGTCGGCGCCGAGCGCCCTTCCGGCCCGGATATCGGCTTCGCCGGCGAGCGCCACGCCGGCCGCTGTGGCAGCGAGCGGGATGGCCGAGTAGCTGCGGCGCCCCGAGGCGATGGCATCGAAGTACGGCTGTGGGTACCCGCTCAAAAGGGCCGTGGCTCGACCGGCGCCCCGTAAGTCATGAAAGATCGAGCCCGCCCGCAAGAGGCTCGCGACCGCGGCGTTGGGCTTCGGCCCCCAGTGCCCGCCGACCTCAGCCGGGATGTTGCGACCGGTGAGGATCGCGGCCTGCCCGGTGGCCGATTGCGGGAGACCGGGCTGGCCCAATCCGGCATCGGTCGGGATGAAGAGCGTGTCAGAGGTCTCGATCCTTGGGGTGTCGGCCAGGGGGCGCTCGCCGCCCAACTTGCCCTGGAGCGTGGGGATCGCGGCCGCGGCAAGCGGGTTGCGTCGCGGGTCGTCCGCGCCAAGCCCGACGCCGTCTAGAAAGAGGAAGAGGATGCGCGGCATGCGCCGTCAGCTTGAGGCGTCGAGCGCAGTGCGGACCGCGGCATCGTCGAAGAACCCGAAGCCGCGCCAGAGCTCCTGGCCATCTGAACCGAGCAACACAAAGGCCGGCGTCGCCTGATCGGCCTGCAGCTGAATAGCCAGATCCATCCCGGCCGGCGAGGCCACGTTCAGGCGCACGACCCGCAGACGATCACCGAGATCGCGCTCGAGGCCATCGACCAGCGGACGCGCTGCCAGACAGCCGGCGCAATAGTCGGAATAAAACTCGATCAGCACGGGTTGTTGCGACTCGCGCAGCACAAGGTTAGCCGCCTGCGCGTCGGTCTCCGTGCCGGGCCCAGTGCGCAGCGTGGCCCACGCCGTGAAGAACGCCAATGCCGCGGCCCCGAGCGCCAGCGCGCGCGTTCGGGTGAAGCCATTGCGCGCGAAGATCAAGCCCATCGCGACAAGGACTACAGTCGCAAGGATGATGTACGAGAACCGATTGAGGATGTAGATGTCCATCTGAATCGTATCCTTCCGCGCGTGTCCAGGGCGATCGTAACGACTACTCCAGGGAGCGTCGATTGACCATCCACCCCGAAAAACCGACAAGAAAGGCGCGGAACCCCTCCAGGTGTGCTGAAGGGAAATTGTAATCCGAGGTGGCCCGGGTGAGAACTGGCTCCCAGCAGTCCAACCAGGCCTGTCGGGCTGCCTCGTCGATCGGGAAGGGCAGGTGTCGGGCGCGCATCATCGGGGCGCCATAGCGTTGCTGATACAGCGGTGGGCCGCCCAGCAACCCGACGAAGAACGCCGCCGATTTCTCGGATGAGACGCGCAGATCCTCCGGGAACATCGCCCGGATCGGCGAGTGACCCAACTCTGCGTAGAAATCGGCCAGCATCCTGAAGATGTTGGCCTCGCCCATCGACGCGTAGATCTCGCGGCTGGGCGCCGGCGCGCTGTTCGGGCCGGTCGGGGGGATGTAGGGCGTGTCGTCCATCAGCGTCACACGACGTGAGACCGCGGACCGCAGCCGGCGGACCGCAGAACCTCCAAAAAGGCGAGCGAAGTTATCGGGAATTGTAGACGCAGAGGCGCCAAAGCCGCCAGCCACTGTCTGCGGTCCGCCGTCCGCGGTTTTTTTCAAGCCGCGTTGACGTGGGCTAGCCGGCATGTTACCATCCGGCCTGGCCGTCAGATAAACGCTCCCAAAGGAGGCTTGTACAGCCGATGCGAGAGTACGAATCTGGCAAGATCCGAAATGTGGCCCTGGTCGGTCACAGCGGGTCTGGGAAGACTTCCCTGGCGGAAGCCTTCTTATTCGCGACGAGTGCCACCACCCGGCACGGCAAAGTCCTCGACGGGACGACAGTCTCGGACTTTGAGGATGAGGAGAAGCGTCGACAGATCTCGCTGTCGACCTCCGTCGTCCCGATTGAGTTCCTGGATCACAAGATCAATCTGCTTGACACGCCCGGCTTCACCGACTTCCAGGGTGAAGTGCGCTCGGCCCTGCACGTGTGCGAGGCCGCCATCGTCGTGGTGGACGCTGTGGGCGGCGTCGAGGTCGGCACCGAGCTGGCCTGGCAGATGTGCGACGAGTACCATCTGCCGCGCTTCGTCGTGATCAACAAGCTGGACCGTGAAAACGCCAGCTTCGAGCGGACTCTGCAGCAGATCCGTGACACCTTCAACGCCAAACTCATCCCGGTGCAACTGCCGATCGGCGAGGAGTCGGGCTTCAAGGGCGTCGTCGGCCTGCTCTCGATGAAGGCTCGCCTGGGCAAGGGCGATCAGGTGGTCGACATCCCGGCGGATCTCAAGGAAGCTGCCGAGAAGGCGCGCGTCGAGTTGATGGAGGCCGCCGCCGAGGGCGAGGACGCGTTGCTAGAGAAGTACCTGGGCGGCGAGGAACTCACCAACGACGAGGTGATCCGCGGCTTTCACGCCGCCGTCCGCGCGCGGACGTTCATCCCGGTCTTTGTCTCGTCGGCCACGGCCGACATCGGCACGTTGCCGATCCTCGAGGGCATCGAGCGCTATCTGCCCTCGCCGCTCGAGGGCTTGCCCTTCACCCTCGAGGGGATGGAGGAGAAGCCGGGCACGATCCACGCCGACGACACAGGCGACCTGGCGCTCTATGTCTGGAAGACCACGGCCGACCCGTTCGTTGGCAAGGTCACCTACATCCGCATCGTGGCGGGCGTGCTTCAGTCGGATGCGCGCGTGTGGAACCACACCCGCGGGGCTGAAGAGCGCGTCGGCACGGTGCATGTCGCCCGCGGCAAAGAGCAGATCAGCGTCAAGAAGATGCACGCCGGCGACATCGGCACGCTGGCAAAGCTGACTGTCACGGCCACCACCGACACCTTGGGCGACAAGGCCCACCCGGTGCCGATGAAGAAGCCGGTCTTCCCCAAGGCCCTGTACGCCGTGGCGGTCTCGCCCCGCACGCAGGCCGACAGCACGAAGATCAGCCCGACGCTCACCCGACTCTGTGAAGAGGATCCGACCCTGCACTGGCATCAAGAGATGTCGACCAAGCAGACGATCCTCGAGGGGTTTGGCGATCAGCACATCGACGTGGCCGTGCGTCGCGCCGAGGCCAAATACGGCCTGGGCCTGAACGTCGAACTGCCCAGGGTGCCGTATCGCGAGTCGATCACGCGCAAGGGCGATGGCCACCACCGCCACAAGAAGCAGACGGGCGGCGCAGGCCAGTTCGGCGAGGTGTTCATGCGCATCGAGCCGCTGCGCAGCGGCGACTACGAGTTCGACGACGAACTCGTCGGCATGAACCTCTCAAAGAGCTATCTGGCCCCGATCGACAAGGGCGTACGCTCTGTGCTCGAGGGCGGTGTGATCGCCGGCTACCCGGTTTCGGGCGTCAAGGTGATCGTGTACGACGGCAAGGAGCACGCCGTCGACTCGAAACCGATCGCGTTCGAAGTCGCGGGCCGCGAGGCCTTCAAGAAGGCGGTCGAGGCCGCGACCCCGGTGTTGCTCGAGCCGATCGTCAAACTCGAGGTCACCGTGCCCGAGGCCAGCATGGGCGACGTGCTCGGCGACCTCAACACGCGCCGCGCCCGCGTCGCCGGGATGGACCAGAACGGCGGCAAGAGCGTGATCACGGCCGACGTGCCGCTGGCCGAGGTGCAGCGCTACGTCACCGATCTACGGTCGATCACGGGCGGTCGCGGGGTGTTCTCGATGGTCTTTGACCGCTACGAGCCGGTACCCCCGCACATCGCGCAGCCGATCATCGCCGCGCACAAGAAGGAAAAGAGCGCCGAGAGCGACGAGTGATCGTCGAGTGCTCAGCGCAACGCGAAGGGCGGCCAAGAGGCCGCCCTTTTTCGTGGTTCCGCGCCAGGCTGGCTCACTGGATGCTCGGCGTCTCGGCCGTCGCGAGCAGCGCGTCCTTGCGCCAGAACACGCCCAGGAAGCGGACGCCGCAGGCGAACAGAGCGATGCCGAGCCCGGTCTTCCTGCCGAATTCGATTGGAGTGTTTGGACACCAGCCGCGAAGAGATGAAGACGCCGCACACCAAAACGATCACGACGGCCAGCGCATGGAGGATCGGCTGGCCCGGGCCAGCCTGCAGTAGCAGCGGCAGCCCGACCGAGATCACCATCGCCCCGGCCCGCCACGGGCGATCCCACACGTTGCAGGCGGAAGGAAACTCAACGACAGGCTGAAGTCGAGCCCTGCAGGCACGGCGCGAGGTCGACCACCCAGGCGCCGTCGCTGGCCGCGATGCCCGAGCCGTAGCCGCCTGTCACCAGCAGGCGACCGTCGGCCAGGAGCGCCACAGCCGCGAACAGCCGCGTGGGACCGAGGTCGACGGTGCTGAGCGCGAACGTGTTTGTCGTCGGGTCGAAGGTCTCGAGCCGCCCCGGCCCGCCCAGGACCGCGACGCGCCCATCGGGCAGGCGCAACGACGTGCCCTGGAACTTGTAGCGCGTGAGGTTCATGTCCGCCGTCGGCTCGAACGCGCCCGTGGCGGGGTCGAACAACTCGGCGCTCGCCAACTGCCCCTGCTCATCGCGCGCATCGGCGCCGCCCAGAATCAAGACTCGGCCATTGGCGAGCAGCACGGCGTCGTGCTTGTGACGAGCGAGGCGCAGCGACCCGACGGTTTGGAAGGCGCCGCGGGCGGGATCGTAGATCTCAGCCGAGGCCAGGATCTCGAGCGCACGACGCTGGCCGGAGTGTCCGCCCACGACCAGCACACGCCCGTCGGCGAGCAGTGTGACCGTGTGGGATTCGCGCGCCGTCTGCATCGAGCCCGTGGACGCGAACGTGCCACGGGCCGGGTCGAAGATCTCGGCCGAAGCCAGAAAGGTCCAGCCTGCGCCGACGCCACCGACGATCAACACCCGGCCGTCTTCGAGCAAGATGGCGCCGTGGCCGCTGCGGGCCTCGAGCAACGGCCCGGTCTCGGCGAACGTGTCGGTCGTCGGGTCGTATAGCTCGGCGCTCGACAGATAGCGGCCGTTGTCGAGCCCGCCGACGATCAGCACGCGCCCATCGTTCAGGCGCGTGGCGGTGTGGGCCAACCGCGCGTGGAGCAGGGCGGGGCCTTGGGCGAACCTCTCGGTAGCGGGATCGAACAACTCGGTGCTGTCGAGCCCGGCCTCGCTGCCTGCGAAGCCGCCCGTCACGAGCACGCGGCCGTCGAGCAGCGTCGTCGCGGTGTGCGCCGAACGTGCGACGGCCAGGTGCAGCGATTGGAGGGGTTGCCGGACGGCGGCGGTGGGGTCGACGGACACCGTGGGCGGAAGCGGCACGGTGGTGGGCTGCGGGCCGCATGCGCAGAGCGACGCAGCCACGAGCATGAGGAACAGTCTTCGAAGGCCCATGGGGATCTCCCTGTTTCCGGCAGGCCGGGCGAGCCCGTGATGGCTCGCGTCGTCGAGTCAGGCCAACAAAGAGTAACGCCAGACGCGTCAGTTACGGCGACGGATGGGTGCCTTCTTGCGCCCCTTGTAGGGCTCGACCTTGAGCACATGCATCTGGCAGTGATCGCTCAGGAAGATCCTGGATTTGATGCGCGGATCGAGTTCCTTCTCGTCGGCCGACGTGGTCAGCACGGTGGGTAGGCCGGCATCCCAGCGGTAGTTGAAGACCTGGAAGAACCGGTCGCGGAAGTACCCGGCCGTGTTGAGCGTCGAGCTGACGTCGTCGATGACGAGGAAGTCGACGCTACGCACCAGCGATAGCGCGCGGCTGTTGCGCTCGTCGGTTTCGCGGTTGCCCGACCGGAAGAGCTCCATCAGGTCTTGATAGCCGACGAACACGGCGGGCCGACCCTGCGCAGCCTGCGCGTTGGCGATCGCGGCCGCCAGATGCGTCTTGCCCGAGGCATAGGGGCCGACGAGCACGAACCAGCCTTGCGGGTCGTCCGAGTACTCGCGCGCCGCGCGGACCGCGTTGAGGAACATCTGGCGCCCTTCGCCGGTCAGATCGGCCCGCAGGTCGAAGCTTTCGAAGCTCTGATTGCGATGCAGGCTGAGCGTCGAGATCTCGGCCCCGCCCTTGGCGCCGCCGGCCCGATAGTCTGGGGCGTGGATGTGCAACTGATAGACCAGGTTGATGTCGCCCAGGCGGCTGCCGATGCGCGGCTCGAGATCCTCGAGCCGCTTGTTTGTCGTGATCACGGTCGGCAGCTGCGCGTTGTAGCGCGCGTTGAGCAGCTGGTACAGCTTTTCGACGGCCCAGGGCGTCGGGCTCTCTGTGCCCAGGTCGTCGAGGATGAGCAGCGGCGCGTCACGGATCTCGTCGAAGCGTTCGCTGTAGGTCTCGCCGACGGTCGGGCTGTAGGCCTCGCGCAGGTAGTCGAGCAGATCGGGCGTGTTGAGGAAGAGTGCGGGTTTGCCGTCGCGCAGGCACTGGTTGGCGATGGCGGCCGCCAGGTGCGTCTTGCCCGCGCCGTAGCTGCCCATCAGCAGCAGCCACTTGCGATCGGGCTCATGTTCGTCAGGGCGCGCCGGGTTTTGCGCAAAAGACCGGCAGCTGTCGTACGCCTTGCGCAACTGCGCCTGGACCACCGGGTCGGGGCTTGTGCCGCTTGGCAGAAAGGTCTCGAAGGTCTTGTCGGCCAGCGCGGCGATATTGCTGTCCGCGCGCAGTTTCGCCGCACGCTGCGCCAGCAGATGCTCGGCCTGACACGTACAGACCTGCACCTTACCAAAGGCGGGATCGGTCAGCGACAGGTCCTCGCGCCGGATGTAGCCCAGCCCATGGCAGAGCGGGCAATCGGGGTCGCCCAGCCCGACCTCGACGCGGCGAGCCGCCTCAGGCGTCGTCGCGGGTGAGGTAGCCGCTGTATCGATCGGGATCTTCGGTAGATGTCTTTTGAGTTCGCTCACGAGGCCCCTCCGCGCGCCGGCGCTCGAGCACGGCCAGGATGTAGTTCAGCTTACGGATGTTGTTGCGCACCGCGATCTGGATGGCCTCCTCGATCCAGGCGCCGGGGTAGGTGGCCATCAGGTCGCGCAGGCTATCGGCGATCATGGGCGTCAACGGCCCGATGTTTTGCTCGTAGAGCACGAAGACGTTGGCGCGCACGTGGCTGAGCGTGAGGCCGCCTTCGGATTCGGTCGGGCGCCAGGCGCTGCCCAGCCCCTCGACCGATGCCCGGCCGCCCGGTGTGTTCAGGAAGAACAGGTCTTGCGCGCCCTGGTCGTCCTCGATCTCGACCCGCAGCAGCGTCCCCCGGGCCACGGCTCGTTCGAGCGCGTCGTCGAGTTTCTCCTGCGCCTGGCGTGGCGATGTCGCCAGCCCGGCCAGCAGATCGTCGTCGCCCGCGAAGTCCTCGCGCCGCAAAAACGGGTGATCGCCCGTCAGCCGCGCGAAACGCCAGAGCGCGTACGCCGTCACCTTGAGCTCGCCCAGGTGATCGACGATCGGCAGCAGCTCGGCGAAGAACGCCTCGGGCAGCCCGGTCGTCGGGCCGTCGTCCGCAGGAAACCCAGAAAAACCCTTCATAGCTCATGATTTGCGATTGGTGATTTGCGACTTCCTCTTGGCCAAGAGGAAATCGCAAATCACCAATCGCAAATATCAGTAATCCCTCAGGTCCACCTTGGCCGCGTTCTCGAACTTGGCGAGGCGGTCGAGGAAGACGAGCTCGACGCCGGAGTGCGTCGGGCCATTGCGGTGCTTGGCGACGATGATCTCGGCGATGCCGGCCTTGCCGCCGAAGCGGCCGAAGCCGCTGCCCTTGACGCCGCCGAAGGGCANNCGGCGATGCCGGCCTTGCCGCCGCCCTCGCGCTCGGGGTCGGGCCGATGGATGAACATGACGATGTCGGCGTCTTGCTCGAGCGAGCCCGATTCGCGCAGGTCGGAGAGCATCGGGCGCTTGTCTTGCCGCTGCTCGACAGCGCGCGAGAGCTGGGCGCCTGTGAGCAGCGGGACGTTGATCTCGCGGGCCAGCTGCTTCATCTGGCGCGAGATGTACGAAACCTCCTGCACGCGGTTGTCGCGCGACCGCCCGTCGCCCTGCATCAGCTGGAGGTAGTCGACCAGCACGAGGTCGAGCCCATGCTCTTGCTGGATGCGCCGGCACTTGGCGCGCAGCTGCAGCGGCGTGAGCGAGGGCGTGTCGTCGAGGTAGATCGGCAGGTCGCTGAGCACGTCTGTGGCGTGCGCGAAGAGCTGGAGTTCGTCGTCGCGCAGCTGGCCGAGGCGCAGCCGCTGGGCGTCGATGCCCGTCTCCTGCGACATCAGGCGCTGCACGAGTTGCTCGTTGCCCATCTCGAGCGAGAAGATNNGCTGAGCATGAAGCCGGTCTTGCCGGAGCCCGGGCGGCCGGCGATGATCAACAGGTCCGACTTCTGCAGGCCGCCAAGCACCTTGTCGAGGTCGTGGAAGCCGGTCGGAACGCCGAAGAGCTCGCCGCGGTGCTCGAGTCGGTACTCGACCTGCGCGTAGTAGTCGCGCAGCACCTCGCCGATCGGCTTGAAGTCCTTGGTCTGGTTGCGCTCGCTGACCGAGAAGACAGCGACCTCGGCGGCGTTGACCACGTCGGCGACCTCGCGGTCGTCGGCATAGGCCAGCTTGGCGATCTCGGAGGCGGCCTCGATCAGGCGCCGGCGAGTGGCGTCGCGCTGGACGAGCCGCGCATAGCCCTCGGCGTGGATCGAGGTCGGCACCGACGTGATCAGCTGGGTCAGATAGGCCTGGCCGCCGGCCTCGTCGAGCTGGTTGTGCCGCTCGAGCTCATGCGCGACGGTCAGCACGTCGAGCGGCTGACGCGTTTCGTTCAGGGCGATGAAGGCGTTCCAGATCCAGCGGTGTTTGACGAGGTAGAAGTCCTCGGGCTGCAGGTACGGGATCTCGAACAGCGCTTCGCTGTTGATCAGGATCGAACCCAGCACGGCCTGCTCGGCCTCGGCCGAGTACAGGGCGATCGCGCTGCCCGGCAGCGTGGGCGCGCCGTCGGTTCGGGCGCGGTAGCCATCGCCATCTCCCGCGCCCTCGGGCCGCTGGAATCGCTGCGGGTCGTCGCGCCGGGCCTCGTCGCGCCGGTCGAGGCG
>DKKP01000369.1 GCA_002455335.1 Anaerolineales bacterium UBA6663 | reverse complement strand
GTCGTTGCCCGGAGCGCCGGCAAGCAACCAGGCGCCATGGGCGAAGAGGTCAACCGCGCTCGGATCGACTTCGGGCTCAGGGTCGGTCGGTCGCCCGGGATCGATCAGCGGGTGCGCCAGCGCCAGCCCGCGGCCCTCTGGCAGGCGCAGTTCGGCCAACGGACCGAAGACCGGCGTGAGCGCCACAACCGAGGTATCGGCGGCGAGCTCGCCCGCGATCGCCCCGATCCATTCGACCTGGCGGCTGACCGGGCCCGACACGACCACGGCCTGCGCGCCGTCGACCGCCGCGATCAGGTTCCATTCGGCTGCCGAGAACGCGCCCGACTTGACGACACCGCGGGCCGTATCCGGATCGTCGGCGAAGAGCACGCGCCGCGCGGCGCTGCGCCCCGCCAGTTCATGCCCGAGTGCGGCGCTCCAGCGTGTCAGACCGACGAACGCGATCTTCGGCGTCGTCACGGCCTAAACCCCCAGCAGAAGGCTGTAGAGCACGCTGAAGGGCGGGCCGAGGACGATCCCCAGGATGTTCACGTTCGCAAACGTCGGCAGGAAGATCAAGGCCAGCAAGATGACCATACCCCAGCGCTCGAGCTGGTCGAGGAACCCATCCCAGGCGTGCGGCGCGACGCCGCGCAGCACCTTCATGCCGTCGAGCGGGCCGAGCGGCAGCAGGTTGAAGAGCATGAGATACAGGTTGATCGTGACGAAGACGTCGATGAACGTCGCAAGATTGCTCAATGCATTGAAGCCCACGAGGTCGAGGATACCGTCGTAAGCCATCATCACGCGCCAGATGATGGCCGCGATCATGGCCAACGCCAGGTTCGTCAACGGCCCAGCCAGCGCCACCATGGCGGTGCCGGCGCGTGGGCCATTGCGGAAGTTATACGGGTTAGTGTAGACCGGCTTAGCCCAGCCAAAGACGCCGAAGAAGATCATCAGCGATCCCAGCAGGTCGAGATGCGCCATCGGGTTGAGCGTCAGCCGGCCCTGACGACGTGGCGTCGGATCGCCGAGCCAGTCGGCGGTGAGGGCGTGCGCCAGTTCGTGGAGCGGAAAGGCGAAAAGCAGGATGACCAGTTTTGGGAGCAAGACCAGCGGGTTGAGCAAATCGGGTGAGATCATGAGTTGTATCCTGGAACCGATTATAGGCGGCGGAGCAGGCCCCGGATGCCCGCAACCGAACTCTATCGAAAGACTAAGCTTGCGGCTTTTCATATAATAACCGCCATGGAAAAAGGCCCGGTCGAGTACCGCCTGGAAGATGTCGTGCGCCTGCGAAAGCCCCACGCCTGCGGCGGATTCGAATGGCGGGTGGTGCGGCTGGGCGCCGATATCGGCCTGGAATGCCTGACCTGCAAGCGACGCGTCATGCTCGAGCGGCGTGAGCTCGAGAAGCGCACGCGGGCTTTCGTCTCGCGTGGCCCCGCTGATACTCCTCTAACGCCGCCGGATGTACGTTAAGGCATGCGCGGCGCAATCGAGGTCGTTCACCTATAATCTCCTTGATGCGCCTCAGCCCGGAAGAAGAACGCCGTAACATCCACGAACGCAACCTCTGGCTGTCGACCCGACGGCCAGATGGTCGGCCGCATTTGGTGCCGATCTGGTTCGCCTGGGTGGCCGGGCGCTGGTACATCTGCACAGAGCCCGAGAGCGTCAAGGCCCGGAACTTGCAGGCCGATCCACGCTGCTCCTGGTCGCTCGAAAACGGCGATACAGCCCTGGTCTTCGAGGGCACGGCCCGACCGGTGTCTCCCACACCCGAGGTCGCTGCCGCCTTCCGCGCCAAGTTCGATTGGGAGATCGAAAACGACCCCGACAACAGCCTGCTCTTCGAGTTGACGCCGAGTCGGAAGGTGATGGGACAACAGATTGTTGATTGATGATTTCTGATTGCTGATTGACTCTTAATCAGAAATCATCAATCACAATGGCCTAAGAGGAAGCCACCATGCGATTTGATCGCTTTACCGAACGAGCCCAAGACGCCGCGACCCGGGCGACCGAGATCTTGCAGCGCTATGGGCACAACCAGATCGACACCGAGCACATCCTGCTGGCGCTGCTCGAACAGCCGGACGGCGTGATCCCGCAGATCCTGGAGCGGATGGCGATCGACCAGGAATACATCAAGCGCCGGCTCGACGACGTGCTGCGCGCGTCGCCCAAGGCCGCGATCTACGGCGGCGGCGCAGGCCAGGTGTTCATCACGCCGCGGGTCAAGCGCATCGTAGACCTGGCCAACGAAGAGGCCAACCGGCTGCGCGACGAGTTCATCAGCACCGAGCATCTCTTCCTTGCCATCCTGAGCGAGCGTAACACGGCCGTGGCCCGCATCCTGGCCGAGGCCGGCGTGACAAAGGATCGCGTCAACGACGTGATCAAGGACATCCGCGGCGGCCAGCGCGTGACCGACCCGCAGGCCGAGGGCCGCTACCGCACGCTCGAGAAGTACTCGCGCGACCTGACGGCGATGGCTAAGGCCGGCAAACTCGACCCCGTGATTGGCCGCGACGGCGAGATCCTGCGTGTGATCCAGGTGCTCAGCCGCCGCACCAAGAACAACCCGGTGTTGATCGGCGAGGCCGGCGTCGGCAAAACCGCGATCGTCGAGGGCCTGGCTCAGAAAATCGCGACGAACGACGTGCCCGAGATCCTTTCGGGCAAGCGCGTGGTCTCGCTCGACCTCGGCGCCATGATCGCGGGTTCGCGCTTCCGAGGCGAGTTCGAAGAGCGCCTCAAGGCCGTGGTGGAAGAAGTCCAGCGCGCCGAGGGCGAAGTGATCATGTTCATCGACGAACTGCACACCGTCGTCGGTGCGGGCGCGGCGCAGGGCGCGATGGACGCCAGCAACATGCTCAAGCCGGCGCTGGCGCGCGGCGAGCTACAGTGCATCGGCGCGACCACGCTCGACGAATTCCGCAAGCACATCGAGAAGGACGCGGCCCTCGAGCGCCGTTTCGCGCCGGTTTTTGTCGAGGAGCCGTCGCTTGACGATACGATCAAGATGCTCCATGGTCTGCGCGACCGCTACGAGGCCCATCACAAGGTGCGCTTTTCGGACGCGGCCCTGACCGCGGCGGCCAAGCTCTCGCAGCGCTACCTGACCGACCGGCGGCTGCCCGACAAGGCCATCGACCTGATGGACGAGGCAGCGGCCAAGCTGCGCGTCGCACTGTACTCGCTCCCGAATGACCTCAAGGAGTTGAAGACCAACCTCGATCGACTGACGGCCGAGGAGGAGCAGGCCGGTCTCTCGCGCGACTATGAACGAGCCGCGCAGAAGAAGGCCGAGCGTCTGCGGGTCGAGACCGAATTCAAGGCCATGCGCGACAGGTGGGAGAAGGAACACCACCTCGACGAGGTAGTCGACGAGAAAGACATCGCGGCCGTCATCGCGCAGTGGACGGGCATCCCGGTCAACCAGATGATGGAGACCGAGTCCGAGAAGCTGCTGCAGATGGAAGCGCGCCTGCACGAGCGCGTCATCGGCCAGGACGAAGCCGTGCACGCGATCGCTGAGGCCATCCGCCGTGCGCGCGCCGGGTTGAAGAGCCCCAAGCGCCCGATCGGCAGTTTCATCTTCCTTGGCTCGTCGGGCGTCGGCAAGACAGAGCTCGCCAAGGCATTGGCGCAGTTCCTGTTTGACGACGAAGACGCGTTGGTGCGCGTCGACATGAGCGAGTATCGCGAACAGCACACCGTCAGTCGTCTCTTTGGCGCGCCGCCCGGCTATGTCGGCTACGAAGAGGGCGGCCAGTTGACCGAGGCCGTGCGCCGCCGCCCGTACCGCGTGGTGCTCTTCGACGAGATCGAGAAGGCGCACCCCGAGGTCTGGAACGCGCTGCTGCAGATCCTGGACGACGGCCGGTTGACCGATGGCCAGGGCCGCATCGTCGACTTCCGGAACACGGTGCTGATCATGACCTCGAACCTGGGCACCGACTTCGTCAAGAAATCGGGCTCGCTCGGCTTCCTGCGCAAGGGCGACGACGGCTCGGGCGAGGATCCGAACAACGAGCGGATCGAGAAGGCGCTCAAGGCCACGTTCCGACCCGAGTTCCTCAACCGCATCGACGAGATCATCACGTTCAAGCCGCTCGAGGTGGAGGACGTGGAGCGCATCGTCGACCTTCAGATGCGCGAGATCCAGGAACGCGTGGCCGAGAGCGGTTTGGCCATCAAGCTGACCGACGCGGCCCGGCGCTGGCTGGCGCGCGAGGGCTTCGATCGCGCTTTCGGCGCCCGCCCGTTGCGCCGCGCCCTCCAGAAATACATCGAGGGCCCGTTGAGCACGCAGATGTTGCGCGGCGAGATCAAGTCGGGCGATACCGTGCTGGTCGACTGGTCAGAGGAGGGCGGTGTCTCGCTGCGCAGCGAATCGGCGACCCCGGTCGAACTCAAGCAGGACGTGGCCCCGTAACAGGCGGCGGGCCGCAGACCGCGCACCGTGTCGTGTACCGAATCACACAGGCGCCCCGACATCCGGGGCGCCTGTGTGATTCTAACCATGGACCTGTCAGGTCAACTCGGAATTCCCGAGAATTCAAGGGATTCCAGAAAACGCCTTTTGGACCTCAAGGCGAAAATTCTAACTTTCGGCCCGCCAGCCCTCAAGCCGTCGCTTCACCGAGGCCATGAAGGCATCGGCCCCGGCACCGTCGAGGACTCGGTGGTCGAAGGTGTAACTCAAGTACGCGCACGGCCGGATCGCCATGGCATCGGCGCCGTCGGACGTGATCACGCGCACGCGCTTCTCGATCGCGCCCAGGCCCAGGATCCCACTCTGCGGCTGCGGGATGATCGGGGTCGCCAGCAGGCTGCCGGCCGCGCCATGATTGCTAAGCGTGAACGTCGCGCCCTGCATGTCGCCGGGCTTGAGCGTGCCCGAACGCGCCCGGTCCGCCAGGTCCTGGATCGCGCGGGCGGCGCCCATCACGTTGAGCGCATCGGCACGCCGGATGACGGGCACCAGAAGCCCATCGGGCACGGCCACCGCAACCCCGAGATTGACCGCGCGCTTTCGCGCCAGCGCTGGTCGCCCGCCGGCCGACAGCCGCCAGTGGCTGTTGGCGTCCGGATGCTCGCGCAGCGCGCCGGCCACCGCGCAAACGACATAGGCCAGAACCGTCAGCCGCACACCGCCACGCTCCGCCTCAGCCCTGTGCGCCGCGCGATGTGCCACGGCCCCGCCGAAATCCACCTCCCAGACCGTGGTTACGTGCGGGGCTTCGCGCTGACTTGCCGCCAGGTGCTCGGCGATCCGCGCACGCATCACGCTCACGGGCTCGAGACCGTCCCCATCGTCGTCCGCCGCGATCGTCATCAACGAAGGCCCCGGCTCCGCGACCGCGTCGCTCATCCGCCGCTCCAGATACGCCAGCACATCGTGCTTCGTCACTCGTCCGCCCTGGCCGGTGCCCGGGATGACGTCGATGTTCAGCCCGTGCTCGGCGATCAGACGGCTGACCACGGGGCTGATGGGGCCGGAGTAGGGGATTTGCGATTTCTGATTGCTGATTTCTGATGGCTGATTGTCAGTCGCTGGCGCCTGATCGCTGGGAGTTGAACGCTCATCGTTGATGGCTGACCGCTGGCCGCTATTCACTGGCGCCTCTCCGATCACCGCCAACACCGCGCCGGTCGGCACGCGGTCCCCGACGGCCGGGCCGATCTCGAGCACTGTGCCGTCGCGTTCGGCGCAGATCTCGGTCGCGATCTTGTCGGTCTCGACCTCCAGAAGCGTCTCGCCACGGATGATCGGCTCGCCCACGGCCTTCAACCAGCGCAGCACAGTCACATCCTTCACACCGGCGCCGAGCGAGGGAAGTATCACGGGTGTCGTCATGGGTTCAACCTTCGTCGTTCGTGCTGAGTTGCTTCACAGCCTCACCAGCGCCACCATCGCCGCCTCGATCCGCGCCGCATCGGGGATTATGCCGGCCATCTGGTTCGGGTCGAAGGGCACGGGCACGCGCGGCGCGGCGACCCGGCGGATGGGGGCGTCGAGGTCGAAGAAGGCCCGATCCGCCACAAGAGCCGCGATCTCGGCGCCAAAGCCCGCGAACTCGGCGTCTTCGTGGACGATCAGGCACTTACCCGTCCGGCGCACCGAAGCCAACACCGCGTCGATGTCGAGCGGCACAAGCGTGCGCAGGTCGAGCAGGTCGATGGCGCCGACCAGCCCGGTCGCGATGGCCGCTGCGTCACAGAGCTCGACCATCGCGCCCCAGGCGATCACGGTCAGTCGATCGCCGGCCTGGACCCGACGGGCGACGCCGAACGGCACGCTGTAGTCGTCGCCCGGATACACGCCGCGCGACCAGGATGAGTCATAGCAGAAACGGTGCTCGAAGAAGATCGTGGGATCGTTGGCGCGGAGCGCGCTTCGCAGCAGGCCAACCGCGTCGGCGGTCGTGGCGGGCACGGCCACGCGCCAGCCGGTCATATGCGCGAACGTGGTCTCGCTCGTCACGCTGTGCCAGGGGTCGCCGACCTTACGATAACCGCCGCTCGTGCGCACGACCATCGGCGCCGCAAAGCGGTTGGCCGAACGCCAGCGCAACGTGCCGACGTTGGCGAGCGACTCATAGCACGCATCCATGTACTTGCGGTACTGGATCTCGGGCGCCGGCAGCAGACCGGCCAACGCCATCCCGACCGCGCGCCCGATGATGGCCTCCTCGTTCAAGCCTGTGTCGAAGACCCGGGCCTCGCCATGGTCCGCATGCAGGCCGGCCGTCACCGAGTGCACGCCGCCCTTGATCGCGATGTCCTCCCCGAAGATCAACAGTCGCGGGTTGAGGCTCAACTCGGCATCGAGCGTGCGTCGGATCGCTTCGGCCATGGTCAGGCGCCGCGGTTCTGCCGGCGCCGGCGTGGGCGTGCCCGGCGGGAGCGTGATCCCCTCGGCCAGCAAGCCGCCGTGCTGCTGCGGTGCATTGGGCTCGGCGAACGCAAAACGCAAGCCAAGCTCGGGCGTGGCCACCGGACGGGCGAGCGCCTCGGCGTAGGCGGCGCGCACCTCGTCCTCGACTTCTGCGGCCAGCGCGGCCCACTCGGCCCGATCGATGAGCCCGCGTTCGGCGCAAAAGCGCGCGAGTTTGGGGAGCGGATCGCGCAGCTCNNAGGCGTCGCTCTTGTAGGCGGCTGTGTCGACGCCGCTGTGCGCGCACAGCCGGGGCATGGTCAGATGGACAAGCGCCGGCCCGGCGCCCGACCTGACGTGCGTGAGGGCTGCGGCGAGCAACGGCGCCAACGGCTCGGGGTCGGTGCCGTCGCCATCCCAGATCGCCAGATCTTTGAAGCTCGCCAGGTTCGCGCCGATGTCGCCGCCGGGGGTTTGCCGCCAGCCGCGGGTCGAGATCGCGAAGCCGTTGTCCTCGATCACGACAAGCACCGGGAGGCGCGACGTGGTGATCAGGTTGAGCATCGCCCAGAAGCCCGACGATGCGACCGAGCCATCGCCGCCGTAGACCATGGCGACGCTATCGTGCTTGTCGTGCTCGCCTAATTGTTCGACGCGATAGCGGATCGCCTGGGCCCAGCCCGCGGCCACGCAAAACTGCGCGCCGATATCGGCCGCGTTCGGAAGGATGACGGCACGATCCCGCCGCGGCAGGTTGTAGACCGCCGAGAGATCACGGCCGTCGGTGGGGCTGCCGGGTTTGCCAAGCGTGGCCAGGAGGGCCTCCACGGGCGTCAGCCCGCTGCCCAGCATGAACGGCCGACAGCGGTAATACACGTTGCCGGCGTCGAAGGGCCGATCGAGCCACTGGCTGAGGATGGCCTGGCCCAGCTCGTGGCCACCGGCCGAGAACTGGTATTTGGCCTGGCCGAGCGGCAGCATGGTTTCGAGCTCGAATGCGTCAAGTGCGCGGCTGAGCAGACAGATCCGCGCGACGGCGCGCCAATCGACGGGCGCCGGTGATGGGGCGGGGCCGTGATGGGCCTGGGTGGGCGAGTCGGGGACAGCCAGCATCTCACCTCCGGTTTGATCGATGGGCGAGCGGCGATCGGTCAACGGGGCAGGGCCCACCCTGCTCACCCATCACCGCTCGCCGTGACGACTTCAGGCCATCCCCTCCCAGGGCATGTTGACCTCGCCCTCGGGCACACCGGCCAGCGGCGCGAAGTGGCCGTCGCGAACCAGCGCGCCGAGCTCGACCAGGCGTGCGTGCTGACCGGCCGTGCGGCGGCCGCCGTGCAGCCGACGCCATTGCTCCTCGCAGAACGTCTCGGCCGCCAGATGAACGGCGCGGTCGGCGCTGTGTCGGGCGTGCAGGGCCGTGACCAGCATGGCGAGGTATTGCTGCACGTCGCTCACCAGATCGNNGGCCCTGCCGGTTGACCAGTTGCTCGCGATGCTGGCGCATGGCGGTGTCGATCGCATCACCCATGTGTTGCAGACCGCGGACCCCACGCAACGCCCACTTCGTCAACCCGCGTGGGAGGTCGGGCAGCGGCTCGTGGCCACGCGGCGCGACGGCGCGGCTCACCATCCAGCGTCCATAGGCCAGCGCGGGCTCGCGCACCTTGAGCACATGGCGGGGATCGAGCGGGTTGAAGTCGCGGATGCCGGCCTGCTGGACGCCCTTGAAGATCGGCATCATGTAGGCGCTGCTGTGCTGTTTGGTTAACGCGGCGAAGTAGGCCAGTTGCAGCATGCTGTTGTGGCCCTCGTAGATCTCGGCCGCCTTGACCTCGGTGACGTCGCGCGCGTACGGGTGCTCGCTGTCGAGCGCGCGCCCGCCCCAGAAAAGCGGGTAGATGCGCTCGGCGGCCTCGGCCACCAGCCGGCTCACCGTGACCTTGGCCGCACTGCACTCGAGTTCGCCGCGATAGCCGCGCTCGAGCAATTGCGCCGTCCAGTCGCGCAACGCATCGGCGCACACGATCAGGCCGGCCATCCGCGCATAGTCTTCAAGCGGCAGATCGCGGGTGTCGATCGCGCGGCCCATGCTCAGGCGCGTCCGGCCCCAGAGCCGCATGTGCGCAAGCATCGCGCGCAGCCGTCCGGCGGCCACGGCGGCCACGCTCACGCGGCCGCGGTTGAGCAGGTGGTAGGCGATCGTCAGCCCGTTGGGCACGTTGCGCGGGCGGATCCAGTTGGCCAGCGGCACGCGCAAGCCCTTGAAGTTCACGCCGACGTTGTGCAGTTGCTGCAGGGCCGACAGTCTGTAGCGCGTCAACCAGAAGTGTTCGCTTTCGCGCTCGGGTAGATCGACAAGCACCACCTGCGGCGCGGGCTTGAGGTCGGGGCCCGAGAGCATGCAGACCAGACACATTACGCCGCCGAAGTAGACGTTTGTGATGAACCACTTCTGCCCGGTAAGCACGATCGAGTCGCCTTCGATCACGCCAGTCAGTTGCATGTTCTTTAGATCGGATCCGCCCTGGCTCTCGGTCAGCGCGAAGCAGCTCTGCGGCCAGCCGGTCGCCAGCGCCCTCAGCCGCTCCTTCTGCGCGGCGTTGCCAAAGACCACGAGCGGCCCGACCGCGCCGATGCCTTCGTGGATGCTGTTCTGCATCGCCACGCTGGGCGCGAGCACGGCCATGCGGGTCTCCTCGAGCGCAAAGGCCGGGAAGCTCAGGCCAAGCCCGCCGTACGCCTTCGGTACAAGCGCGCCGTAGTAGCCGAGCGCGCCGATCTCGCGCGTGGCTTCGGGCGAAAGCTTGCCGGCCCATTCGCCCTCGCGGCTGAGCAGGGTTCCTTCCGCCATCCGTCGCCGAACGACCGCGAGCGCGCTGTCCATGGCTGCTGCAACGCGACCGGTCAGCGGCGCGGGCGGTGCGGCGTCGAAGAGCTCGATCGGGCACCTGTCGGACCAGACCGCGCGGTGCACTGGGCTGTTCTCGGTCTGATACTCGGGCGCGAACAGGGCGTTGGCGGCGTCGTCGGCGCCGGCCACTTCGCCCAGCGCCTGTGCCTCGGCCGCGCTGACCCCGGCCGAGAGCGCGACCTGGGTGACGATCTCCTGGCTGGCTGTGCTCATCGGGCCTCCCTGGCGCTGACGCCAAAGCAACACTTAACGTGAACGTCAACTTTTGGATATAATGACTCTACCAAAGACGATCGAATTTGCCTAATCGCCGGAGCTGCTGAACCCGGCGGCAATGGGAGCCCAATGTCCTCTTCGACACGAGTTTCTGACGAGCTCACGCTGACGATCGGCGCCCTCGCGCGGGAGCTCGGGGTGACGACGCGCACGATCCGGTTCTACGAGGAACGGGGGCTGCTCCGCCCGACGCGCAGCCGGGGCCGGCAGCGGCTATACACACGGCGCGACCGCGGCCATCTCAAGCTGATCCTGCAGCATCGGGATGCCGGGTTCACGCTCGAGGAGATGAAGGAGCTCCTGGCTCTGTACGATGACGCTCCGGGCCCCGAGGGAACACGCCGCCAACTCGAGCGTTTTCGCGACATTGCCCTGGCGCGGCTGTCCGGGGTCGAAGCGCGCCTCGCCACGCTGCAGTCGTTGCGCCGCAGGCTCAAGGCGCGCATCACGTATGCCGAAGGCGCGTTGCGCAAACCGTCGCGCGTCAACGGCGGCGGTTGAGACGAATGACGATGGAACGCCCGATCCGTGTGTTGCTGGCCAAGGTCGGCCTCGACGGGCATGATCGCGGCGTCAAGGTGGTGGCGCGCATCCTGCGCGATGCCGGGATGGAGGTCGTGTACACGGGCCTGCATCGCACCCCAGACGAGGTCGTCGAAGCCGCGTTGCAGGAGGACGTCGATGTGCTCGGCGTCAGCCTGCTCAGCGGCGCGCACCTGACTCTTGTGCCGCGGCTGCTCGCCGGGCTGCGCGAGCGCGGCGGTGACGACATCGTCGTCGTGGTCGGCGGCGTGATCCCGGACGCCGACAGCGTGCGGCTCAAGGCCCTGGGCGTGGCCGAGGTCTTCTTGCAGGATACGACGCCCGATGCGATCGTTGTGGCGGTGCGCGGGCGGGTCGCGGCGCGGCGGGCGCGATTCTAACCTCGGACCTGACAGGTCCACTCGCTTTCCTTGAAAAACAAGGCGATTCCGAAAACGGCTTTTGCGAATCGCGGTCGTTTTTCTAACCTTGAGCGCAGGAGGAACGATGGACACGTCGCCGGCCGAATCCGGAGCGCACGCCGCCTTGTGGGCGCGCCAGCTGCGCCTCTGGGAAGACGATGAACTGGCCGCCGCGCTGGCGCGGAGCCCCGAGCGCCGCGCGGCCTTCGCGACCGAATCGGGCATCCCGCTCAAGGGCGTCTACACCCCGCTCGACGCCCCACAACTGGCGGAACTCGAACTGCCTGGCCGATTCCCTTTCACGCGCGGACCTTACCCGTCGATGTATCGCGGCAAGCCCTGGACGATGCGCATGTTCGCCGGCTTCGGAGGCGCCGAGGACACTAACCGGCGCTTCAAGTCCCTTGTGGCGCATGGCCAGACCGGTCTGAGCACCGCCTTCGATATGCCCACATTGATGGGCTACGACTCGGATCATCAACTCGCCGAGGGCGAGGTTGGCGTCGAGGGCGTGGCGATCGACACGCTCGCCGATATGGAGCTGCTCTTCGACGGCCTTGACCTCGAAGCGCTGTCGGTGTCGATGACGATCAACCCCACGGCCTGGATCATCTATGCGATGTACGTGACGGTCTGCCAACGCCGTGGCTACGACCTCAAGCGGGTCAGCGGCACGCTCCAGGCCGATATCCTCAAGGAGTATCAGGCCCAGAAGGAGTGGATCTACCCGATTCGGCCGAGCGTGCGGCTGGTGCGCGACACGATCCTGTGGTCGGTTGACCACACACCGCGTTTCAACCCGATCAGCCTGAGCGGCTATCACATCAGCGAGGCCGGCGCGAATGCGGTCCAGGAGGCCGCCCTCGTGCTGGCCAACACCTTTGCCTACGTGGCCGAGGTGGTCGCGGCCGGGATGCCCGTCGATGCCTTTGCGCCGCGGTTGTCGTTCTTCTTCACAGCGCAATCCGATTTCTTCGAGGAGATCGCCAAGTACCGGGCGGTGCGTCGTCTCTATGCACGCGTGATGCGCGAGCGTTTCGAGGCGCGCTCGCCGGAGTCGCTCAGGTTGCGCTTCCACGCTCAGACTGCGGCGATCACGCTGACTCGTTCGCAGCCCTATCTCAACCTGGTGCGCACCGGTTATCAGGCCCTGGCGGCCGTGCTTGGCGGGGCGCAGAGTCTGCACACCAACAGCTTCGACGAGTCGTACGCGATCCCGACCGAGGAGGCCGCGCGTCTGGCACTACGAACGCAGCAAATCCTGCTCGAGGAGACCAATGTCGACGCGGTCGCCGATCCGCTTGGCGGCTCGTACTACGTCGAGTGGCTGACCGATGAAATCGAGCGTCGGGTCGAGGCGCTGCTGGCCGAGATCGAAGCGCGCGGCGGCGTGATCGCGGCGACCGAGACGGGCTGGATCCAGAACATGATCGCCGAGACAGCCTACGGCGTTGCGTTACGCAAGGCGCGCGGCGAGAAGATCAGCATCGGCGTCAACAAGCATGTCGAGGCCGAGCCCGGGCCGGCGTTCGGCGTGCATTCACCCGATCCGTCGGTGGCGGCGCGCCAGATCGAACGGCTGCACGCCGTGAAAGCCGGTCGCGACGCGGCGCGCGTCGAGGCGCTGTTGGACGAGTTGCGGCGCCAGGCCGTCACCGATGCGAACCTGATGCCCATCACGCTCGCGCTAGTGTCGGCCCATGCGACCTTGGGCGAGATCGTGGAGGTGTTGAAAGGGGTCTGGGGCGTCTACCGGGAAGTGTAGGGCGGCCACTCGGGCCGCCCTGGCGTGTATCTCCGGTTGTGTGTTGG
>DKKP01000129.1 GCA_002455335.1 Anaerolineales bacterium UBA6663 | reverse complement strand
AGAACACCCACCTCACCCGCCGGTAGGTTTGATACGCCACGGCGACAAGCCCGAACATCAGGGGCCACAACGCGAGCGAGGCGCCGCGCGCCGCCACATCGGCCCAACCCTGGGCGGGGACAGTCAGCGCCCAAACCCCATTGCACAGTGGCCACTGACCGACACACACCACGCCGCTCAACGAAGCCGAGCTGGGCGAGGCCGCCACGCCACTGAGCAAGAGCATCAGAAAGGCGACCCCAGCCGTGGTGAGCGAGAGCCAGCGGAAGCGGCCGAGGGCGGGAGGTGCGGCGCGAAGGGTCATAAGCGGAAGTTTACGCGAAAAGCGGGTGCGGGCCCAGGGAGCGTATTGCCCTGCTCCCTGGGCCCGCACCGCTTCTCGTGCTACACAACTCAATGCCCGGCGTCGGGGTGCTCTTCCCAGAGCGGGTTCATGCGCGTGACGGTCGGGATCTTGGCGAAGTTGTACTCCGGCGGCGGCGACGAGGTGGCCCACTCGATCGTGGGAGCTTCCCATGGATTCGCGCCGGCCGACTTCGCCGCGCGCGCGCTGACGAAGAAGTTGATGATGAAGATCAATACGGAGGTCGCGATCAGGAAAGCCCCGAGCGTCGACATCAGGTTCCAGATCTCCCAGCCCTGGCCCGCAGCGTAGGTGTAATAGCGCCGCGGCATCCCGAGCAGGCCGACGATGTGCTGCGGGAAGAACGCCAGATTGAAGCCAAAGAGCATCACCCAGAAGTGCAGCTTGCCCAGCTTCTCGTCCATCATCCAGCCCGTCATCTTCGGGATCCAGTAGTAGAACGAGGCGAAGATCGCGAAGACCGAGCCGCCGTAGAGCACATAGTGGATGTGCGCGACGACGAAGTAAGTCTGATGCACCTGCCAGTTCACCGGCACCGAGCCGAGCATCACGCCCGACAGGCCGCCGATGATGAACATCGTCACAAAGCCGATCGCGAAGAGCATGGCGCTCGTCAGCCGTAGCGCGCCGCCGTACATCGTGGCGATCCAGTTGAAGATCTTGATGCCGGTCGGCACGGCGATGATCATGGTCATGCCGGCGAAGAAGGCGTTGACCGCCAGGCTCGACCCGACCTGGAACATGTGGTGCGCCCAGACCAAGAAGCCCAGCACCGCGATAAAGACCGACGAGAAGGCGATGAAGCGGTAGCCGAAGAGCGGCTTGCGCGAGAAGGTCTGCAGCACCTCGGAGATCGCGCCCATCCCGGGCAGGATCATGATGTACACGGCCGGGTGCGAGTAGAACCAGAACAGGTTCTGCCAGAGCAACGGGTCGCCACCCTGTGAGGCCTGGAAGAAGTGCGTGCCGAAGTGCCGATCCGCGAGCAGCAACGTGATCGCCACAGTCAGCATCGGCGTCGAGAACAGCACCATCGCGCTGGTCACGAACATCGACCAGGTGAACATCGGCACCTCGAGCAGCTTCATCCCCGGCGCGCGCAGGTTGAGCGTGGTGACGATGAAGTTGATCGCGCCGAAGAGCGACGACAGGCCGACAAGGTGCAGCCCCAGGATCCAGAAGTCGATGTTCGGGCCGGGCGTGTACTGCGGGCCGGTGAGCGGCGGGTAGGCCGTCCAGCCGCCGTTTGGCACCGAGTCGAACAGATAGCTCGAGTACATCACAAGCCCGCCAAAGAACAGCAGCCAGAACGAGAACGCGTTCAACCGCGGGAAGGCCATGTCGCGCGCGCCGATCTGCAGCGGCAGGATGTAATTGGCGAAGCCGGCCCAGATCGGCACGATGACCAGGAAGATCATGGACGTGCCGTGCATGGTGAACAACTCGTTATAGCGATCGGGGTCGATCAGTTTGAGGTTCGACCAGGCCAACTGCGTGCGGATCAACAGCGCCATGACGCCGGCCAGCACGAAGAAGAACATGTTCAGCACCAGGTACATGATGCCGATCTTCTTGTGGTCGACCGTGGTCAACCAGTCGATGATCACGGCCAGGGTCGATTTCTCGGCGGTCAGCGGGCGGGTTACGGTTGCCATCGCGTTCTCCGGTTGCAGCGGGTCGCCGCGCTCAGTTCAGGGTCTCGAGGTATGCCACAAGCGCGTCGATCGTGGGCTGATCGAGCTTTGTCGGCAGGACCATCTTGTTGCCGGGCTTGACGGTTTGCGGGCTCGCCAGCCAGCGCGCCAGGTTGTCGGGTGTGTTCGCGATGATGCCGCCTGCCAGGAACTGTCGTTCGGCGACGTTCGTCAGATTGGGCCCGACCAGGCCGACACCGCCGGCGCCGTCGATCACGTGACAGGCGATGCAGCCGTTCCGAGCATCAAGGAACGCGGCCTTGCCCGCTTCGGCCAGCGAGCCCGCGGCCGGCTCGACCGCCGGCTCAAGTTGGCTTGCAACCCAGGCGTCAAACTCGGCCTGAGTGACGACCTTGACCGCGAACCGCATCTGGGCATGCTGCGTGCCGCAATACTGCGTGCATTGCCCGGCGTAGTATGTGCCGACCGTGGTCGGCGTGAACTTCATTTGATTGAGGTAACCCGGGATCGCGTCCATCTTGCCGAAGAGTTCGGGCACCCAGAAGCCGTGCTCGACATCCTTCGACTCGAGCTTGATCTCGATCACGGTGTTGACGGGGACGACAAGTTCGCTTGCCGTGACGATGGCGCGGCTGCCATCGGGCGTGGTGTATTCGGGATACCGGAACGCCCACCAGAATTGCTGGGCAACCGCGTTGACCGTGATCGAGCGCGAGGTCGCCGGCGCCCGCACATCGACCATGGTGCGGAAGGTCAGGCCCATCACGCCAACCAGGATCACGGCCGGAGCCGCCGTCCAGGCGATCTCGAGTTTTGTGTTGCCGTGGATCTGCAGCGCCTGTTCAGCCGGGCGGTTCTTGAACTTCAAGACGGTCCAAATCAGCACGCCCTCGACAAGAACGAAGATCACGCCCGCGATCCCGACGATCAGCCAGAACAGCGACGCGATCTGCTCGGCCTCGACCGACTCGGGCGCGAGCACGCTGGGCACCTGTGGGAAGGTGTACGGGCAGGCCGGCGGGCAGGCCGCCAGCGTCGGTCCCGGTTGGCCCATCGTGAACCACACCAGGCCACCTGTGCCGATCAAGGCGATCACGATGATGATGCCGAACAGGAGCCACCAGCGGCTGGAAACCGGAGCTTTCAAGCTTTCCTCCCCCAACCCATCGCAATGGGTCAAACAAACAGGGCCTGGCCCTGAACAAACAAAACCCCGAGGCGTTTCGGGGCTCGCTCACGCCGGGCGAGTCAACTTGCCCCGCACCTGTAGAAGGAAAGGCGTGAGATCAGGTGGGATTATACGCAATTGACGAGTATCGTCAATCATCCATGACGCTTATCACAAGATAAAAACACCTTATTTGTCAGGATTTGTGAGATCACGACTTTGACGATGACATTTGGCTATGGTACATTGCTGCCTGGGTCGGCATGGACGCGGTTGAGGGCAACCGATACCGGTTCTTCGGGTCGAACCCATCTCGGCTTTGTTCATCGGAAAGCTCATGGCACACACCGCTAGCGAACACGCCCACGACGACATCCATCTGCCTTCGCCCACGTTTTGGCCGCTCGTCCTTGGGGCCGGTTTCTTCGGCCTGATCGCCGGTCTGCTGCTCTGGATGGTGCGCTCGGCCCGGGCCAACGCCGGGTACGGGCCCGAGGTCGTTTGGGGCGTGATGGGCGGCGGGGCCGTGGTGCTTGCGGTCGGGGTCGCCGGCTGGATCATCTCGGGGATCGCCGAGCGGCGGCGGACGCCGATCGCCCTCCCCGGGGGCGTCGAGCTTGCTAAGTTCTCGATGTGGTGCTTCCTCGGCACGGAGACTGTCATCTTTGGCGGCCTGATCGCCAACGCCCTGCTGCAGTGGATCCTCGAGCGCCAGGCCGGGCACACCGCTAACGAGCTGATGCATCACTTCAGCTCGCTCATGATCGTCTCGGGCAACACGTTCATTCTGCTCGCCTCGAGCTTGTTCGTGGTGCTGGCGCTGGCCGCGATCCAGCGCGGCGACAAGGGCAAACTGGCGTTCTGGCTGTTCATGGTCGCGCTCTTCGGCGCGCTCTTCATCGGCATCCAGGCGTACGAGTACAACGCCTTGTTCGCCGAAGAGTTCACGCTCGAGGCCAGCCCCTTCTCGCAGGCCTTCTTCATCCTGACCGGATTCCACGGCCTGCACGTCGCGGCCGGTGTGCTCTGGGCCCTGATCCTTGTGGTCAACACCCTGGTCGGCGGCTTCAGCCAGAAGGAGCACATGGGGGTCGAGGTCTTCGGCCTGTACTGGCACTTCGTCGACGTNNCCCGCCGTTGAAGGCACGTCGACCGGCCACACCCACCCCAAAATCGATTACGTTCGCATCTTCATCTGGCTGACCGGCTTCACGCTCATCGAGTTGCTTGTCTCGTTTCTGTCGATCGACGAGATCAAGATCCCGCTGCTGGTCGGCTTCGCGGTGCTGAAGGCGACACTTGTGGTGCTGTACTACATGCACCTTCGCTACGACAGCCGCTGGTATGCGCTTGTGTTGATCGTCGGGGTCTTTTTCGCCCTGATGATCGGCCTGCTTTTGCCGCAAATGCAGCGCGCCATCCTGCCCCTACCCTGACAGCCGACTGGCTCATCCAGACCGCACAGACGCGAAGCGCGCCNNGCGCCAAGACGTTCTTGGCGCGCTTCGCGTCTGTGCGGTTCAATCCCTCTGGCCCGGACGTTGCCGGTATACTCGCTACGTGATGCGAGGTCCACGAACGCGGGGCCGGCCCTGGCTGCGCGCCCTCACCCTGCTGCTCTTCGTCGTCGCCGGCGTCGCTCTGCTGTATGAGTTGCTGGTGTACGTGCACTACGCGGTCGCGTTGTTTCGCTTCCCGTACGATTACGATCAGGGCGAGGGGTTCGAGCTCTACGACACGCTGCTGCACGCGCAGGGCCTGTGGCCTTACGCCGATAGCCAGGTCTACCCGTATTACACCTCGATCTACCCGCCGCTCTTCCACATCCTCACCGCACCGCTTGTCATGATCTTCGGTCCGCAGTTGTGGACCGGGCGGCTCGTGTCGTTCCTGGCTTCTCTGGTCGCCGCGGCCGCCATCGGGGTGATGGTCAACCGCGCCGCCGGCCCCGGGCATCGAGGGGCCGGCGCGCTCGTCGGCGGGCTAAGCGCCCTGGCCTTCCTGGCCTCGACTTACACCTTCATGATCGGGCCGCTCTTTCGCCAGCACATGACCATGGTGATGTTCGAATGCCTGGGGATCGCGGCCCTGGCGGTCTTCGACTGGCCCGGCGGCAAGGGGTGGCTCGCCCGGCCCGACGCACCCGCCCGACACGATCTGCGCTGGCTGGCGTTTGGGCTGGCGCTGCTTGTGGCCGCCGGGTTCAGCAAACAACTGGCGATCGGCACAGTCGTGGCGGCATTGGGTTATCTTGTGTTACGCGACCCGGCGCGCGGGCTGCTGGCCGGCATCGTCGCGGCTCTGGCCGCCGGCGGGCTCTTCGCCTGGATCAACCTCGAGACCGAGGGCTGGTTCTACGTCAGCATCATCGAAGCCAACATCAATGCGTTCGACCTGCCACAGATGTGGGGCTTTTATTCCGAATGGCTCAACCTGCATGCCGTGCTCATCGGCGGCGCGGCCTTGATGTTGGGCTACGAGTGGCTTGGTCGACGACCGACGCTCTACAGCCTGTGGTTTGTGGCCGGGGTCGCGACCGGGGCGCTCTCGGGCAAGTACGGCGCCGGCGAGTCGTACTTCGTCACCGCAACAGCCGCCGCCGCCGTGCTCTTCGGCCGCGGTGCGCTGACGTTGATGACGCGCGGCGGGCAACGCCCCGCCTGGACCGGGCGACTGACGTCGACGGCCGTCGCCGCGCTCTTCATCGTTCAGACCGGCCTGACCTTCCACACTTACACCTACGGCTTCCCTTACGCCCAGGTGTCGGCCCTGCTCGGCATCCCCGATCAGCCACGCGGGTTCTACGACAGGCAGGGCTACACCCAGCTCGGGCCGCGCCCGAACGCCGACGATCACGCCGCCGGCGACGAGATCGTGGCCCTGATCCGCGCCGCAGACGGCCCGGTGTTCTCAGAGGAGGCCGGCTTCCTCTTTGCGGCCGAGAAGCCGGTGGTCACCAACGCCTTTCCGCAACTTGTGATGTACCAGGCAGGATTGTTCGACCCGGCGGCCGAGATCGACCAGATCGAGCGCCGCGAATTCGGTCTTGTGGTGTTACGGGGTTTCTTCTATCCCAAGCCCGTGCTCGACGCGATCGGCCAGAACTACGTCTGGCAGCGCGCGATCGTGATGAACAACTTCCAGTACCACATCTACGGGCCGCCGGAGTGAGGGCATCACGCTCATTCGAATTCCAGCTCAGTGAAGAGCGCCTCGTCGTCGGTCCAGTCGGTGAGCGCGATCAGGTCGATCACGCCAAAGAGTTCGGATTGCTGCGCCTCGACCTTGCGCCGTTTGATCAACTCAAGCGCGGCCAGGAACGTGACCATGATCTCCATTCGACTGGCCGATTGCGCCAACACGTCGTGGAAAGCAACCCGGCCGCCGCTGGATTTGAAGGCATCGGCCAGACGTCGGATCTGGTCGCGGATCGTGACCTTCGGCGGCGCGACCACGGTGCCCAGCTCGGGCGTGTCGGGCGGCAGCAGGGCCAGCGCCCGTCGCACGGCTTCGAGAAGATCGATGGTCGTCACGTTGCTCAGATCGAGTTGCTTCTCGATCTTGGGCGGCGGCGCAAGCCGGACGTAGGTCTGCAGGTTGGCATCCTCACGTTGACGGAGCCCGAGCGCGACCTGCTTGTAACGCTTGTACGCGATCAGCTGGCGCGCGAGCTCCTCACCCGGGTCTTCTTCACCCGGCGCGCGCTCGACCGGGCGCGGCAACAGCGCCTCCGATTTGATCAGGATCAGACGCGCGGCAATGCTCAAGAAGTCAGCCAGCTCGCCGAGGTTGAGCTGCTCCATCATGCGCACATAGCTGACGAACTGATCGGTGACCTGAGCCAGCGCGACAGTCGTGATCTCGAGCTCTTCGCGCTCGATCAACTGCAACAACAGGTCGAGCGGTCCCGAGAACACCGGGAGCTGAACCGTATAGCCAGGGCGAAGCAGGCTGATGGTATCGGGCTGCGGCTCAACCGGGGTACCGGTGGTCGGGGTCGGCGCCTCAGTTGGCGCGATCGGCGGCTCGTCGGCCGCAGACTCAGGGGGGTGCGCATCAGTCATGGGCGGGATCATACCCGCTGCGCCGGGTCTGCGCTACTGTCGGCCTGGCGGTGTGCACGGCCTGATGATAGGGCATCCAGGCCGGATACTGGGGCATCCGGTTGCCCGTGCACCCACGACGCTCAGCGGGCAAAGAGCAGGAACATCGAGACGCCGAGGGCGCCGAGGGCAAAGAACGCAGCCAAGATCAGGCTGAGGACGAGCATGCGTCGATTCTCGATCCGGGCCTGACGTTTATCGGCCTCGATCTGCGCCAGACGCCGGTCTTCAATGGTCTGGAGCTCATCCATCACGCGCTGCGCGGCCCACCCGTCGAGTTGCTTTCCATGCACCAGATCGTCGGTGCGCGCGCTGCGTTGGACATGGACGTCGACATGGCGATCGAGGAGACGGCCGAGCGGGTCGATACGACGGCCGCAGCGCGGGCAATCCTGGGCGCCGGCCCAGTTGCGCGTCCCGCAATTCGGGCAGGCGCGCCACAGACCTGTGTTGCACGTGATGCAGAGGGCCGCATCCGAAGGGTTGATCCGCCCGCACTCCGGGCACAGGATGTCGGCGACCGTGACCTCGGCGCTGCAGGCCGGGCACTCGGCGGTATGCGCGTCGAGCGGCAGCAGACCGCGCCTGTCGCAACCTGGGCAGGTCAACTCGCGGGCGAACGCAGCGGCAAAGGTCGGCTGAAGGGCCATGCGGTCATCATAAGCCGCACTTGACAGCCGGTCGGTTGGGTTTGTGGCGCGTTAGTTTGCCGAGAGCGGCCCGCTAAGGCTCGGGCCTTCAGAGCGCCGGCGTTGCGTGATGCCAATCGGTGGTCTGTTCGTAGGCATGACCGACGCGCAGCACACGCTCCTCGCCGAAGGCCGGGCCAAGCAACTGAAGGCCGATCGGCAAGCCCTCGGCGTCGTTGCCGCAAGGCACCGAGAGCCCCGGGATGCCGGCCAGGCTTGGCGGCAGCGTGAACACATCTTCAAGGTACATGGCCAGGGGATCGTCGACCTTGGTGCCGATCGGGAAGGCCGTCGTTGGCGCAACCGGGCAGGCGATCACGTCGACCTGCTCGAAGGCCTGATCGAAGTCGCGTTTGATCAGGGTGCGCACCTTTTGCGCCTGGCCGTAGAAGGCGTCGTAGTAACCGGCCGAGAGCGCGTAGGTCCCGAGCATGATGCGGCGCTTGACCTCGGCGCCGAAGCGCTCACCACGCGTCTTCTCGAACACGTCCCACAAGGCATCGGCCTCGGCGCGCGGGCCGTAGCGCACGCCTTCGAAGCGCGCCAGGTTGGCCGAGGCCTCGGCTGGCGCGATCAGGTAGTACACGGGCACCGCGTACGCCGTGTGCGGCAACGAAATCTCGATCGGGGTTGCGCCGAGCGCCTGTAGGTGGTCGATCGCAGCGCGCACGGCCTGCTCGACCGCGGGCTGCATACCGTCGATGAAGTACTCGCGCGGCACGCCGACGCGCAGACCTCTGAGGTCCTCGGTCCAACCGCCGAGCGCGGGCACGGGCATAGGCATCGAGGTCGCATCGCGTGGGTCATGGCCCGCGATCTGGCTGAAGAGCAGCGCCGCGTCGGCGACGGTGCGCGCCAGCGGCCCGATCGAGTCGAGCGAAGAGCCATAGGCGATCAGGCCGTAGCGGCTGACGCGCCCATAGCTGGTCTTGAGCCCAACCACACCGCAGAACGAAGCCGGCTGACGCACACTGCCCCCGGTGTCGGTGCCCAGTGCGCCGAGCGTCAACCGGGCTGCGACGGCCGCGGCGCTGCCCCCCGACGAGCCCCCGGGCACCCGATCGAGATCCCAGGGGTTGCGGGTCGGGCCATAGGCCGAATTCTCGGTCGACGAGCCCATCGCGAACTCGTCGCAGTTGAGCTTGCCCAGGATCACGGCGCCCGCATCGAGCAGACGCTGCACGGCCGTGGCCGTGTACGGCGCGACGAAGTTCTCGAGGATGCGCGAACCGGCCGTCGTGCGCGTGGCCTGCAGACAGAGCACGTCCTTGATCGCCAACGGCACGCCAAGCAGCGGTGGCGTCTCGCCGCCCGCCGTGCGTTGCGCGTCCGCGGCTTCGGCCTGGGCCAGCGCCTGCTCGGCCGTGACGGTGAGGTACGCATTCAGGCGCGGGTCGACCGTCGCGATTCGATCGAGATGCGCGGCTGTGAGTTCGCGGCTGCTGATGGAGCCGGCCGCCAGTCGCGCGGCGGCCTCCTGCAGGGTGAGGTCGGTCAACGTCATCGTTCACCCACCTTCAGCGCCGCCGTCGAGCACGGGCGGGACGCGGAACATGTCGTCCGCGGCATCCGGTGCGTTGCGCAGGAGTTCGGGCACCGGTAGCGATGGCCGCACGACATCGGGCCGCAGCACGGTGCGCAGGGGCAGTACAGTCGCCGTCGGTGGGATCGGCGTCGTGTCGACCTCCGACAGCTTGGCGATGTAATCCAGCACCGCAGACAGCTGTCCCCGGTACAGGTCCTTCTCGGCCTCGGTGAGGCGCAGTCGCGCCAGCGCGGCGATGTGATCGATCTCTTCTCGCGAAAGTGACATGCGGGCGATTATAGCGTGGAGCGTTGTGCGTGGAGCGTTGTGCGTGGAGCGTGGAGCGTGCTTCACCACTTCCCGGAGACACACGGGCCTTGGGCCACTCAGCCAAGGTTGACCATTCTGAGTGCCGCGCCCGGTGGTCATGAGGCGCGCTGCATGAGCACAAAGAATCTCCGTTGAGGCGCGCCATTTCCGCCAAGGGCGGACTCTAGCCCACCAGGCTCCACGATTCACGCTCCACGCTCTACGCTCCATACTTCACGGCTTCGGCGTCCGCGTCGGCCGCAGGATCGCCAGGGTGCCGACATCCGCCGGGCCTCTGGGTTGGATCTGCCAACCGGCCGATCGGGTCGTCGTCGCCGATTGCACGATGACCAGGCCGGTCAGCGTGATCGTCTCCCCACGGCTCACCTGGGGACGTTTGAGCCCGTTGGCCGCCCCGAACGGGATCCGCACAACCCCGCTGCCATCGTCGATCCACAGTGCCGACGATTCCAACCGCGTCACCCGGCCGGTCACGGTGACGACCTCGTAGGGATGCTGCGCCGCGCCGCCTGTCGTGATCGGGACTGGCGCCGGCACTGCGCCCGGTGGCGAGAACGACGCCTGCGGCAGGAGACGAACATAGAACTCCAGTACGCCGCCGCGAAGGCGACTCAGACCCAGCGCATGAAAGCCGTTTCCAGGAATCACGCCGGGTGGCCAGGCGCCCCGGCCCAGATAGACCGGGATCGAGCCTGTCGCATCCTGAACCACGAGCACCCGCGCACCGAGCACCCCAGGCGGCACAATCACTGTCGCATCAAGTTCGACCCACGCGCCCACCGGCCAGGTCTTCAGGACCGCGATCGGCACCGGCGTCACAGTTGGTGTCAGCGTAGCACTGGGCTTCGGCGTCCGCGTCGGCTTGAGAGTCTTGGTGGGTTTGGGCGTGCGCGTCATCGACGGCGTCTTGGTCGGGCTCGGCGTCCGCGTCATCGACGGCGTCTTCGTCGGGCTCGGCGTACGGGTCATCGACGGCGTCTTCGT
>DKKP01000221.1 GCA_002455335.1 Anaerolineales bacterium UBA6663 | reverse complement strand
AGGCGCGGCCGCTGGGCCGCGCCTTCTTCGTTATGGCCTCAACGCACGTGTTCGACGACCATCGCCTCGCCCTGCCCGACCCCAACGCAGAGCGTCGCCAGGCCGTAACGAGCCTCCGGGCGACGCTGCAGTTCGTGCGTCAGCGTCGTCAGGATCCGGGCGCCGCTGCACCCAAGGGGATGCCCGAGCGCGATCGCGCCGCCGTTNNCGATGTCGTCGACGCTCAGCCCGGCCAGCGCCAGCGCCTTGCGTGTCGCCGGCACCGGGCCATAGCCCATCACCCGCGGCTCGACACCGGCCGACGCCGACGCCACGACCCGGGCCAGCGGCTTGAGCCCCAGATCACGCAGCTTACGCTCGCTGACCAGCACCAGCGCAGCCGCGCCGTCGTTGATGCCCGACGAGTTCCCGGCCGTGACACTACCGCCCTGGCGGAAGGCCGGCTTGAGCCGCCCCAACGCCTCGAGCGACGTGTCCGCGCGCGGATGCTCATCCCGCGACACGAGCACCGGCTCACCTTTGCGCTGCGGCACAGGCACCGGCACGATCTCGTCCGCGAACCTGCCGCTCTCGATCGCCGCGATCGCGCGCCGATGGCTCTCGAGCGCAAAGGCATCCTGCGCCTCGCGCGTGATCGGCGACCCGGCCGCGGCCTCGCGCTCGGCGATGTTCTCGGCCGTCTCGCCCATGGCGTCGGTGCCCTGCAGCGTCTGCATCCGCGGATTGATGAACCGCCACCCGAGCGTGGTGTCGAATGCGGTCTGATTCCCGAACGCGTATTCGGGCGAGGTCTTGGGCAACACGTAGGGCGCGCGCGTCATCGACTCGACGCCGCCGGCGACGATCAGATCGGCCTCGCCGGCCTTGATCGCGCGCGCGGCCGTCGCGACAGCGGCCAGCCCGGAGGCGCACAGCCGGTTGACCGTCATCCCTGGCACGTCGACCGGGAACTCGGCCAGGAGCAGCGCCATGCGGGCCACGTTGCGGTTGTCTTCACCCGCCTGGTTCGCGCAGCCCAGAACGACCTCGTCGACGGACTCGGCTGACACACCCGCGCGCGCGATCGCCTCACGCAGCACGAGCGCGGCCAGATCATCAGGGCGCACGGTCTTGAGCACGCCGCCATGGCGGCCGATCGGTGTACGGACTGCTGAGACGATGTAGGCGTTGGTCATCATCGAATTGTAGCGGAGGTGCCTGGACCGTACGAGCAGGTCAGACCAGGCGTTCACGGGCAAGACGTCCATTGGGATCTTGGCCGCGGATTTCGCAGATGACGCGGACGCTGCCCGACAGGGCCGCCAAGGGGGCTCGACGACCTGCCGGGTCAAATGATCAACCCGCCCGTGATATAGTTTGTCATTCTAACTAACTATCGAGGTCATCATGGAAGACCTGTTGATCGCATTCATCAACACGCTGGATCTGTCGCTCAAACAACAGCAACGCGACGCGCGAGACCGAGCGGGTTCCGAACGTCTGACGCTCAGCCAGCTGCAATACATCGATGCCATCTACAGCCTGGGCACGCCAAAGGTGTCGGCGTTGGCCAAACATCTGAGCGTCACCCGGGCATCGGCCTCGATCGCGATCAACCGGCTGACCGCGCTTGGTTATGTGCTCAAAACACCTTCCAGCACCGATGGGCGCGTCTGCGAGGTGCGGCTGACGGCCCCTGCCCTGCGGCTGGCCGCGGCCAAAGGCAAGGCCCTGAAGGCCTATACGACGAAGCTCGAGAGCGCGCTCAGCCCGCGTGAGGCCAGGCAGTTCCGGGCGATCATGGCCAAGATCGTGAAGCGCTTCGAGCAACCGGAGGTCTGAGACGCCATGCCGATCGTGCTCCTTGCCGCGGGCACCCGCGGCGACGTCCAGCCCTATGTGGCACTTGGGGCCGCGTTACGCAACGCCGGCCAACGGGTGCGGGTCGCCACGTTCGCGGCCTTTCGAGCACTGGTCGAGGACGCCGGCCTCGAGCACTACCCGCTCCTGGGCGACGTCGTCGGCATCGCCGGCAGCGACGCGATCCGCCACGCGATCGAGGCCGACAATCCGCTTAAGGTGCTGCTCAGCTTCAACCAGCTGGGCCGGCTGGCGGCCGGTCTGAACGCGGGTTTCGTCGCGGCCTGCGCCGATGCCACAGCCGTGGTCTACCACCCCGGCGCCGCGATCGGGCGCTTCATCGCCGCCGACCGCGGCCTGCCCGGGATCCTGGCGACGCCGTTCCCGATGACGCGCACCGGCGCCTATCCAGCGCTCGTCTTCTATGCCGGCCCGCGTCTGGGCAGGGCGTACAACCAACTGACCCATCGGGCCTTTGAGGCCATCATGTGGACGGCCGCCGGCGGCTCGGTACGCGCCTACTGGCGCAAGGCATTCGGACGCGACCCCGACGCTTTCGGCAACCCGTTCGGACGCGCGCCGACGCCGACCACGCCGACCCTGGTCGGCTGCAGCCGACACGTCTTCCCGCATCCCGGCGATTGGCCAGCGCATGTGCATCAAACAGGATACTGGTTTCTCGATGAGCCCGCGTGGACACCGCCGTCCGAACTGAGCGCGTTTCTTGAGTCTGGGCCGGCGCCGGTGTATGTGGGTTTCGGCAGCATCGGCACAGCATCACAGGCCGAGGCCACCACTCGGCTCGTGGTCGAAGCCTGCCAACGCGCCGGCCAACGCGCCGTGCTTGCTACGGGCTGGCATGGGATGTCAGGGTCATTCGCCCTGCCGCCCGGGATGCTGCGGATCGAGAGCGCCCCTCACGCCTGGCTGTTCCCGCGCATGGCTGCGGTCGTGCACCACGGAGGCGCGGGCACCACAGCGGCCGGCCTGCGCGCGGGCGTGCCGACCCTCGTGATCCCGCACGGCAACGATCAGTTCGCCTGGGGTCGCCGGATCTTCGAACTTGGTGCGGGGCCGCGGCCCATACCGCGCAGGCGACTGACGGCAATCAACCTGGCCGACGCATTGACGGCGCTGCGCGCACCCGAGTTGAGGGCCGCGGCCGCCGAACTAGGTCAACGGATCCGCGCTGAAGATGGCCTGACCAAAGCAGCCCGGATCATCCTCGGCACACTGAGCTGAACCTGCGCCTGCCGCCGCCAGAACTCGATGAAGCCCGGCGAGCGCGAACGCTCACGCCCCCGGTTCGAAACGCAGCCCCACGTCGCCGAACTGCAGCCGGTCACGCGGGCGCAGGGTCTGAGCAACGCCGGGGCGCAGCCTTCGTCCGTTGACCCAGGTGCCGTGCTGGCTTCCTTCATCCTCAACGAATACACCGGCTGCGTCGATCTGCAGCCGCGCATGCCGCCGTGAGACTGACTGGTCGCGATCGAGCCGGGCCAGGTCGATCGCCAGGGTGTGCGCCTCGCCGGCAACGCCCCGCCCGACCAGGTTGAGGCCGGGCTGCAGCCGAAAGACCTCGCCGAGGGCGTTGCGCAGATGCGGCCCCGCGACGCCGTGCATTGGGCGACGACGCTCGGAAAGCACGCGCGAGCGCAGTTGGAAGCTCATGCCTGTCTGCGCGCCGGCAGCGGCCAGAGTCAGACCGGGGCGGACCACCACGTCTTCGTTCTCGAGTGTGTGCTCGACCACGGCCAACTCATCGATCGGCGCCGGCCAGCTGAGCTTGTCGAGCACGATCGGGGCCAACACATCCCAGGGGACGTTATCGGGGAGCTCCAGGTCGCGCGGCGCCGGAGCCTCGGCGTGCCAGAGGGTGAGGGTCACGGTCTCGGCCATGGTCATTCCCCCGCTGCCGTCGGCTGAGTGCCGGTGCGGCGCAGCAGGTCGAGGTCGATCGCCACGGGAGGCGCCTCAGCATCGGTCTGGAACTCGATGCGTTCGACACCGGGCGGCAGCCACGAAAGGTCATCGGCGGCCAGCGCCGTCAGATCAGGCACCTCGAGCGGCGTGTAGGGAACGGCCGTGGTCGGGAGCCCAAATGACGCCGCCCCACCCCGCCGCGCTCCGCTGTTCTGGGCCAACCGCGCGTTGAGCCGCGCGCCGAGGGCGTCCGTATCCACGGCGGGTTCTGTGATCGATCCATCAGCCCTGTCGCCTCGGGCACGCCAGCGATCGAACGCGGTTTCGCGCCAGTAGCCGCCGCTGGCAGCGGCCATGGCGAGTGCGGTCGCCGCCAGCATCTCGGTCTCCTCGGCGCTGGTCGCGGCGGTTGTCGGCGCCGCCATTTGCAGCTCGAACATCTCGGCGCCCTCGCGCCAGAGCGCGCGGCCGCGGGCCTCGTCGATCAGGAAGGGCGGTGGCGCGCCGAGCACGCCGTAATAATCGGCCCGGTCCTGCAACTGCAGCGCGATGCGACCTGTGACGTTTTTCTCAATGCCGTCGCGAAAGAGCGTGGCCGTGACCGTGGTGAGCACCAGATGGATGTCGCAGCCGGCGCGCAAGAGCCCCTCGATCCGGTCCTTGAACTCGCCCAGGACGCTGTTGTAGTCGGCCAGCTGGGCCTCGCGATACAGCACGTCGAAACCATCGATCACGACCACGATGCTGGTCAACTGCGCGCCGGTCTTCTGCCGGTAGTGCTCGGCGTTGTCGACCCCGGCTTCGGCAAAGAGCTCACGCCGCCGATCGATCTCGGCCTGAAGCGCGCCGAGCAGGTCGCGCAGACCGTCTTCGTCGCGCAGCGTGAACATCGCGGCCATGTGAGGCAGATCCTTGAACGGCAGCAGCGCGCCGCCGTTGAAGGCCAGGCCGTAGAGCTCGAGCTCAGCGGGCGTATGCTGCTCGGCCAGGGCCAGCACGAGCGTGCGCACCGCGAGGTCGACGCCGGCGCCGGGCTTGCCGGCCAGCCACAGGTTCGGGAACTGACGACCGAGGTCGAGGCGCAGCGCGGGTTGCAGCCGCGCAGCCGGGCGGTCGAGGCGCCC
>DKKP01000084.1 GCA_002455335.1 Anaerolineales bacterium UBA6663 | reverse complement strand
GCGGCGCTGCTGTTCCACTGGAAGGGCTTGCGCGATCAGGTGCAGGTGCGGATCGAAGGGGCGGTGGTGCCGGTGGATGCCGTCGAGGCCGACGCCTATTTCGCCAGCCGCCCGCGCGAGAGCCAGCTCGGCGCCTGGGCCTCGCTGCAATCGGAGCCGCTGCCGGATCGGGAAACCTTCGAGGCCCGCTATGCCGAGGTCGAGGCGCGCTACGCCGGNNGTGCCCTACCGCCTGCACGACCGCCATGCGTACCGGCGCGTGGACGGCACCTGGACGCGTGGACTGCTGTATCCCTGATCCGGGCCCGTCGGCCTATTTGCGCGTGAACAGGCGGAAGAGCGCGCCGCGATCGTCCTTCTTGGCCTGCAGGCTCTGGCGCGGCACGTATTCGAGCCGTCCGATGGCCTGGTAGGCGCGGATCACGTCGAACACCTCTTCCATCAGCGCGCCGCTCACGCGCGCCAGCACGTGCAGGTGCATGGGCGTGGCCATCAGCGCCACGATGCGGCCGTGGGAGCGCAGTTCGGGTGCGCAGTCGAGCGCGTGCGTGACGGCGTAGCTTCCGCCCGGATCCAGACTCGGGTCCAGACGTCCCGGAGCGCCCATGAGCGCGAGCAGCCAATGCAACTCATCGAACGGTCGGGCTTGCTGGGTGTNNCAGCTCCGATCCGACGATCCGCGCCGACTGGACGCGGGTTCCGTTGGCGTGGACGTAGGGGGCGAGATCCTGAAGATCGGCCTGGCTGTAATAGCCGCGCAGCTTGGGATCCAGCACCAGGTCAGGAAGCCCCTCACCGGACAGGCGGGTGGGGCTGAGGATGGCGCCTTCGGCCAGCAGCGCCGGCAGCACGGGCTGGCTGGCTTCCAGCGTGGTACTGCGGGTGGTGCTCGGGCCGAATCCGGACGGATCGAGCGCCAGCGGTTCGATTTCCAGCGGCGTTGCGCCCAGCAGGCTGGCGTCGTGGGTGCCGGCTTCGTTGTGCCGCATCGCGCTGCGCGCCGTCTCCGGGTGCCGGCGCGCCTCGATCTGCGTGTCCGGGGTGATCAGCGGCTTTGGCGGCGGCGGCTCCTGCAGCGGATCGCCGTGCACCAGCAGTTCGAAGGAGTCCGGGGCGGAGGAGCTGGCCGCAGGCGGAACGACGTCGGCGTGGGCGTGCTCCGGGCGATCCCAGATGCGTGCCCCCGTGCCGGTGGGGATGCGGTCGCCCAGTTCGGCGTTGTAGAAATCCGCATCGGAACCGGTGACGACTTCGGTGTCGTCGCGCAGGCTGCCTGCCACGTTCAGCACGGCCACCAGCTGGTCGAGCTTGAGCGGCCGCCGCAGCACCATGCCGTGCATCACGACCGCATCGGCGTCGCACAGGAGCGCGAACGGGATGCCGGCGGCCTGATAGCGCGCCTGCAGGGTGCGCGAGGCGACATCGTCTATCGGATCAAGGATGACCAGGTCGGGCTGATGGATGATCGTGGCCGCAAGTTGCAGCTTCTGCTGCATCCCACGTGACAACTCCTGGACCTTGGACTTGGCGCGGTCATCGAGCTCGACGCGTACGAGCAACTCGAGCGCGCGCTCCCGCGCCCGAGACGTGGTCAGACCCTTGAGCTCGCCGAAATAGACAAGCGTGTCAAGCACGCGCAGGCCTCGATACAGGCCGCGCTCCTCGGGCAGATACCCGATATTCTCGCGCCCCAGACCGGGCGCGTGATCCAGGATCTGGATCTGGCCGGAATCCGGCTTGAGGATATCCATGATCATCCGGATCGTCGTGGTTTTCCCGGCCCCGTTGGGGCCGAGCAGCCCGAAAATCGCGCCCCGGGCCACTTCGAAGCTGACTTCCTGTACCGCGTGGACGTTTGCGAAAGCCTTTGACAGATTTTTGACGGACAGTGCGGGTGTCATATCTTGAGTATACGCGCTCGAGTCAGCCCGGTTGCGGCCCGCGTCTTGCCAACAGGGCAGCCGCGCTCGACGGCAACACGTAGTCTGACGTACACTCGCAGCCATTCCAGGTTACGAGACGTTATAGGAGCGAGCCGAGTGAGCACCGAATTCTACGATCCGACCAGGCGCCCGCCCAGCCGTCAGCGCCGGCCGGCAAACAAACGCGACGATGCATGGATCAAAGCCCTGCTGCAGCGTGGCGAGATCGCCCATCTGGCCACGCGTTGGGATGAACAGGTCTTTCAGACGCCAACCAGCTATTGGTACGATGAGGAACGGCAGGCCATCTACATCCATTCCAACATCGCGGGTCGGCTCCGCGCCAACATCGAGCGGCACACGGGCGTGTGCCTTGAGGTGAGCGAGTACGGTCGCTTCCTGGCCAGCAACGATCCGCTCGAAGCGTCGGTGCAATACCGGTCGGTGATCGTCTTCGGCACAGCGCGCGTGCTGACCGACTCGCTGGACCAGGTTCGCGCACTGGAAGGGTTGCTGGCCAAGTACTTCCCGCAACTGGCCGTCGGCCGCGAGATCATGCCGATCGGCGCAGCGGCTCTGGCGCGCACAAGCGTGTATGCCATAACGATTGACGAATGGAGCGGAAAGGAAAACTGGGCCGACGTCGCCACACAAACCGATGCCTGGCCCGCGCTCGAGTCACGCTGGCTCGAGTTCGATTTCAAGCCGATCGCGGATGCAAATGTAGGAGGACACGACGAGCATGCCGAAGGGCGACGGCCCTAAGGTCACAGGTTAGCCCCTACGTCGCTCGTCGATCGCCTCCACCACAGGATCTCACGATGCCCCCTCACCTCTTGGCCTTCCTCGCCGTGGCCGTGCCGGTGGTACTGGCCCCTGGCCCTAGCCTGATCGCAATCGTGGCGCGCGGCATCGCCCAGGGCAGGCGCGCCGGTGTGGTGTTCGCATTGGCCGACTCGCTCGGACTGGTCGTGCAGGTGCTCGCCATCGCCGCTGGCCTGGCTGCCCTGCTGCAGACATCGGCACTGGCCTTCCGTATCGTTCAATACACGGGTGCGGCCTATCTCGTGTACCTGGGTATCCAACTCTGGCGCTCGAGCGGCCAGCCCGTCTTTGACGGCCACGCGCCCGGGGGCGAGAGCCGCGCGACCCTCACCCTCTTCAGGCAGGGCTTCATCGTCGGCGTCTCGAACCCAAAGGCCGGGCTGTTTCTGCTGGCCTTCTTGCCGCAGTTCGTGGCGCCGGGCGCCGGCCCAGAGGCTTTGCAGATTCTGATGTACGGGCTGGTCTTCACATCCCTGACGATCACGTACGGCAGCCTGATGGGCGCATTCGCCGGCCAGCTGGGCGCATGGCTGCGTACGCAGGTCACGCTGCAGCGCTGGATCCAACGCCTTGCGGCGGTGACGTTCGTGGGATTGGGGGTGAGGTTGGCGTTGACGGAGAGAGCGTAGGACGGGGAGCGTAGGGCGGGTTCGTTTCCCGCACCTCGCTCCCCACTCTACGCTCCCCGCCCTACGCTCCAACCTGGCTTTGCAGAAAGGCCTCGATGAACTCGTCGAGCTCGCCGTCGAGGACCTTGTCGGTTTGGCTTGTCTCGTGGTCGGTGCGGTGGTCCTTGACCATCTGGTAGGGATGCAGCACATACGAGCGGATCTGCTGGCCCCATTCGGCCTTGACCCGCCCGCCTTTGAGCGCGTTGATCTCTTTCTGGCGCTCTTCTTCTTTGATGGCCAACAGCCTGGAACGCAATACCTTCATCGCGTTTTCGCGGTTCTGGGTCAGCGAGCGCTCGTTCTGGCAGGTGACGATCAGGCCGGTCGGGACGTGCCGAATGCGCACGGCCGTGGCGTTCTTCTGGACGTTCTGGCCGCCTGCGCCGTTGGCGCGATAGGTGTCCATCTCGATCTCGCTCGGCGGGATCTCGATCGTGCCGACGTCTTCGACCTCGGGATAGACCTCGACCGACGCGAAGGACGTGTGGCGCCGCGCAGATGAGTCGAAGGGCGAGATCCGCACAAGCCGGTGCGTTCCCTTCTCGGCCTTGAGCAGACCATAGGCGAACGGGCCGCTGACCGCCATCGTCACCGACTTGATCCCCGCTTCTTCGCCCTCGCTCAGGTCGAGCACTTCGACCTTGAAGCGATGATCTTCACAGTAGCGCTGGTACATGCGATAGAGCATGCCCACCCAGTCTTGCGACTCGGTGCCGCCCGCCCCGGCGAAGATCGTGAAGATGGCATCGTCTCGGTCGTAGGAGCCCGAGAGCATCACGCCTGTCTCGATTTCGCGGACCAGTTTTTCGAGCCGTTTCACCTCGCCCTCGAGTTCAGGGCGCATACTCTCGTCGTCAAGATCCGCCAACTCGCGCGCATCGAGGATGCCCTGGCTGGCGTTCTTGAACCGGCTCAACTCATCGCGCACCGTCGCCAGGTCGCGCATCGTGCGCTGAGCGTTCTCAGGGTTGCTCCACAGGTTTGGGTCTTGCGAACGGGCTTCGAGGTCCGCGAGGCGTTCTTCCTTGACAGGTAAGTCAAAGACGCTCCAGAAGGGTATGCAGGCGCTCGTCGATGACGTTCAATCGGGCAGTCAGGTCTTCCATTGGTTGTCTTTCCTTGCGAGCGAGGGCGGGTTCTAGCGCCCGTCCTCGGGCTCATCGATCAGGCCGGCGACGAACTTGTCGGCGTCGAACGGCGCGAAATCCTCGAAATGCTCGCCTGTGCCGATAAACACGATCGGCAGGCCGAGCTCGCGGCGGATGGCGAAGGCCATGCCGCCCTTGGCCGAGCTATCGAGCTTGGTCAACACGACCCCTGTGACGCCCGAGGCGTCTTTGAAGCCGCGGGCCTGTGAGAGCGCATTCTGGCCCGTGATCGCGTCGAGCACAAGCCAGGTTTCGTGCGGCGCGCCCGGCACGGCCTTGCCGATGACGCGCGTCACCTTGCGCAACTCTTCCATGAGATTGTACTTGCTCTGCAGCCGCCCTGCGGTGTCAACGATCAGCACGTCGATGCCGCGCGCCTGAGCCGCGGCAGCTGCGTCGTAAGCCACCGAACTCGGGTCGGCGTTCGGCTGCCCGGCGATGACCGGGAAGTCGAGGCGCTCGCCCCAGACCTGGAGCTGGTCGACCGCCGCGGCCCGAAAAGTGTCTGCGGCGGCCGCAATCACGCTCTTTCCCTGCCCGCGCAGATACCGCGCCAGCTTGGCCACGGTCGTCGTTTTGCCCGAGCCGTTGACACCGACCAGGGCGATGACCGTGGGTTGGTGATCGAAGCTGACCGTGCGGGTTTCGCCGAGCAATGCCCGCAGCTCCTGCCGAAGCGCGGCCCGCAGGCGATCGGCCTGCACAATGCCCTCGGCTGTGGCGCGAGCACGCAGCCGGGTGAGCATCTCGTCGGCCACGACGGCGCCCATATCAGCCTGGATCAGCGCGATCTCAAGCTGATCCCAGGTGTCATCAGTGATGTCGCTCTGGCCAAGCAGCGACGCGACGCGGCCAAAAACCGCATCGCGGGTGCGCGCCAGTGAATCTCGGATCGATTTGAACATAGCTGGAGGATTATACAGTTGCTGCGCGAAACGATCACCTGACATTTTCCCGAACGAACCGCGCAGATAGGAAGGGCGGAAAGTCTATCGAACCTGTGCCACTGCGAACTCCGCGTCTTCGCGGTTCACATCCCCGATATAGACCCCGGTCGCTCAAGCGTTCAAGCACGGGTTGTCAGCATCGCCTTGCCGCGGCTGAGCATCCCGCGTTGACAACGTGCCCGTGCACACGTCGCTCCCTTGACGCCCAGTCGAATGTCTTGCACTGGTTATAATTACTGGATGCCCACGATCCGGCGCGCCGCTATCGATTTCGGGATCACCAACACCGACGTGCTCGTCGAGACCGACGGGGCGCTGCGGCATTGGATGCTCCCAAGCCGGGGCGTGCCGGATGAAGCCCGCGTGGCGGCCGTGCTGGCCGAAGGCGGCGTCGCCCTGGCCGACGTCGAGGCTCTGGCAGCCACCGGAGGACGCAGCCGCGAACTGCCCGATCACCTGGGCTCGACCCGAGTCGAACGAGTCGGTGAGATGGCCGCCATCGGGCGCGGCGGCCAGATCGCAGCCAGGATCGAGGCCGAGCCCCTGCTCGTCGTCAGTTGCGGCTCGGGAACGGCCGCCGTCGCGGCGCGCGGGGCCGAATATGCGCACATCAGCGGCACGGCCGTGGGCGGGGGCACCCTGCAGGTCCTTGGCCGCCTGTTGCTCGGCACAGCCGACCCGCGCGCGATCGATGCCCTGGCCGCGACGGGCGACCGCAACGGCGTCGATCTGGCACTGGGCGACGTGGTCGGCGCCGGGATCGGCCTGCTGCATGCCGACACCACAGCCGTCAACTTCGGCCGAATCGGGCGCGAGGCCTTCGAGCCGGGCCGCGCCGACATCGCCGCCGGTCTGGTGACCCTGGTCGGCCAGACGATCGGCCTGATCACCATCAATGCCGCGCGGGCGCAATCGATCAACCGGATTTTGCTGATCGGCCGGCTGCTCGATCTCCCTACCCTGCAGGATGCGATTCTCAAGGTCGGCGGGCTGTATGGCGTGACGCTCGACGTCGCGCCCAATCCAGGTTATGTCACGGCTTTAGGAGCCTTGTACCATTTGTGATTTGTGATTTGTGATTTGTGATTGAGGTTTGGGCTCAACACAGATCGCAAATCGCAAATCGCAAATCACAAATCGTTATGACTCGACCCAAATACTCGATCGTCGCCCCGGTCTTCAACGAAGAAGAGACGCTGCCAGTGTTCTACGAACGCATGGCCGGCGTGATGGAAAGGCTCGATGGCCCGTGTGAGTTGGTGCTGGTCTTCGACGGCAGCCGAGACAAATCGCCCGAGATCGGGCGGCAGCTGCGTGAGAATGACCCGCGCATCAAGATCATCGATTTCGCGCGCAACTTCGGACACCAGATCGCGATCACGGCCGGCATCGACTATGCCGAGGGCGACGCGGTTGCGATCATCGATTCCGATCTGCAGGACCCGCCCGAGGTGATCCTCGATCTGGCCGCCAAGTGGCAGGAGGGCTACGAGGTGATCTACGCCCAGCGGCGCAAGCGCGCGGGCGAGACCTTCTTCAAGCTATTCACGGCGGCCGCGTTCTATCGCCTGATCCGCAGCATGGCCTCGATCGAGATCCCGCAGGACACGGGTGACTTCCGTCTGATCGACCGCAAGGTCGTGCTTGTGATGCGCCAGCTGCGCGAGCACCATCGCTTCATGCGCGGGCTGTCGGTCTGGGTCGGGTTCAAGCAGACCGGCGTGCTCTACGATCGGCATGAGCGCTATGCCGGCTCGACCCAGTACCCGCTGCGCAAGATGATCAAGTTCGCCAGCGACGCCATCACGGGCTTCAGCTACGCGCCGATTCAGTGGGTGACGACGCTGGGGTTCTGGATCTCGTTGATCGCGCTGGTGAGCATCCCGGTCGTCGCCGGGCTCCGGTTCTTCTACAGCGCCACGTTCTTCACCGGTCAGGCAAGCACCCTGATCGCCGTGCTTTTCATGGGCGGCGTGCAGCTGATCTCGGTCGGCATCCTGGGCGAGTACCTGGGCCGGATCTACGAAGAGGTCAAGAAGCGCCCACTCTACGTCGTGCGTGAGGCGCCGCCGAAACCAGAGGCCGAGAACCCGGCATGAGCCTGACCCACCTCGACGAGCAGGGCAACGCGCGCATGGTCGACGTCGGCGGCAAGGCCGACACCGAGCGCGTGGCAATCGCAGCCGGCGAGGTGCGCATGCAGCCCGAGACCCTGGCCGCGATCCGCGCCGGCCAGATCAAGAAGGGCGACGTGCTCACGACAGCCCAGCTCGCCGGCGTGATGGCCGCCAAACGCACCTCGGATCTGATCCCGCTCTGCCACCCGCTCGCGTTGACGCATGTCGAAGTGATCTGCGAACTGCGCGACGAGCTCCCCGGTGTGGCGATCACGGCCACCGCGCGCACCACAGGCAAGACCGGCGTCGAGATGGAGGCGCTGACCGCCGTGTCGGTGGCGGCGCTGACGGTCTATGACATGGCCAAGGCCGTCGAGAAGACGATGCAGATCACGAACGTGCGTCTGCTCGAGAAACGCGGCGGCAAGAGCGGGCCCTGGCGGGCAGAGCTCACGGCCTAAAGCAACACGACGCAACCCCGCCGTTCAAGGTCCCCCACCCGATCCGGCACACGGTCCAACGGATTCCAGCGCAAATCAAGTCGCTCGAGATTCGGCAACTCAGCCAAAGCGGAAGGCAGCGTCTTCAGGGCGTTCGCGCGGAGGTCGAGCCGGCGCAGCGCCGTCAGACTTTCGAACGTTTTGGGCAACGTGGCGAGTTGGTTGAAGCGAAGGTCGAGATCGGTCAACGCCGTCAGCTCCCCCAGTGCGTCCGGCAACGCCGTGAGCCGATTGCCCTGCAACGCCAGCACTCGCAGGTTCGTCAGACCGCCGATTGACAGCGGCAGAGCTTCGAGCCGGTTGTTGAGCGCATGGAGCTCACGCAGGTCGGACAGGCGGCCCAGCTCCTCCGGCAGGCGCTCCAGTCGATTGCCTGAGACGCGCAATTCGACCAGGGCCCGCAGGTCCCCGATCCACTCGGGAAGAGATGCGAGTTGGTTGTCGGCCAGATTGAGGTACGTCAGGCGCGCCAACTGCGAAAGCGAGCCGGGCAGGTCTGTGAGCCGGCCGTCGCTCGCATAAAGGTACGCCAGGTCAGGATTGGAGCCGACGGCAGCAGGCAGTGTCGTCAGCGGGTTGTGGCCCACGTCGATCATGCGCAGCGCGGTCAGGCGATCGAGGCTGTGCCCGAGATCGGTCAGACGGTTGGCCGAGAGGTTGAGCACCTCGAGGTGCGTCAGCGCGGCCAGCACATGCGGCGGCTCGATCAGGTCGTTGTGATAGGCGCTCAGGAATCGCAGGCCCGGCAGATCGGCGATCCAATCCGGCAGGGCCGTCAGACGGTTGTGGTCGAGATCGAGCGCCTCGAGATCTGGGCGATGCGGCTCGGGGATGTGCTCGAGACCCCGGCCGGCCAGGTCGAGGCCGCGAGCGTTGTCGGTGGCCCAGCGGCCATGGAGGGGGAGAGACACCTTCGTCATAGTCAGACCGTACCACAGCGGCGACGGCCGTTTTGTCACAGGTCAGACCCCTCCCGGGGCGGCCACACATCGAGCAGTCCACCCATTCCCGATATCGGGCCCCCTCGTTGTACACTTAGCACCATGCAAGTCAAAGTCCTCTTCTTTGCAACGTTGAAAGATCGCGCAGGTCGAGCGCAAACCGAGCTGACGCTGCCCGACGGCGCCACGGTCACGGTTCTGCGCGACGCGCTCGCCACAACGCTGCCCGGCCTGACACCGGCGCTGCCCACCGCCCTCGTCTCCGTCAACCATGAGTACGCCTTCAACGAAGACGTCCTCCATGACGGCGATGAGGTCGCCTTGTTCCCGCCGGTCTCCGGAGGAACTTTTCCGACAATCTTCAGAATCACCAACGACACCCTCGACCTCGACGCCCTGGTGGCCGCGATCACGCTGCCAAGCACAGGCGCCGCCTGTGTGTTCACGGGCATGGTGCGCGGCGTGACCACCCGCCCCGACCGCGACGCCATCGGCCCGCATGAGACAACGCGCCTGGAATACGAGGCGTATGTGCCGATGGCCGAGGCCAAGATGAAGCAGGTCGCCGATGAGATCCGCGAACGCTGGCCGACCATCGAGGGCATCGCCGTCGTTCAGCGGATCGGCCCGCTCGACCCCGGCACGCCGACCGTGCTGATCGCGTGCTCGGCCGCACACCGCGACACCGGCGTGTTCGAGGCTGCGCGTTACGGCATCGACCGCCTCAAGGAGATCGTGCCCATATGGAAGAAGGAAATCGGGCCGGCCGGTCAGGTTTGGATCGAGGGCCACTACACGCCCAACGAGTCGGATAGGAGCTAGGACAACGCGGGACTCTGCGTGGGGCGGGATAGTCCTTGCTCATGCGCCCCGCTGTGCCCCCCTTCAACATGACGTTCAAATGCACCAACTGCGGTCGCACGCAGCCACTGAGCTTTACCGGCTACCGCTGTCCGACCTGTACGGGCATACTCGGATTGAATGAGCCTCCCGCGTTCGACTCCGCGCGCGTCGATGCAAGCGCTCCCGGGGTCTGGCGCTACAGGCACACATTCGGGCTCCCGGCCGAGGCGCCGACGATCACGCTTGGCGAGGGCAACACGCCCTTGATCCCGCTCGAGCTCGACGGGCGCGCCGTGCACCTCAAACACGAGGGCCTGAACCCCACAGGCGCATTCAAGGACCGCGGCATGGCCGTGGTCTTCAGTTGGTTGCGGCACCTGGGCATCGGTGAGGCGATCGAGGACTCGTCGGGCAATGCCGGCGCATCGTTCGCCGGGTACGCGGCCCGCGCCGGTGTGAAGGCGCGTGTGTTTGTGCCGGCGACGGCCGCAGGCGCCAAACGCAAACAGATCGAGGCCTATGGGGCCGAGCTCGTCGCGATCGACGGCCCGCGTTCGAAGGCCGCCGAGGCCGCGCTTGCCGCAGCTGACGCCGGCGCCGTGTACGCCAGCCACGTGTTCAACCCGCTCGGCCTGCTCGGCAACGCGACCTGCGCGTACGAGATCGTCGCCCAGCTCGGCCGCGCGCCGGAAGCCGTCATCCTCCCCGTCGGGCACGGCACGCTGCTGCTGGGCCTCTCACTCGGGTTTCAAGCGCTCGAGAAAGCGGGCGTCATCCCCGCCACTCCACAGCTGATCGGCGTCCAGGCCATGGCCTGCGCGCCACTTTGGGCCGTGGCGAAGTACGGCCGTCAGGGGCTCGATTGGGTGACTGAAGGTGAGACGATCGCCGAAGGCATCCGGGTGGTTCGGCCAATGCGCGGCGACGCCGTGCTTGCCGCAATCACGTCCAGCGGTGGCGGCCTGTACGCGATCGACGACGACAGGATCCGCTCGAGCCACGCCGAGCTCGCCCGGCGCGGGCTGCTTGTCGAATTGACAAGCGCCGCGATCTGGCCGGTGCTCGCCGAGACGCCGGGCGACGTGGTCGCGATACTCACCGGCCACGGTTTGAAGACCGTGGAGCGCGGTGCGTAGAGCAAGGGCCGAAGCTACCGCGCCTATCGCCGCCTGGCCTGGATATCGCTCAAAACACGTAACGCATGATCGGGCGCTCGGGTGACCTCCGTGCAACCTCCTGGAACCCGGCTCGCGCAAAGGTGGTGGCATACCCGGTCGAGGTCGCGCTCGGCGATAATCGCCCGTCGAGCGGATAGGCTTCAAGCGCCGGCGCACCGGCCTGCCGCGCGAGGTCCAGCGCGGCCTGGATCAGGGCGCCCGTCACACCCCGGCGGCGGTAGCCGATCCGAATGTAGAAACACGAGATCGACCAAACGGGCATGTCGTCGACGGGCTTGAGCCGCCAGGTGTGGTCGAGCCAGGGCAGCAGCGAGCGCGGTGTCACCTGACACCAACCGACGGCGCGATCGCCGTCGAAGGCCAGCAGCCCCGGCGGCGGCCCCTGCCTGACGACCTCGTGGAACGCGGCTTTGTTGACCGCGCTCGATCGGCGGCGATACGCGCTGCCGATCCGAAAATACATGCACCAGCAGCCGCTGCGCGCGCCCTGCTCGCCAAAGAGCTCGACCAGGGCCGGCCACTCTTCGGGCGTGAGCGCCCGGACTTCGAGAGTCATCGCCATGCCTTTACACTAACAGATTCTCGAATACCCCGGCCGCGCCCATGCCGCCGCCGATGCACATCGTCACGAGGCCATACCGGGCTTTGCGGCGCGCGAGCTCGTTCATCAGCGAGATCGTGAGCCTGGCGCCCGAGCAGCCGAGCGGGTGGCCAAGCGCGATCGCGCCGCCGTTGACGTTGACGCGTTCGGGATCCAGCTCGAGCGCGCGCATCACGGCCAGCGCCTGTGCGGCAAAGGCCTCGTTGAGTTCGATCAGGTCGATGTCGGCCAGCGTCAGCCCGGCCAAGTTGAGCGCCTTGGGCACTGCCACGATCGGGCCGATGCCCATCACCTGCGGCGGCACACCGCCCACCGCGAACGACACAAAACGCGCCAACGGCTTGAGGCCAAGCGCCTCGGCCCGTTCACGGCTCATCACCATCACGGCGGCGGCGCCGTCGTTCATGGGCGAGGCGTTTCCGGCCGTGACCGTGCCGCCGGCGGCGAAAACCGGTTTGAGCTGCGCCAGCGCCTCGAGCGTGGTGTCGCGGCGCGGCGACTCGTCGACGGCGAAAGTCGACCGCGTCGTGACCGGAGCGCCTTCCACGAAACCGGTCGTCTCGACCTCGACCGGCACGATCTCGTCGACGAAACGCCCGGCGTCGATCGCGGCCAGCGCCTTCTGATGCGAGCCGAGCGCAAAGGCGTCCTGATCCTCCCGGCTGACCCGGTACTCGCGCGCGACCTGCTCGGCCGTCAACCCCATCGGCATGTAGACCTCGGGGCTCAGCTCGACCAGCGCCGGGTTAGGCGAAAAGACGTTGCCCGACATGCCCACGCTGCTCATCGACTCGACGCCGCCGGCCACGATCACCTCGGCCTGTCCGATCATGATCTGCTGCGCGGCCAGCGCAATCGTCTGCAGCCCCGAGGCGCAAAAGCGGTTGACGGTCTGCCCAGGCACTTCGACCGGCAGCCCCGCGCGCAAGGCCGCGATCCGGCCGATGTTCAGGCCCTGCGCCGCCTCGGGCATGGCACAGCCCAGGATCACGTCCTCGATGGCTGCGGGATCAAGCCCCTTGGCCCGCTCGACCGCGGCCTTGATCGCGACAGCCGCCAGGTCATCCGGTCGCGTCGCCCGCAACGCACCCTTCACGGCTCTTCCGACAGGGGTGCGGGCACCTGAGACAATGACTGCGTCCATGACTTCTCCATGCAGATTTGCGATCTGCGATTTCCTCCAGGCCTGGGGGAAATCGCAAATCAGCAATCGCAAATCGCAAATGAATCAGTTCCGCAACGGCTTGCCGTTCTTGAGCATGTAGCTGATCCGGTCCTGGGTCTTGGGCTCGCCGAGGAGCGAGAGGAAGGCCTCGCGCTCGAGGTCGAGGATGTAGTCCTCGGTCACCCAGGTCGGCTGCGTGAGATCGCCGCCCGCCAGCACATGCGCGAGCTTGCGCGCGATCAGGGCGTCGTGGCTGCTGATGAACTTACCCCAGCGCAACTGCTCGATCGCCATCAGCATCGCGGCTTTCCCGCGTGAGCCCGCTGCGTAGACGCTCGGGGCGTGGCGATCCGGCGGCACATAGCCCGTGTCGGCCTGATCGAGCGCGACGCGTTTGGCGTGCCCGATCAGGTCCTCGTCGTTGGCCACGATCACGTCGTTCGCGCCCAGGAAGCCGAGCGTACGTGCCTGGGCCGCGCTCTCGCTGACTCTGGCGTAGCCGATGGTCTCGAAGACCTTCTGCAAAAACGGCAGCGGATCGACGCGCGGGTCGGTTGCCATGGCCGGCGAAACCACGCGCCGCAGTAGCTCCTTGCAGCCGCCAAGCGCCGGGATGAGGCCGACGCCGGCTTCCACAAGGCCCATGTAGGTCTCGGCCGAGGCGACCATGCGCGCGCCGGTGAAGGCCAGCTCGACGCCGCCGCCGAGCACACGTTGCCGCGGCGCCGTGACGACGGGCTTGGGCGCGCAGCGCAGGTCGAGCACCCATTGCTGCAAATCGCGAGCCGCGGCCTCGAGCGCCGTCGGGTCCCCGGCTGCCAGGATGAACATGCCGATATTGGCACCGAGCGAGAAGTCTTTGCCCTGGTTGGCGATCACCAGCGCACGCCATTCGTCGCGCGCCAGCCACTCGAGCGCGGCCTTGCCGATATCGACCGTGAAAGTGTCGAGCGTGTTGCCCTTCGAGTGGAACTCGAAGCCAAGCACGCCGTCGCCCAGGTCGAGCAGGCTGGCCGAGGCGTTGCGCTTGAGCTCGCGCCGCGCGCCGTCCTCCGGGCGCAGCGACACCGTCAGACGTGGCCGCTCGACCGGCACAAAGACGCGCTTCACAGGGTGATAGACCTCGCGCCCACCCTGGCCGCCTCGATAGAAGCCGGCCGCCCCACTCGCAGCCAGCATCGTCACCCACTCAGGAAGCGCGATCTCGCGCGCCTGCATCAGCTGGATGCCGACCTTCAGGCCGATCGCGTCCCAGATCTCGAACGGGCCGAGCTCGCTGCCGAAGCCGTGCCGCATGGCCTGGTCGACCGCGTACGGCGTTTCGGCGATCTCGGGGATGCGTCTGGCCGCGTAGGCCAGGATCGGCAGCGTCGTTTCGATGATGTAGGCCCCGCCGCGATCGTCGGCCCACTTCGGCTCGGTGAAGATCTCGCGTAGACGCTCGACGAGCGCCAGGTCCTTTGTGGCGCCGATGACATCGAAGCGCGGTTTGGTCGGCGGTTTGTAGTCGAGTGTCACAAGGTCAAGGACGTGGAACATCTTGTTCCCGGAATCGTCCTTGACCGCCTTGTAGAAGCCCTGGCCGGTCTTGTTGCCCAGCCACTTACGCGCCAGCATCGCCTGGACCGGCGCCGGCATCTGGAACAGTTCGCGGCTGTCGTCGTCGGGCGCCAGTTCATAGAGATTGGCGTTTACGTGCGCCATCACGTCCAGGCCGACCAGATCGGCCAGCCGAAACGTGCCGGTCTTGGGGTTGCCCAGGATCGGGCCGCTGAGGACGTCGGCCTCCTCGACACTGTAGCCGTTGTCGATGGCCGCGATACTGCGATACTGGCCGACGAAAGCGCCGATGCGGTTGGCGATGAAGTTGGGCGTGTCGTTGCAGCGCACGACCACCTTGCCCAACCGCGACCCCGCAAACGCCTCGAACGCGTCCACCACAGTCGCGTCCGTGTCCGCCGTCGGGATCACTTCGAGCAGCTTGAGATAGCGCGGCGGATTGAAGAAGTGCGTGCCAAAGAACGCACACCGGAAGCCGTCGCCACGCTCGGCCGCGATCGACGTGATCGGAATCCCCGACGTATTCGTGGTCACGATCGCGCCCGGCTTGCGGAGCGGCTCGAGCCTGGCCATGAGCGCCTGCTTGGGCTCGAGCTTTTCGATGATGACCTCGATGATCCAGTCGGCGGCCCTGGCCGCTTCGTCGAGATCATCCTCCGTGTTTCCGAGCGTGACGCGTTCGGCCGCTTCGGGACCGCTCAGCGCCGCTGGTCGGGCCTTCACCTGCCGTTCCCAAAGCCCCTTCACCACGGCATCGCGATCTTGCCCCTCGGCCGGCACATCCAGCAGCGTCACGCTCAGGCCGACATTGGCGCAATGCGCCGCGATCCCGCCCCCCATGGTGCCGGCGCCGATCACTAACACGCGTGTTATCTGCATCGCAACTCCTTGCATTTGCGATTTGCGATTGGTGATTTGCGATTTCCTCTTGGCCAAGAGGAAATC
>DKKP01000117.1 GCA_002455335.1 Anaerolineales bacterium UBA6663 | reverse complement strand
AAACGACGGGTGCAGCCCGTCGTTTGCCGCGTCGCGATTTCGTTCGCCGGGTCAGACCAATATGTGCCGTGGATAGGATCCGAGCACGCGCAGCATCGCGGCGTACTCGCTCAGGTGATCGAGCGCACGACGGACGACATCGCTGGTCTGAGACCCGACAATATCGACGTAAAACAGGTACTCGAATGCGCGTCCCGCCAACGGACGCGATTCGATCTTAGTCAGATCGATATCGCGAAGCGCGAAGACGCTCAAGGCTTTGAACAACGAGCCGGGCTGGTGGCGCACCGTGAATACGAGCGAGGTCTTGGCATCGCCGTCAGGGGTCACCGGCTCGCGNNGGCTCGCGCCGGATCGCGAGAAAGCGGGTGTAGTTGGCGGCATCGTCTTCGATGCCCTCGACGAGGATCGGCAGCCCGTACACTTCGGCCGCACGGCGCGAAGCGATCGCCGCCACGGTCGGGTCGCCGCCCTCCCGCACCAGCCTGACGCTGCCCGCCGTATCATGCACCGGCTCGCTCTGAACGCCCGCCAGATTGGCGCGCACCCAGTGTTCGGTCTGCGCAAGGCCCTGCGGGTGGCTGATGACGCGCCGCAGCCCACTCAGTGTCGCGCCACTCAAGCCGATCAAGCAATGCCGCACACGCAGATAATGCTCGGCCGTAATCGCCAGGCTGTGGCGCATCAGGAGGTCGTAGTTGCGGTGGATGCTGCCGCCAAGTGAGTTCTCGATCGGCACAAGCCCGGTGTCGACCGAGCCGGCCTCAACGGCGGCGAACACGTCGTCGAAAGTCTCGCACGGCAGTGTCGCGATGTCGCGGCCGAAATGCTCGAGCGCGGCCGCCTCGGAATACGCGCCGGGCTCGCCCTGGAATGCGATTCTCATCCTGGCTTCGGTGCCTCCTCTGGGATCTCCGTCGATCGATCCCCAGCGGGGTCGCCGAGGGCCCAATCGACGGCGGCGACGGCATGCAGACGCGTCGTGTCGAACACGGGCAGCCGCACATGATCGGCCGAGAGCAAGAGCCCGATCTCGGTGCAGCCAAAGATCACGCCCTCGGCGCCACGCGCTGCCAGACGCTCGATCACGTCAAGATAGGCCGACCGAGACTCAGACCAGATCTCGCCGTGGACGAGTTCGCCGAAGATGATTTCGTGCACACGATCGCGATCCGCCGGCTCTGGCACAAGCACCTGAAAACCGTGCTCGGTCTCAAGCCTGCGTCTATAGAAGTCCATCTCCATTGTGAAGCGCGTGCCGAGAAGGCCGACGACCGAGAGCCCGGCCCGCTTGAGCGCCGCCGCTGTCGGGTCGACGATATGCAGGAACGGCACACCGATCGCGGCCTGAATCTGGTCGGCTACCACGTGCATGGTGTTGGTGCACAAGACCACGAGGCCGGCGCCGGCCAACTCCAAGCGCCGCGCGGCATCTGCCAGGATCTCACCGGCTGTCGCCCAATCGCCCTGCGCCTGTAGCGCCTCGATCTCGGCGAAATCAACGGTCAACATCAGGCTGCGGGCGTTGTGATACCGGCCCAGGCGCTCGCGCACCGTCGTGTTGATGACCCTGTAGTACGTGACAGACGATTCCCAACTCATGCCACCGATCAAGCCGATCGTGCGTGTCGTCATGGCGTCCTCATCCCAGAGCGGTCAGCACGCGCTCCGTCATCTGGGTCGTCGACAACGTCCCGCCCAGGTCTTTGGTGCGGGCGCCGGCCGAAATCGCGGCGTCCACAGCCGCCTCGAGCGCCGCGGCCTCGGCCTCCAGGCCGAGCGAGTAGCGCAACAAGAGCGCCGCCGACAGGATCGTGCCGACCGGATTTGCGATGCCCTTCCCGGCGATGTCAGGCGCCGAGCCGTGGATCGGCTCGTACAGGCCCGGGCCGCCATCGCCCAGTGAAGCCGAAGGCAGCATCCCCATCGAACCAGCCAGCACCGAAGCCTCATCGGTCAGGATGTCGCCAAACATGTTCTCGGTGACGAGCACGTCGAAATGAGCGGGGCTCGTCACCAGGCGCATCGCGGCTGTATCGACCAGCATGTGCTCGAGTGCGATGTCGGGTTGGGCCTGGCCGATCTCGGTCGCGATCTGGCGCCACATCCGCGAGCTGTCAAGGATATTGGCCTTGTCGACCGACGTGACCTTCTTGCGGCGGCCACGGGCCAGCTTGAAGGCCAACTCGAGGATGCGCCGGATCTCGTCGTCCCAGTACTCGAGCGCATCGACGACCTTGGTGCGCCCATCGACGACTTCGCGGCCCTTATAACCGAAGTACAGGCCGCCGGTCAACTCGCGCAGCACAAGCACGTCGACGCCTGCGAGCCGGTCGGGCTTGATCGGCGAAGCGTCGATCAGGGCTGGATGCACCTTGGCTGGGCGGAGGTTGGCGAAAACACCCAGGCCCTTGCGCAGCGCCAGGATGCCCTGCTCGGGCCGCACTTTGGCCTTGGGGTCATCCCACTTCGGGCCGCCGACCGCGCCGAGGAGCACGGCGTCTGAGGCGCGCGCGATCGCCAGCGCCTCGTCGGTCAGGGCCGTGCCGTGAGCATCGATCGAGCAGCCCCCCATCAGGATCGACTCGTAGGAGAAGGTGTGACCGCCGCGCGACGCGATGACGTCGAGCACGCGAACGGCTTCGGAGACGACCTCGGGGCCGATCCCGTCACCGGGGATCAAAACGATTTTCGCGTTCACTGGATGACCTCTTCATGGGCCCACAGCCCAACGCCGGACGATGCCCGCCACTCTGGGGGCGCGCCAGCCGATTGACGATGATTGGCTCCACCACCTTCCGGGGTTGGCCTACACCCACGTGGAGCCCTTGCCGGTGTGCTTGCTTGCCCGGGTGCGCCGCGGTTACTCGGAATGCCCGAACAGACCGTACACCTCGCGGAGTGATTCGACGTGATGCAATTCATGGCCGGCGATGATGTACGACAAGGCGCGAACGGTCAGCCGGGCGCCACTGGCCACCCCGCCACGATCCCAATCGATCGGGTGAAACCCGTCGAAAAGCATGATCGTCGCGGCCCGCACCGCCGTGTATTCAGCGAGGAGCGAGGCCCAGCTGCGTGCATCGAAGTCGGCGGCCGCGACAAGCAGATCCTGATCGTAACCCGGCAGTTCATCCGGCAAGGATCGGGCGAAACACAGTGCGCGATGGCAGAAGATGCGCTCCCACTCGGTCAGGTGGCCGAGCACCTGTTTGCTCGACCACTCGACGGGCCGGGGTCGCGCCGCTGCGGCCGATTCGGAGACCGTGGCCAGCGCCAGGCGCATCCCGTCGGCCTGGTTGATCAGGGTCTCGACGACGTCGCCATCGGGCACCCGGCCGACGTACTCCAGCTGATACGGCGTGTGCTCGCTTGCGGCCGGGCGGCGGGCAGCATGGAGACGCATGGCTCAGGCCATCACGAGGCCGTACTCGACGGCGTCTGAGAGCGCGCGCCAGGAGGCCTCGATGATGTTGGCGCTGGCGCCGACCGTGGTCCAACGCTTGGTGTTCGCCTGGGTGTCGATCAGCACCCGTGTGACAGCCCCCGTGGCGTTGTTGTCGAGGATGCGGACCTTGAAGTCGGCCAGCTGCATGCTCTTGAGCGCCGGATAGACCGACTCGAGCCCCTTGCGGAGCGCCTTGTCGAGCGCATTGACCGGGCCATTGCCCTCGGCGACTGTGTGCAACACCTCCCCCGAAGGCAACCGCAGCTTGACCGTGGCTTCGGCGAAGATGCCGCGACCACGTCGATGCTCGACGTTGCACGTAAAGTCGACCATCTCGAACGGCGCTGTATAGGTCGCCTCCTGGCGTTTCATCATCAACGCCACCGAGGCCTCGGCAGCCTCGAACGCGAAGCCTTGAGCCTCGAGCGCCTTGATCTCGTTGAGCACGCCAGCGACCTCATCACCCTGCTCGAACTCCAGCCCGTACTCCTCGGCCTTGCTCAGCAGATTTCCACGACCCGAGAGCTCGCTGACCACCACACGCATCTGATTGCCGACCAGCTCGGGCATGACGTGCTGGTATGACAGCACCGATCGGCGCATGGCCGCCACATGGATCCCGCCCTTGTGCGCAAACGCGCTCTTGCCGACGAAGGCCATGTGCTCGTCGGGCGCCAGGTTGGCGACCTCGGCCACAAAATGCGATACCTCGTAGAGCTTCTGCAGGCTGCCCTCGGGCAGGCAACTGACGCCAAGCTTGAGCTCGAGGTCGGCCACGATCGGGATCAGGTTGGCGTTGCCGCACCGTTCGCCATAGCCGTTGATCGTTCCCTGAACCTGGATGGCGCCCTGGCGCACGGCGGCCAGCGAGTTCGCCACAGCGCATTCGCTGTCGTTGTGCGTGTGGATCCCGTACGGCGCCGCCACCTGGTCGCGCACGACCTTGCAAACCTCCTCGAGGTCCCACGGCAGCGTGCCGCCGTTCGTGTCACACAGCACGACCGTCTCGGCCCCGCCGCGCACCGCGGCCCTAAGGGTCTCGAGTGCGTAAGCAGGATCGGCCTTATAGCCGTCGAAGAAGTGCTCGGCGTCGTAGATCACACGCCGCCCCTGGGCGCGCAGGTAGGACAGGCTGATCTCGATGATGCGCAGGTTGTCGTCAAGCGTGGTCCGCAACACCTCTGTGACGTGCAGCGTCCAGGTCTTGCCCACGACTGTGCACACCGGGGTGTGCGCGTCGATCAGGGCCTTGATGTTAGCGTCGTCTTCGGGGCCGCCGCGCACGCGGCAGGTGCTACCAAAAGCCGCGATCAGTGTGTTCTGCCAGGCCTCATCCCGGGCCCGTTCGAAGAACTCAGCGTCCTTCGGGTTCGAGCCGGGCCAGCCGCCCTCGATGAATGCGACCCCGAGTTCATCGAGCTTGCGCGCGATGCGAAGCTTGTCCATCCCCGAGAGCGAGATTCCTTCGCGTTGTGTGCCGTCGCGGAGCGTGGTGTCGTAGACCTGAAGCATAGTCATTTGTGATTGGCGATTGGTGATTTGTGATTGGAAGTCTGGTGTTTCCAAGGCGCCTTGCGGCCCCGAGGAAATCGCAAATCACCAATCGCAAATCGCAAATCAGCGACCTTTCTCGAACGCTAGGATGTCCTGCTCAAACCCCATCACATACCCGATCTCGTCCGTGCCGTTGAGCAGACACGCCTTGTTGAACCCGTCGATCGGGAACGACACGGTCTGACCGCCGGGCAGCGTCAGGGTCTGGCTGGGTAGATCGATACTGAGCGTGGCCTGCGGGGCCTCTTCGGCCAGATCGAAGAGCATCTGGTGCGTGGGCGCGTCGACGACCACGGGCAACAGGCCGTTCTTCAACGCGTTGTTGCGAAAGATGTCGGCAAACGACGTGCTGATCACGGCCCGGAAGCCGAACCCGGTCAACGCCCACGGCGCGTGCTCGCGCGACGACCCACAGCCGAAGTTATCGCCGGCCAGCAGGATCTGGGCGCCCTGCGAAACCGGCTGATTGAGCACGAAGTCGGGGTTTGGCGATCCATCTTCCAGGAAGCGCCAGCTATGAAACACGACCTGGCCCAGACCGTTCTTGTCGGTGACCTTCAAGAACTGGGCCGGGATGATCTGATCGGTGTCGATGTCGTTGATCGGCAGCGCGACCTGTCGGGAAGTGAGGGTGGTGAAAGAAGCCATATTCCATTGGTGATTTGCGATTGGTGATTTGCGATTTCGGTTGAGCCAGAAGGAAATCACAAATCACCAATCGCCAATCGCAAATCCCTAGATGAGAGTTCGCACGTCGGTGATGGCGCCCGTGAGAGCCGTGGCGGCGGCGGTCAGCGGCGAGGCCAGGAAGGTACGCCCGCCCTTGCCTTGCCGGCCCTCGAAGTTGCGGTTGCTTGTGCTGACCGCGTACTGGCCGGGCTGCAGCTGGTCGCCGTTCATGGCGATGCACATCGAGCAACCGGCCTCGCGCCACTCGGCCCCGGCCTCTTTGAAGACCTTGTCGAGGCCCTCCTGCTCAGCTTGCTTCTTAACGTCCTGCGAGCCGGGAACCACCATCACCCGCAGTCCGTCGGCGACCTTGCGGCCTTTGAGCAACCCGGCCGCGAGGCGCAGATCCGAGATGCGCGAGTTGGTGCACGAGCCGATGAAGACCACGTCGACCTTCTTGCCCAGCAGCGGCTGCCCGGGGCGCAGGTCCATATAGTTCAGGGCCTTCTCGAGCGCCAGCTTCTGGTTGGCGTCGCCAAGCCCGGCCGGATCGGGGATGCGCTCGGTGATGCGCATGCCCATGCCCGGGTTGGTGCCGTAGGTGATCATGGGCTCGAGCGCCGCGGCGTCAAGCATGATCGACGAGTCGTAGGTCGCGCCCTCATCGGAGGGCAGCGCGCGCCAGCGTGCAACTGCAGAATCCCAATCCGCGCCCTTGGGCGAGAACTCGCGCCCGGCCACATACTCGATCGTGGCGTCGTCTGGCGCGATCATGCCGGCCCGCGCCCCGCCCTCGATCGACATGTTGCAGATCGTCATACGCTGTTCCATCGTCAGGCTGCGGATGGCGCTGCCCGTGTACTCGAAGACGTAGCCGGTGCCGCCGCCGATCCCGATCTTGGCGATCAAGGCCAGGATGATGTCTTTCGACGATACGCCGGTTGCCAGCTGGCCATCGACTCGCACCTCGCAGGTCTTGGGCTTGCGCTGCAGCAAACACTGGGTCGCCAGCACCATCTCGACCTCGCTTGTGCCGATCCCAAACGCCAGCGCCCCAAAGGCGCCGTGGGTGCTTGTATGGCTATCGCCGCAGACGATCGTCATCCCGGGCTGGGTCAAACCGAGCTCCGGCCCGATGACGTGCACGATACCGCGATGGGCCGAGTGCATGCCGTACAACTGCACGCCGAACTCTTTCGTGTTGTCCTCGAGCACCTTGATCTGATGCGCGGCCAGCTGATCCATGATCGGCACATCCAGCGGCGTGGTCGGGATGCCGTGGTCCATCGTCGCCACGGTCCGTTCGGGCCGGCGCACTTTGAGGCCGCGGCTGCGCAGCCCGGTGAAGGCCTGCGGCGACGTCACCTCATGCACCAGGTGCAGATCGATGTACAGCACAGCCGGCGAATCCGGCTCCTGGGCCACGATGTGCGCGTCCCAGATCTTTTCGAACAAGGTCTTTGGCATCGATACCTCTAGCAATGTACGATTTGCGATTTGTGATTTGCGATTTCCTCGGGGCACAGAGCAATCACAAATCACCAATCGCAAATCACCAATGTTTAGTCTCCCCCGCGCGAGGTGATGAGCACCTTGTTGAGCGCGGAGAGGTAGGCTTTGGCGCTGGCAACGATGATGTCGGTGTCGGCGCCGTATCCGCCGTACGAGCGCACCCGCTCGGTTTCGGCGTAGGTCATGGTCTTTCCGGGGAGTTCGTTGGCCGAGACGCGCACGCTCACTTCACCGACGGCATCGATGCCCTCGGTGACCGCATGGACCGAGAACTCGAGCAGGGTCGCGGGCACCTGAACGATCTGGTCGATCGCCTTGTAGACCGCGTCGACCGGGCCTGTGCCGATCGCGGCCACGGCCCGCTTCTGGCCGTCGGGGCCGATCAGGCGCACCGTGGCGGTCGGCATTCCGATCGTGCCCGACGCGACCTGCATGTCGTCCAGCTTGTAGAACTCATGCGACTGGAGCAACTCATCGGACACCAGGGCCTCGAGATCGGCGTCGGTGATGACCTTCTTCTTGTCGGCCATGGTCTTGAAGCGCTCGAAGGCCTTATCGAGGTCAGCGTCCGACAATTCGTAGCCGAGCTCGAGCAGGCGCGCCTTGAGCGCGTGCCGGCCGGAGTGTTTGCCGAGCACGAGGCGCGTATTCTGCGCGCCCACGGTCTCGGGTCGCATGATTTCGTAGGTCTCCTGGTTCTTGAGCATGCCGTCTTGATGGATCCCGGCCTCGTGCGCAAAGGCGTTGGCCCCGACGATCGCCTTATTGGGCGGGACGACGATGCTCGTGTAGTTGCTCACCAGCCGGCTGACCCGCACCAGATGGGTCGTATCGATCCCGGTGCTCAGCCCAAAGACCGGGCGGCGCGTCTGAAGCGCCATCACCACCTCTTCAAGCGAGGTGTTGCCGGCGCGTTCGCCGATGCCGTTGATCGTGACCTCGACCTGCCGGGCGCCGTTGCGGATGCCGGCCAGGGTATTGGCCGTGGCCAGCCCCAGGTCGTCGTGGCAGTGCGTCGACAGGATGACGTTCTCGACGCCCGGCACGTTCTCGACGATGCCGCGGATCAAGGCGCCGTATTCATCCGGCGTGGTGTAGCCGACCGTGTCTGGGATGTTGAGCGTGGTCGCGCCGGCCTTGATGGCCTGCTCGAGCACGACGTACAGGAACTTGGGATCGCTACGGCCGGCGTCCTCGGGGCTGAACTCGACGTCGGTGCACAGGCTGCGGGCGTAGCCGACCATATTGACGACCCGGTCGACCACCTCCTCGGGATCCATCTTGAGCTTGTATTTCATATGGATCTCGGAGGTCGCCAGAAAGGTGTGGATGCGCGGGCGCGGCGCATCCTGGACGGCCAACCAGGCCTTGTCGATGTCGCCCTTGTTCGCGCGGGCGAGCGAACAGATCACGGGCGGCTCTCCGCGCGCCCCGGCGATCTTGCTGACCTCGCGCGAAATCCGGCGGATGGCCTCGAGGTCGTCGGGCGAGGCGGCCGCGAAGCCGGCCTCGATGATGTCGACCCCCAGCCGCGCCAACGCGCGCGCGACCTCGATCTTCTCGGCCGAGGTCATGCTGGCGCCCGGCGACTGCTCGCCGTCTCTCAAAGTCGTGTCGAAGATGCGAACGTAGTTGTCCATAGTCATGTAGTCCGGTAGTCGGGTAGTCGGGTAGTCCCTCTCAAGCCACTTGGCGCGCGCGATTTAGATAGCCGATCAAGGCATTGATGAGTCGCTTCACGTCATTGGCTTTCGCGTAGATCTGATCGAAGCATTCCTTGTCGATGTAGGCCAGATCCAGCGCCAGATAGCACTGCGACTGGACCTCGCTGGCGGATCGTCGTGCGATCTTGAGGTAGCGGACGAACTCAGCATCGGAACCGGCCTCGAACCCTTCAGCGACGTTGTGCATCACCGAGCCCGCCGCTCGTTGGATCTGATCCCTCAAGCCAAAATCCCTGGCAAACGCCGTTGCCCGACAGGCATCGTAGACCAGGCGGGCCAGTTCGCGTCCCGCCTGCCACGATTGCACATCCTCAAACCGCTCGATCTTCATCCGCCCCCTGCGGTAGTCTCGATGAGACTACCCGACTACCTGACTACTCGACTACCCGACTATCCCTGCTCTTCCGGCTTGACCTTGACCGGGTTCAGGAACGGCATCATGTCGCGCAGCTGCTCGCCGACCTTCTCGATCGTGTGCTCCTGGCCGGCCTTGCGGGTGGCGTTGAACCACGGGCGGCCTTCCTCGTTCTCGGCGATCCACTTCCGGGCGTAGGTGCCGTCCTTGATCTCGTCGAGCATCTTCTGCATCTCGCCGGCCGTCTCCTCGGTGATGACGCGTGGGCCGCCGGTGTAGCTGCCGTGCTCGGCTGTGTCGCTGACCGAGTAGTGCATGTAGTTGATGCCGCCGCGGTACATTAGGTCGACAATCAGCTTGAGCTCATGCAGACACTCGAAGTACGCGATCTCGGGCTGGTAGCCGTTCTTGACAAGCGTCTCGAAGCCGGCCTTGACCAGCGCGCTGACGCCGCCGCACAGCACGGCCTGCTCGCCGAACAGGTCGGTTTCGGTCTCCTCGCTGAAGGTCGTCTCGAGCACGCCCGCCCGGGCGACGCCCAGCGCCATGGCGTACGACAGCGCCAGGGCCTTGGCCGAGCCCGAGGCGTCTTGGTGCACGGCCAACAGCGCCGGCGTGCCCTGCCCGTCGACGTAGAGTTCGCGAACGCGGTGACCGGGCGCCTTGGGCGCGATCATGCTGACATCGACGTCGGCCGGCGGCACGATCGTGCCATAGCGGATGTTGAAGCCGTGCCCGAACATCAGGGTCTTGCCCTTGCCCAGGTGCGGCGCGATCGAGTCGGCGTAGATCTTGGGCTGCTTGGTATCGGGTGCCAGGATCATGATGACGTCGGCCCAGGCCGAGACCTCGGCCACCGACCCAACGGTCAACCCGGCCGCCTCAGCCTTGGCCCGGCTTGTGCTGCCGTCCGCCAGGCCCACGCGCACGTCGACACCGCTGTCCTTGAGGTTGAGCGAGTGCGCATGCCCCTGCGACCCATACCCGATCACGGCCACTCTCTTGGTGCGAATGAGGGCGAGATCGGCGTCTTTTTCGTAGTAGATGGTTGCCATGGTTCCTCGGAGAGATTGGCGATTGGCGATTGGTGATTGGCGATTTCCACTTTGCCAGCAGGAAATGACAAATCACCAATCGCAAATCGCAAATGATTACACGGACATGACGGCGTCGGACGCCGATTGATCGACCGCGCTTGTGACGATGCGCGCCGGGACGAGCGGCGGCTCCTCGCTTGTGACGTCGGCCCCGCGGCGCATTGCGACGACACCGGTGCGCACCATCGACAGGATCCCAAATGGTCGCAGTACATCGCAGACCTTGGTGATCTTGTCTTCTGCGCCCGTCACCTCCATGATCAACGCCCGATCGTCCACGTCGACCACGCGGGCGCGGAAGACGTCGGCCAGCTGGAGCACCTCGGTGCGATTGCCCGAGTTGACGGCGACCTTGATCAACGCCAGATCGCGCACGACGGACGGCACATCGGTGATGTCATCCACACGCAAGACATTCACCAGTTTATACAGATTCGACTCGACGCGCCGAGCGCCCACGTCGTCAGTGTCCATCACGATCGTCATGCGCGAGACGCCCTCTTTCTCCGTGCGCCCGACCGTGAGCGAGTCGATGTTGAACGCCCGCCGTCGAAACAACGACGCCACCCGGTTCAACACGCCCGGTTTGTCCTCAACGTAAGCCACAAGAATGTGTTTGGCCATGTGTCAGTCCCCCTTCACTTCGGCATTTCCCATTCACCGTCGCCCTCGCTCTCGGGAAGCGCAGGAGCGGCCGGCTTGGGACGCCGGATCATGTTGTCGAGGTCGGCGCCGGCCGGCACCATCGGGAAGACCGCGTCTTCTTTCTGGACCCGGAAGTCGATGACCACTGTGCCATCATGCGCGCGGGCGCGTTTCACGGCGTCGGCGACCTGGCTCCGTTCGGTCACGCGCAGACCGAGCAGGCCGTACGCTTCGGCCAATTTAACAAAGTCTGGGCTAACCATCGGCGTCGCCGCATAGCGCTTGTCGTAGAAGAACTCCTGCCACTGGCGCACCATGCCGAGATAGCTGTTGTTGATGATCGCGACGTTGACCTTGATCTTCTCCTGCACGATCGTGGCCAATTCCGCCAGAGTCATCTGGAAGCCGCCATCGCCGGCGACCACCCAAACCTCGCGATCAGGTCGCGCGAACTTGGCCCCGACCGCGGCCGGGAGGGCGAAACCCATCGTCCCCAGGCCGCCCGACGTGATCAACGTTCGCGGGCGTTCGTGCCGGAAGTATTGGGCCTCCCACATCTGGTGCTGGCCGACATCGGTCACCACGATCGGATCGACGTCTTTGGTGATGCGCCAGATGTCGTTGATCACATGCGCCGCGTACAGGTTGCCGCTGTCGGGCAGCGCCTGGATGTCGCGCACCGCAGCATCGCCCTTGAGTTCATTGATCGCGCCAACCCACTCGCTCCGATCGACTGCCTTGATGCCCGGCCCGATCTCTTCAAGCGTGGCGTTCAGATCGCCGATCAGGGCGACGTCGACGCGCACGTTCTTGTTGACTTCGGAAGGGTCGATCTCGCAGTGGATCTTCTTGGCGTTCTGGGCGTACGTCTTGAGGTTGCCGGTGACTCGGTCATCGAAGCGCATACCGAAGGCAAGCAACAGATCGGCGCGCTGGATGGCCTGGTTGACCCACGCCTCGCCGTGCATGCCCATCATGCCGAGGTTGAGCGGATGCCCGGCCGGGATCGCGCCGATGCCGAGCAAGGTCATGGCCACCGGGATCTGGGCCTTTTCGGCGATCTGCAGCACAAGGTTGCTGCTGTTCGACTTGATGATCCCCTGGCCGGCGAGGATCAAGGGGCGCTTGGCCGAGTTGATCAGGTCGAGCGCGCGCTCGAACTCATCGGGCAGCGCATGCAGATCGGGCCGGTAGCCGGGCAGACGCGGCGTGGCCGCATCCCAATCGTATTCGGCCGAGGTCTGTTGGGCGTCCTTTGTGATGTCGACAAGCACCGGGCCGGGTCGGCCGCTGCGCGCGATGTAGAACGCCTCACGCAGCGTGCGCGCGATCTCGTCGGCGCGCGTGACCAAGTAATTGTGTTTGGTCACGGGCAGCGTGACGCCGGTCACATCGGTCTCCTGGAAGGCATCGGTTCCGATGGCCTTTGAGCCAACCTGGCCCGTGATGCACACCATCGGTGACGAGTCCATCATGGCCGTGGCGATGCCCGTGACCATATTCGTCGCACCCGGGCCCGAGGTCGCGATGGCCACACCGACCTCGCCGCTCGCCCGGGCGAAGCCATCGGCCATATGCGTGCCGCCTTGCTCGTGGCGGACAAGGACATGGTGGATGTCCGGATACTTGGTCATCGCATCGTATGTCGGCAGGATCGCGCCGCCGGGATACCCGAAGACGGTCTTGACCCCCTCACGACGAAGCACTTCCCAAACGATTTCGGCGCCGGTCAACTTCATGATCGCCCTCCAACATTTGTGATTGGCGATTTGTGATGTGTGATTGATGCGCCCTGTCCTCCGAGGTGCCTTGCGGCACCCGGGAAATCGCAAATCACCAATCGCAAATCGCAAATGACTAGTTCGTAATCGCCCCTTCGGACGACGAGCTCACGCTGCGAGCGTATTTGGCCATCACACCGGTCTTGTAGCGCGGCTCCGGGGCCTGCCAGACCGCCTTGCGAGCCGCGATCTCGGCGTCACTGAGCGCGACGCTCAGACGCCGGTCGGCAACGTTGATCTCGATGGCGTCGCCGTCGTTGAGCATGCCAATCAGGCCTCCGCGCGCCGCCTCGGGCGCGATATGGCCGACCGAGATGCCGCGGGTTGCACCCGAGAACCGACCGTCGGTCAGCAAGGCCACCTGATCGCCCAGGCCGGCGCCCGCAATCGCGGCCGTCACGCCAAGCATCTCGCGCATACCCGGACCGCCCTTCGGCCCCTCATACCGGATGACCACGACGTCGCCGGCCTGAATGGCGTTGGCCGTCACCGCCGCCATGGCATCCTCTTCGCAATTGAAGACGCGGGCCGGACCCTTGAACTGATGGACGTTGCTGGCCGAGATCTTCATCACCCCGCCCTCTTCGGCGAGGTTGCCATGCAGGATGGCGAGGCCGCCATGTTCTTTGAGCGGTTGATCGACTGTATAGATGACGGTTTGTTCGGGGGTCTCTTGAGCTGAGGCGCAGGCTTCGGCGATCGTCTGTCCAGTGACGGTCTGGCAATCGCCGTGGATATAACCGCCATCCAGCAAACGCTTCATTACAAGCGGGATGCCGCCGGCGGCGTGCATGTCGGCGGCCATGTATTTGCCGGCCGGCTTGAGATCCGCGATCACGGGCGTCCGCGCGCTGATCGTATCGAAGTCATCGATGTGCAGCTCAACGCCGGCCTCGCGCGCCAGGGCCAGGAGGTGCAGCACGGCGTTGGTCGACCCGCCTGTCGCCGCCACTGAAGCGATCGCGTTTTCAAAGGCTTTGCGGCTCAGGATCTGGCTCGGGCGCAGGTCGCGCTTGATGAGCTCCATCACAAGCCGCCCGCACTCGAAAGCGACCCTGTCCTTTTCGGGATCGGTCGCCGGGACGCTGTTGAAGCCGATCGGCGAGAGGCCGATGAACTCCATCACGCCCGACATAGTGTTTGCCGTGAACTGACCGCCGCACGACCCTGCGCCCGGGCAGGCGTTGTTCTCGATCCCCATGTACTCTTCTTCGGAGATCTTGCCCGCCGTGTATGCACCGACCGCCTCGAACGTATCCTGCACGGTGAGCGACTTGCCCTGATAGTGCCCGGGGTTGATCGAACCGCCATACAGGGCCAGGGCCGGGATGTCGACCCGGGTCATGGCCATCATCACGCCCGGGTTGGTCTTGTCACAGCCCGAGATGCAGATCAGGCCATCAAAGTGGTTCCCGCGTGTCACAAGCTCGATGCTGTCGGCGATCACCTCGCGGCTGATCAGCGAGGCCTTCATGCCCTCGACACCCATCGTGATACCGTCGGAGATCGAAACCGTGTTGAACTCCATCGGGGTGCCGCCGGCGGCACGGACGCCCTCTTTGATCTTGGCCGCCAGGCGCCGCAGGTGATAGTTGCACGGGCCGATCTCGATCCAGGTGTTCGCAATGCCGATGATCGGCTTGCGCAGATCGTCGTCTGTGAAGCCGACGGCCTTGAGCATGGCCCGCGCGGCCGAGCGATTGACACCTTGGGTAACGACACGACTGTTCCGATTGAGATCCGACATTGTTACTCCAAATACGGGCCTATCCCGTTTGAGATTAACCAAAGAGGCCGCCCACTGGTTGGGCGGCCTCTGCATGTTTTCGGTGTTTGCGCTTATCTGCGCGTGACCCTGACAGGCACCGTCGCCGACCCAACCGGGATAAGGTCCTTAATGAGGACCTTAATAAGTACGACAAGGAGAATGCCAATCGCCAGGACAGTGCTCATGGGTGCGTCCCAAGACTATAACTCAGCGCCGGGCAATTACACTAGAAAGATTGCCGGAGAGCGGCGTCGAGTACTTGGTCATTGTACACAGTCGACATTAAGAGCGCAAGAACAATCAGGCGCGCACGTGGTAATCGCCGGTGGCCACCCACTTGTAGGTGGTCAATTCGCGCAACCCCATGGGTCCCCGGACGTGCAGGCGCTGGGTCGAGACAGCGACCTCGGCGCCGAGGCCGAGCTGGCCGCCATCGTTGAAACGGGTGCTGGCGTTCCAGAACACGCCGGCCGAATCGACTTCATTGATAAAGCGCGCCGCATTCGCGACATCCTCGGTGAGGATGCCGTCGGAATGGTTCAGGCTGTGCGCGGCGATGTGGTCGATCGCCTCGTCGAGGCTATCCACGACTTTGAGCCCGAGCACCAGCGACATCCACTCGGTGTCGAAATCGTCCGGGCCAGCCGGCTCGACCCCAGCCGAACCAGGGCCGACGAGGGCCAATGCGCGCGGATCGGCCTTGAAGACCACGCCGAGCGGCGCCAGCGTCGCGACGATCAACGGCAACGCGCGGGCGGCGACATCGGCATGAACCAGCACGGTATCGAGCGAGTTACAGACCGAGGGCCGCTGGGTCTTGGCGTTCACGATCACGGGCAGCGACTGGTCGAGGTCGGCCGAGGCGTCGACGAACAGGTGGCAGATCCCCACCCCGCCCACGATCACGGGCATCCGGGCATGGTCGCGGCACAGCCGATGCAGGGCCGCCCCGCCGCGCGGGATGATGACGTCGACCACGTCGTGCATCTGGAGCAGTTCGAAGATCCGCTGTCGGTCCACGTCCTCGATGAGCTGGACGGCGTCCTCGGGGAGCCCGACCTGCGCCAGCGCGCCGCGCACCACAACCATCAGCGCCTGGTTGGAGCCCAGGGTCTCCGAGCCCCCGCGCAGGATCGCGACGTTTCCCGTCTTGATCGCCAGCGCGGCCACGTCGACTGTCACATTGGGTCGGGCTTCGTAGATCACGCCAAGCACCCCGAGCGGCACGCGATGCCGGTGCACACGCAACCCGTTCGCCAGCACTGTTGTGTCGAAGGCCTCGCCTACCGGGTCGGGCAACGCGATCAGGCCCCGGACATCGGCGATGATCGAGTCGAGCCGGTTTGCGGTCAGCGTCAGTCGATCGACAAGCCACGGCTCCCGACCCGCGGCTCTGGCCGCTGCGACGTCATCGGCGTTTGCAGCCAGGATGGCCGCGCGCGCGCGATCGAGCCCGTCGGCAAGCGCTGCTAGGGCCGCGTCTTTCCGCGTCGTCGCGGCACGCGCAATCTGGCGTGTCGCGGCCTTGGCCAGACGGCCGATCTCGGGAAGGCTACGGGGGGCGGACTCAGTTGAGGTCATGGTTGGATGATACCGCTCCACTCATGGGCGTAACGCGAGGTCGGCAACCACATAGCAGTGATCCGAGTCCGACACACATCGCACTGAGGCCGCCAGGGCCTCGATCGAATCCGAATGCAGGATGTAGTCGATCCGCACGAGCGGCCACGGCATATCCCAGCGGCTCAGAGTGTTCCGCGTGTTGGCGACAGGCCAGGTGAAGCCCGGCCCCGTGCCGGCCTCGACAAAGGCATCCTGCAGGCCGCGGATGACATCCCGGTACCCGGGCGACTGATCGCTCATATTGAAGTCGCCGAGCATCACACTGGCGCCCGGGATCGCGCGCATCGCCTCGGCCGCCGCGACAAGCTGGGAGCGCGGGCGACGATCGTTGATCCCGATCGGCAGATTGCGCCAGAACACGACCTCGGGCGCCATGGGATGCATCGCAAAGACCTCGACCGGCAGGCCGTTCAGATCGATCTTAGCGCGAAGATAAGGCCGGTTGCCTGGCGTCTCGACGATCTGGGCGCCCGACAGCGGAAGCCGGCTGAAGATCCCTGTGGTTGGCGCATTGAAGTCGAGCGCCTGATAGGGCCAGCCTGCGGCCAATTGCTGATTGAGCGCAGCGGCCGAGTAAGGGTTGAGTTCCTGAATCGCAAGCAGATCCGGCTGTTCGGCGATCACCAGCTTGACGACCTCGTCGACGGAAACCCGATCATCGCCGATGTTGAACGTCATCACCCTGAGGTGCGGGCCTGAAGCCGTGGTCGCCGGCGTCCGCGGTAGCCAATCCACGCCATGGACCCAGATGAAAACCCCCAGGAGCACGATCGCCGTCAGCGTTGTGAGGCGGGCCCGGGTGAGCAGCGCCAATCCGAACAACAGCACGAGCGCCAGGGGCAACAACCAGGGCAACGAGACATAGGCGATCAGTAGCGGCGCCGGGCCGATCGGATCAGTCGCCTGGGCCCAGACCAGGGCGAACAGGGGCAACGCCAGGCCAAGCGCCAACCCATTGGCCAGCGAGCCCACGCACCCACCACCGCGCCTGCGACGCGGCCGGCCGCGGGACTGCGCCGGCTCTCGTTCTACGGCGAGGTCGCTTCTCATACCTGGGCGCCGGTCAACAGGGTCAGCGCCTCGGCCTGCGTCGGCAGCGACGGCACGGCTCCGGCACGCGTGCAGGCCAACGCCCCAGCCGCGCACCCCCATCGAAGAGCCTCGGACAAAGTCAGACCGCTGGCCAGACCGTAGGCGAGGCCACCCGAGAACGCATCACCGGCGGCTGTCGTGTCGACGGCTTTTACCGGGAAAGTCGGCACCCGCAATTCGCCCTCTGGCCCAAGCGCGTACACGCCGCGCGCGCCCAGGGTCATCACCACCGTGGCCGCTCCCTGCTCACGCAGGGCCTCGGCCGCCGCGCGCACGCCAGCATCGTCCTCGACCGCGATCCCGGTCAGCCGCGCCGCCTCGCTTTCATTGGGCGTGACGATGTCGCACAGGCTCAGGACTTCGCGGCTCAGCGGCTGCGCGGGAGCCGGATTGAGGATCACGCGCGTCCCGGCTGCCCGCGCCAACTCGGCCGCGCGCTGCGTCGTCGCCAGCGGCACCTCGAGCTGGAGCAACAGGACATCGGCTCTTCGGAGCGCGGGCTCCGCCGCCTCGACGTCGATCGGGCTCAACTGGCCGTTGGCGCGCGCCAGGATGGCGATGATGTTGTCGCCAGTTGCTTCTGAGACCATGATGATCGCCAACCCTGTGCCGGCCGCGTCGCGCCCGACCTGGCCCGCCTCGATCCCGGCCTCGGCGAGCGTCGCCATCAACCGATCGCCGTAATCGTCGGTGCCGACACGGCCGACCATCGCCACCTGGGCGCCGAGCCGGGCGGCGGCCACAGCCTGGTTGAGACCCTTGCCACCGGCGAACTCATCGAAGCTGAGGCCGGCGCTTGTCTCGCCCGGCACAAGATGCCGCGGCACACGACAGACCAGATCGGTGTTCAGACTCCCAACGACGACGACATGGGGCTTGGCGTTTTTCATCCCGCGATGGTAATGCGATTCCGCGGCCCCGGCAACCCGGTCATCGCCCTATAATCAGGCCCATCGCAGCACGAGGAAGAGGATCGGATGACATCACCGTTTGACCGCATGATCGATCGCCATGACACAAACAGCATCAAGTGGGACCTGTACGGCAAGGACGTTCTGCCGATGTGGGTGGCCGACGCCGATTACCCGGCGCCCGAGCCCGTGCTCCAGGCCCTGCGCCTCAAAACTTCTCAGGGCGTCTTCGGCTACGAGATTCCGCCGCGCGCTTTGCGCGAAACGGTCGTCAGCCGGATGCAGCGCCTCTATGGCTGGACGCTCTCGCCCGACGACATCGTGACCATCCCCGGGATCGTCACGGGCATCAACGTCGCGGCGCGCGCTTTCGCACACGTCGGCGACGGGATCCTGATGCAGCCGCCGGTCTACCCGCCCTTCATGGGCGCGGCGAAGAGCTTCGGGTTGACCGCAGACTTCGCGCCGTTGACCCGCTCGGTCAGCAACGGCCGGCTGAGTTACGGCATCGACTTCGAGGCCTTCGAGCGCGCGATCACGCCGCGCACCAAGTTCCTGCTGCTCTGCCAGCCGCACAACCCGACCGGCCAGGTGTACACGCCCGACGAGATCCGCCAACTGACCGCGATCGCGCTCCGCCATGATCTGTTGATCGTATCGGACGAGATCCACTCTGAGCTCACGCTCGGCGACACCGCGTACACGCCGACCGCGCTGGCCGCGCCCGCGGCGGCCGATCGGCTGATCACGTTCGTCGCGCCGACCAAGACCTTCAACCTGGCCGGCCTGGGCTGCGGCTTTGCGATCATCCCGAATGCGCGGCTGCGCGCCCAATATCAGGCCGCGGCCGAGGGCATCGTGCCGCTTGTCAGCGCCTTCAGCCTGGCCGCGGCGTACGCCGCCTTCGGCCCTGAGACCGACGGCTGGTTGACGGAGTTGCGCGGCTATCTCACAGCCAACCGCGATACCCTGCTGGATTTCGTCGCCAAACGGCTGCCCGGGGTGGCCGCGACCACACCGGCCGCAACCTATCTAGCCTGGCTAGATTTCTCGGAGCTCAACCTGCATCCAGATCCACACGCCTTCGTTCTCCACAAGGCCAAAGTCGGGCTCAATGATGG
>DKKP01000367.1 GCA_002455335.1 Anaerolineales bacterium UBA6663 | reverse complement strand
CGGGCCGGGGCGATGCCCCGGCCCGACCTGTTTCCCGGCTTCCGTCAGGCGCAAGATACAATCTAGCCCATGACGACTCTGCTGCTGATCCGTCACGGCGAAAACGACTACACGCGCACCGGCAGGCTCGCGGGCTGGACGCCGGGCGTCAGCCTCAACGACGTGGGCCGCCGGCAGGCCGAGCAACTGGCCACAAAGCTCAAGGATGCGCCGCTGCAGGCGCTGTACGCCAGCCCGCTCGAGCGCACACGCGAGACGGCCGGGCCGATCGCCGTGGTCCGCGGGCTGAGCATCGAGGTCGAGCCGGGGTTAGGCGAAGTGCGCTACGGACGCTGGCAGGGGCAGAGCCTCAAACGGTTGGCGCGTCAGAAGCTGTGGCGCGTGGTGCAGTCTCTGCCCTCGGCCATGACTTTCCCCGAGGGCGAAACCTTCCGCGGCGTGCAGATGCGCGCGGTCGAGGCGATCGAGGCGATCGTGAAGTCGCACCCCAAGGGGCTTGTGGCCGCGGTGTCGCACGGCGACGTGATCAAACTTGTGGTCGCACACTACCTCGGGCTTCCACTCGATCTCTTTCAGCGTCTGCAGATCAGCACCGCTTCGGTCACGACGCTCCAACTCGGCAGCGGCGCACCGGCGCTGGTGCGGCTCAACGACACGGCGGGCATCGAGCACCCGCGGCAACCCAAACGCCCCACGCGACGCACAAAGCGCGCGTGAGGCGCCCGATTTTGATGCATAATGACAGCTATGCCCGGCCAGGTCATTGAACTCAACCCCGTCTCGCATATCACGACCGGCTATGTCGGCCAGCCCGGCAAACGCGTGTTCTACCTGCAGGCCAGCAAGGGTGTGCAGGTGGTCTCGGTCATCCTCGAGAAGCTTCAGGTCGAGGCGCTGGCCGAAGGGATAGAGCAATTCCTGCGCGACCTCAAAACTCGCCATGAGGGCCTCGCCGAACCCGAGGTCGCCTATCGGGCCGAGCGAATGTCGCTCAAGCTCCCGATGGATCCTGTCTTTCGGGTCGGCCAGATCGGCCTCGGTTACGACGAAGACAACGATCTTGTCGTCCTTGTCGCGACCGAGATCCTGGCCGAAGAACGCGATCAAGAGGAAGCCGCTGTCGTCCGTCTGTTTGCGACACGCGCCCAGATGCTCGAGGTCGCTCAGCACGGGCATTCGATCGTCGGTCAGGGCCGGCCGCTCTGCCCGCTGTGTGGTCAGCCGGTCGATAGCGAAGGCCACTTCTGCCCGCGACGTAACGGCCACCGGTGGTGAGCGCTGCGAGCTGCTCAGCCGCCACGACCGGGTCAGGCCCCTGACCCGGTCCATTTTTTTTGTCGCCGAGCCGGCGCCGTCAGACTACTCCGACACCGCAAAGCCGAGGCCGACATCCCGTAACGCCCTCCGCCGATCGTCGGGGAGCGCATCTGAGCCTAAGCTGTGTTCGTCGCTGAAGCCAGTCAGCCAGCCGACCGAAGACACACAGGAGAAACGATCATGAACAACGACATCCTCGCCGGCAAGTGGAAGCAATTCGCGGGCAAGATCAAGGAGACCTTCGGCAAGCTGACCGACGACGACCTCGCCCGCGCCGAGGGCAACGCCGAGGTCATGGCGGGCTTGCTGCAGGAACGCTACGGATATACGAAGGAGCAGGCTCGCAAGTCTTGGGACGACTTCGTGGTAGGCCTCGGGGTCGGGCGCAAGAACCTCGCCGGGCAGGCCGCCGATCTGACCGAACAGGCGAAGACCGAACTCGAGAAGCGCCTGAAGTAAGCGCTGATCAAGAAGCCCGCCGACGGTTGTGCCGTCGGCGGGCTTCTTTGTGTTCCCTGAAGACGATCGTCTGCTTCGCCGGCGACCGTCCGGATGTGAACGAGGTCGCCCACGGCCGTCACCGCGATGCCGGCCCTGGGTGACTGGCCGAGGCCAGGGCAGGGTGAAGGCCGTGGCGCCGCAGTCGCAATCCCCAGACGATCAGAACCGCGCCGAACACAAGCGCGTACCAGCCGACGCTCCAGACCACGGCCACACCCGCAGCCGCCGGTCGAAACGCCATGAGCACCCCGACGATCAGCGACATGAAGCCCCCCAGGGCCAGCAGCCACTCGTCATCGATCTCCTTGCGGAGTTGGACCGCCGCGATGAGCTCGACGACGCCGGTCAGGATCGCCCAACCGGCGATGAGGAGCACGACGCTCAGCGCGGTCAGGCCCGGCCAGACGAACGTGATCAGACCGGCCGCGACCCCGAGCACGCCTTCGGCCAGGAAGGCCCAGCGTCGGCCACGACGACCCTGTCGCAGAAGCCCCGATGCGATCGCGACAGCACCGTCGACCAGGGCATACGCGCCAAAGACCCAGACCAGGGCCGCGCCCGTGAGCGTCGGGAAGAAACAGGCGGCCAACCCGAAGGCCACAGCAGCCGCGCCACGCGCGACGATCAGCGCCCAGTGGCGCGCAAGGTTCGTCTTGTTCATCGTCGGCTCCTTACGCGAAGACGGCGAGCCAGATGCGCTCGCCGTCTTCACAGTGCTTGGAGGCTTTGAGTTGGATCAGCGGGCGCGCCCGAACCGGAAGAGGTTGACGATCGCCAGCAGCACGATCGCGCCGAGCAGCGACACCACAAGCGCGCCGAAGCTGAAGCTGCCCTCATTGATCGTCGCCACGCCCACAAGCGGCGAGATCAGCCAGCCCGCGACAGCGGCGCCGACGATGCCCACGATGATGTCCAGGAACGTGCCCTGGCGCCCATCGGTGCGCATGATCAGGCTCGCGATCCAACCCAGGAAACCGCCGACCAGGATCCAGACGATGAAATCCAACATGATGTGTTCTCCTTGTGTGTCGTGATCGTTCATCAGTCACGCGGGGCTTGTTGCCCAACGACCGGATCACGATACGACGGGACGATCCCCGGACACATCGGCGACGACTGTTTCGGCGGTCAGCCTCAGCGATGCAGTTGTCGGCCTTTTCCGACATCGGTATTCCGATTCCGGCACGGCATGCGATGGGTGATCACGGCAGGCTTCCGAAGAACGAACAGAGATCCGCCGCCAGGAGTTCAGGGACCTCAAGGGCCGCGAAGTGTCCGCCGCGCGGCAACTCGGACCAGTGGACGATGTTCAGATAGCGCTCGGCGACTTCGCGCGGCGGCGGATTTTTCGCAGGGAACAGCGCCATCCCCACCGGCACCGGGCTTGGCGCGCCCCAACCGCCGGTCTCGGCTTCGTTTTCCGTCCCACCTGCACTCCACTCCGAACCGCCTTCTGCGGCGCCCCAATCGGCATGCAAGCCGTCGTAGTACCAGCGCATCGACGAGTTGATCGTCTCGGTGACCCAGTACAGGGTGACGTTGGTCAACAGCTCATCTCTGCTGAAGCTGCGCTCGATGTCGCCCTGACAGTCGCTGAGTTTTCGGAACTGATCGATGATCCAGGCCGCCAGCGCAACCGGCGAGTCGTTCAGGCCATAGGCCAGGTTCTGCGGCTTCGTGCCCTGCAGCGAGATGTAGGCGCCTTCGTTGAACATCCAGCGATCGAGCGACTCGTAATACGCGCGCTGCGCGGGCGTGAGGCCGGGCGTGCGGCTGTCGACCGACTCGTTCCAACCGATGTCTGTCAGATGCAGTCCGCAGAGCGCGTCCGGCCGGGCCATGGCCATCGCCTGCGCGACCGAGCCACCGGTGTCGCCCGCATGCACACCGAAATCGTCGTAGCCCAGGACCTGCTGCATGAGGTTGGGGAGGAGCTCGGCGTCACGGTTTCCGCCACGCCGGGTCGGTCGATCTGAAAAGCCGAAACCCGTCAACGAGGGCACGACCACATCGAATGCGTTGGCCGGGTCGCCGCCAAAACGGGCCGGATCGGTCAGCAGCGGGATGAGCTTGTGATACAGGTCGAAGGTGCTTGGCCAGCCGTGCAATAACAGAAGCGGCTGCGGGTTCGGGCCTCGGCCGCGCTCGTGGATGTAATGGATCGTTGTGCCGTCGATCGCGGTGCGGAAATGTGCGAAGTCGTTGAGGCGGGCCTCCTGAGCGCGCCAGTCGAAGCCGTTGAGCCAGTAGTCTGTCAGCGAGCGGATGTAGTCGAGATTGACGCCATAATCCCAACCTGCGCCCTCGACCTGATCGGGCCAGCGTGTACGCGCCAATCGCGTGCGCAGATCATCGAGGACGTCGTCCGACACATGGATGGTGAAGGGTTGTCTGTTCATGCCCTCAGGCTAATCCACATACAGGACGGTTTCGGTCCTGTACATGTGCGACAATTCGGGCATGTACTCGCCTACCACCCGGTTGCTGACGATCCTTGAGTTGCTGCAATCGCGCGGCCAGATGAGCGGTCCAGAGCTTGCTCGCCGGCTCGAGGTGACGGTGCGCTCGATCCGGCGCTACATCGTGATGCTGCAAGACCTGGGGATACCTATCGAGGCCGAGCGTGGGCCGCAGGGTGCTTATCGGCTGCAGCGCGGTTTCAAGATGCCGCCCTTGATGACGACCGATGCCGAGGCCGTCGCCCTCACGCTCGGCCTTGTCATGTTGCGTGAATTCAACCTGCCGGTCGATGCGGCGGCCGTCGCCGGCGCGCTGGCCAAGCTCGAACGGATCTTGCCTGAGCGTTTGCACCAGCAGGCGGGGTCACTGCAGGAGGCGATCGCGTTCAATGTCGAGTTGCCGGCCGTCAGGCTGCAACGCGGGCTGCTCGAGCAACTGAGCACGGCCGTCCACCGCCGACAACGGGTGCATCTGCGTTACAGGGCGTTCGAGGGGCGCGTCACCGATAGGGACTTCGACGCATACGGCGTCGTCTTCAATCAAGGTTACTGGTATGTGACAGGCCGCTGCCATCTGCGCCGCGCAGTGCGCACGTTTCGTTTGGATCGCATCGAACGTCTGGAGCCGCGCGCGGCAAGCTTTGAGCGCCCCGAAGGGTTCGATCCGCTCAAATCCGTGCTCGACTCGCTTTCAGGTTGGTCGACGCCCGAGTCGATCGAAGTGTTGCTTCACACCACTCTCGAGGTCGCGATCGAGCACTTTCCGCCGGGCACTGGCACGCTGACACCCACATCCGACGGCGTTCTGCTGCGACGGCCGCCCTACGAACTCGAGTGGATCGCGCTGCTCCTGGCAAGCCTGGATTTTCCGGCCGAGGTCATCAAACCGAGGTTATTGCGCGACAATTTGCGGTCGCTGGCGGAGCGGGCACGACGTCTTGCCGGAGACAAGCGCAGCCCCATGAGCCGAGCGAAGCGGAGGCCGTCGGGCCGGCTACACAATCCCCGACGTTAGGGCCGCTGTGGCGCCGGGAGCTGCGTAGCCGACGGGTTATGCCGCTTGCGGCTCAGCGCGATAGCGAGAGGATCACGCCCGGCAATTCACTGAACTCGGTCGACTTGTCGAGGAAGGCCGCGGCGCCGGCGCGGAGCGCAGCCTGGCGGTAGGCGACGTCAGTGTAGTTGGTGAGGATGATCGCACGCAGCCGGGGGTCGCGCTTCACGGCCCAGGCGATCAACTCGATGCCGTTGCGGACCTCGGGAGTTCCAGGCAGGCCGATGTCGCTCACCAAAACTTCGGGGTGAAGACCGATCAGCAGCGCCTGGCCTTCGACACACGTCCCCGCAGCGCCCACGACGCTCAACCTCGGCTCGGCCTCGAGCGTGGCGACGATGCGCATGCGCACCAGGATATTGTCTTCCACAACCAGCACACGCAATCGACGGTCGCCCGCTGCAGAGGCAGCGGCCGGGCCCGGTTCGAGCCGGACTGGAATGGGGTTCTCACTCATCTCTTGCTACACTTTCACGCATACCGATACGAAGCGCCCTGCAGGCGCCTCTCATTGTGTACCACAGCGCCACGGCATCGGTTATCGGCCGAGCGCCAACGTGATGTAGGAACAATCCTACACATCGTTCCCGGCGGCCAATGCCGCCAGCCAGCCTGGTTGAACCGTTACGAGACACCGTCGCCAGACACATGTCATCAATCTCGCTTTTTCGCAGCATGCGCTCCCAGTTGGTGGCGCTCGTCCTTGTCGCCCTGACACCGGCCCTGTTGTTGACGCTCTTGACTGCGAGCCAACAGCGGGCGACGCTGCTCGAGCGCGGCGCCGAGCAGAGCCAGGATCTGGCCCGTACGATAAGTGCGAGCCATGGTGAGTTGATCGAGAGCGCCCGCGTCCTGCTGGCGACAATCGCCGAGACGCCGGCAATCCAGGAGCGCCGGGCCGATGAGTGTGTGTCGATGGCGCAGCGGATTATCACTGCTTCGACGTCGTATGTGGCTCTGGCCGCGACCGACCCGCAGGGCGTGAGTTGGTGCCGCTATCCGCAGCCCGAATCCGTCAGCGATTACTCTGAGCGCGAGTACTTTCAGCGCGTCATCGGAGGCCAGGATTTCGTGGTCGGCGGGTATCAGGTCGGCCAGGTCACCCAGCGTCGGCTAATCACATTGGCCCTACCCGTCCACGACGACCAGGAGCAACTCAGCACAGTCCTCTTGCTTGGCCTTGATGTAGACGAGCTGAATCGTCGCGTCGCCGCGCTTGGGCTTGCCCCCGAGTACACAGTGACCCTGGTCGATCGCTCGGCAACAGTGATCATCGATTGGCCGGCAGGCGGGGCGGCAACCGTCGGCGAGCCGCTGCCCGAGGGCGCGCTGCGCCAGGCCCTGCTGGCTGGCTCAGGCCCTGGCCCCGAGCCCAGGATCCTCAAGGGGCCGGGTGGCACGGAACGACTCTATGCCTTTCGCTCGGCCGAGCATACACCAGGGCAAGATCTGATCATCGCCGTCGGGATCGAACTCGAGGCCGCGCTCCAACCGGTCGACCAATCGATCGCGCTGTACGTGGGGCTGGGATCCGGTCTGATCCTGCTTGGCGGCGTGGCGGCCTGGTGGTTCGGCGAACGTCGCCTGGCGCAGCCGATCCGTTCGCTGGCGCGGGCGGCGCGCCAGATCCAGTCGGGTNNATAGCCGCGCCGCCGCCGATGGACACGCGAGCGAGATCGCGAACCTGGTGACCGACTTCAACGCCATGGCCGACACTCTGCAAGCGCAATCCGATGCCCTGATCGCGGCCAATCACGATCTCGAGCGCCGGGTCGAGAACCGCACGCAGAGGCTCAAGGCCAGCCTCGACGAACTGCGCCGATCGCGCGAACAACTGCGCCAGCTTTCGGGCCGACAGCGGCAACTGCTCGAGGCCGAGCAGACCCGCATCTCGCGCGAGGTCCATGATCAGCTCGGGCAGGCCCTGACGGGCGCCAAGATGGATCTGGCCCTGATCGAGCGTCGCCTACGCGGGCTCACCGATCAGCCGAAGGTGGTCGAGGCACTGGAGACGGTGCGCGGCCTGACCGTGCTGATGGACGAGACCATCCAGGTCGCGCGCGCGATCGCCCGGCGGCTGCGCCCCAGCCTGCTCGACGACCTCGGGCTGGCCGCAGCCATCGAATGGATGGCCCGCGACGTCGCGGGACGCGCGGGGCTGCGTGTGACCTTCACTTCCGACGATTCGCTTGGCCGTCTGCCGGATGCCATCGGAACCGGCGCCTATCGCATCGCTCAGGAAGCCGTGACGAACATCGTCCGTCACGCGCGGGCAAGCACAATGACGATCGCGCTTCTGTCGGAGGCGGACGGTCTGCGGCTGACGATCACCGATGACGGCATCGGACTTTCGCCTGTGGATCCGCCACAGACCTCGCTCGGGATGCTCGGGATGCGTGAGCGCGCCGAAGAGCTGGGCGGCGCCATCGACTGGGAGCCCGGGGCCTCGGGCGGTACGCGCCTGAGCGCATGGCTCCCCCTTACCCAGGGGCCGACGGCCACGACACCGGTGTCTGATAACCACACACATGCCAGGGAGGCTTGACCATGATCAACGTCGTGATCGCAGATGATCATTCCATCGTGCGCCGCGGCTTCCGTCAGGTGATCGAAGAGACGCCCGACATCCGGGTCGTCGGCGAGGCCGCTGACGGGCCTGAGCTGCTGGCCTGGCTGCGGCAAGCGCACTGCGACATCGTCGTGCTCGATCTGTCGATGCCGGGCCAGAGCGGCATCGACCTGCTTGAGGACCTGCGGGCGCAATACCCCGGTGTCTCCGTGCTGATCATGAGCATGCACCCGGAGGATCAATATGCGGTGCGGGTGCTCAAATCGGGCGCCGCCGGCTATATGAACAAGGAGCACGCCGCGGAGTCGCTGGCTGACGCGTTGCGCAAGATCGCGACCGGCGGGCGCTATGTCAGCCCAACGCTAGCCGAAATGCTGGCGTTCAATCTGGGCGGCGACGCGACCCAGGCGCCGCACGAAACGCTATCGAATCGCGAATTCCAGGTGCTGCTCATGCTGGCGCAGGGGAAATCGGCCAGCGCCATCGCCGCCGACCTCTCGATCAGCATCAAGACAGTCAGCACCTATCGGGCCAGGATCCTCGAGAAGCTCAATGTGGGCTCAAACGCCGAGATGGTGCGCTACGCGCTCGAACGCAGTCTGATCTAGGTTGCACGCGGGCTGGCGATCTTCGCCCGGCACGGCGATTGACGGTATAGTCTGACTGTGAGCGCCGACGCATCTTCCCGACCGATCACCCTCACCCGCGCGCTTGAATGCCTGCGCGACGGCACCTTGCGCCTGGAGGGTCTGCTCCCCGACGGGTCGAACTACACCTTCCTGGGGCTCGTCAAACACAAGGGCGTCACGCTGCCCGCGGTCTACAAACCGATCAAGGGCGAGCGACCGCTGTGGGATTTCCCCGAGAACACCCTGGCCTATCGTGAGGTCGCTGCCTATCTGGTCAGCCAGAGCCTCGGATGGGATCTTGTGCCGCCTACCGTATACCGCCCGGAGGGCCCGCACGGCCCCGGCTCGCTCCAGTTCTTTGTCGACGCGGTGCCGGATTGGCATTATTTCAACATCACAGACCAGGAACGGCCGGCCTTCCAACGCGTGGCCGCGTTCGACATCGTGATCAACAACGCCGATCGCAAAGCGGGTCATGTGCTCAAGGGCCACGATGGGCGGTTCTGGTTGATCGACCACGGCGTATGTTTCAATGCGCAGCATAAACTGCGCACCGTGATCTGGGACTTCGCCGGGCAGGAGCTCTCCGAAGAGGTGAGCGCCGATCTGCAGGATTTCGCCGGCCGCCTCGAAGACGACGACACGTTGCGCGGCGCACTGGAAAGCCTGCTTGACCCACTCGAGTTGATTGCGTTGCGCCGGCGCTGCGAGCGCCTGGTGAAGGCCGGCGCGTTCCCGCACCCACGCTCCAACTACAGTTACCCCTGGCCGCCGGTCTAGGCGCGCAGCGACATTGACGGAAAGTAGTCGCTTTTCTGTCAACTGAATGTGGCGGATGTGGCGTAACGGGAAGCCCGTCCTATTGCATCGCATCGCAAAGCGTGAGATGCTTTTCGACAGTCAAATGCCCGTGCCAATCGATGTCTGTGCCGTCAACTCACCGTAAGGTAACGGGCCTTCAGCACACTGCCAACCAACGTCCGTATGTTCATCAATCGCAGCGACCTCATCCGCTCCAATCCACCTCGTCTGCATTACGGGATCGCGATCTCGGATATCGACGGTGACGGCGTGTTCGAAGCCGTGGTGACCGGCTTCGGCGGCCCCAACCGGGTGTTGAAGTGGGACGGCCGCGGGCTGCAAGACATCGCCGACGGCACGATCGCGGACGCCGACCGTCAGGCGATCGGGGTTGCAGCCGGCGATCTGGATGGCGACGGTCGTGAGGAGATCTACATCCTCAACACCGACTCGTTCACCGGGCAGAAGCGGCTGGCCGATCGGCTGTTGGTGCGCGACGACGATGGTTTNNTGGTTGGGTCGATCTGTTTGCGATCCCCGACAACCGCGCCGCGCTCAACCTCACAGCCGGGCGATCGGTCGCCGTGATCGACCGCAAGGGCAACGGCACCTACGGCTTCTTCGTCGCCAACTACGGCGGCCCGATGCGGTTGTATGAACTTGACGAAGACGGACATCTTGAGGACAACGCTCCGGCGGCCGGGCTCGACCACATCACAGGCGGGCGCAGCGCCGCCGCGCTGCCGATCGTGTCGGAGCGCGTCGACATCTTCGCCGGCAACGAGAACGGTCCAAACTTCCTCTTCCGCAACAACGGCGACGGCACCTTCACCGAGGTCGCCTCGCATCTCGACCTCGACGACCGGGACGAGCACGCGCGCGGGATCGCTTTCCTCGATCTCGATCAGGATGGGCGCTTCGATCTTGTGCTCGGCAACTGGGAGGGCCCACATCGGCTGTACCGCCAGGAGGCCAGCGGGCTGTGGCGCAACGTCGCGACCCCGGCCTTCGCCGCCCCCTCGCGTGTGCGCACCGTGGTCGCCGCGGACTTTGACAACGACGGCTACGATGAGATCTTCTTCAACAACATCGGCGAGCCGAACCGCCTCTTCCGCGCGCTCGAGGGTGGGATCATCCAGATCCCGATCGGCGATGCGCTCGAGCCGCAGGGCTTGGGCACAGGCGCGGCGGTCGGCGACCTCGACCGCGACGGTCGGCTCGAGCTGCTTGTCGCCCATGGCGAGAGCGGCATGCAGCCGCTGTCGTACTACCAAGCGCCACGGAACGACAACGCCTGGCTGCGGATCATGCCACTGACCGAGAACGGCGCGCCGGCCCGCGGCGCCGTGGTCACGCTCGTCGAGGAGCACCGTACCCGCCGTCGCGCGATCGACGCCGGCAGCGGCTACCTCTGTCAGATGGAGCCGGTGGCCCACTTTGGCCTCGGCCGCGACCCGCGCATCGTGCGCGTCGAGATCACCTGGCCCGATGGCGCAAGCGGCGTGATCGAGTCGCCTGCGCCCAATCAACTACTGCGCGCGCAACGGGTGTAGCGTTCGGGCTCAAGGCAACAGGCGATTGGCAGCTGCTCAAGTCCTGACATCCTTCCCTCAAAATCCCTGAGTTTCGACCACGGTCTCATCTGCAATATAGTTATACTGGTTATACCTATCAAATCAGTATAACTATTTATGTTATGAAGACCCAAGACGGCAAATTCGCCAGCACGGTTCGAGTCGGGGAAAAGGGACAGATCGTCATCCCCAAGGCTGCGCGCGACATGTTCGACATCAAGCCAGGTGACACACTTCTGCTCCTGGCGGACGACAAGCGCGGAATCGCGATTGTTCGACGTGACCTCTTCACAGACTTCATGGATAACATCCTTCGCACAATGAACACGCCCGTTGAACCCGAGGACTGATCCCCTGCCCTGTCTCCGGCGCCACGTCTGGCGAAAGGATGTTCAAATGCGAAAACTCGGTCGAGTGCTCCTCGGTTTCCTGGGAGGGCTAGCGGCGCTTGCCCTCGTGCTGATCAGTAGCTATATCTCCGACAACCTGACGTACTTCGACCATGACATGGCGGCCGTGTGGCGCGCGGGCTTTGTCGAGCGACAGGTCACCGTTAATGGCAACGTCATCCATTACGCCGAGGGCCCAGACAATGGGCCAGCGTTGCTACTAATCCATGGTCAGATGATGGACTGGAAGAACTACGCGCGCGTCTTGCCCGAGCTATCACAGCACTATCACATCTACGCAATCGATTGCTACGGCCATGGTCGCTCAGAGCAGGCGCACGAGAAGTATTCTGCGAACGCGCTTGGCGCCGACCTGGCGACCTTCTTGCGCGACGTCATTGGCGAATCGGCCGTGGTGTCCGGGCATTCATCCGGTGGCCTGCTGGCGGCCTGGCTTGCGGCGAATGCGCCCGACGTCGTCAGCGGCGTGGTGCTCGAAGATCCGCCTCTGTTCACCACCGAGTTGCCGCGTGCCGCGAAGACATGGAACTACGTCGACCTGGCGACGTCCGCCCACGACTTTCTGCAGAGCGGTGACACCGACTTCGTCCGCTACAACGCGGAACACAGCCGGTTCCTAACGCTATTTGGCGGGCTTCAGGAAACCATGAGCCGAGACATGCTGGCGTATCGCGATCAACACCCTGATGCGGCGGTCAGGCTCTACTACATGCCCCCGGTGTTGAACGAGGTTTTTCGTGGTATGGATCGCTACGACCCGCGTTTCGGCGACGCGTTCTACACCGGCGCCTGGGACGCGGAATTCGACCACGGCAAGACTCTGGCCGCCATCGCGGCTCCAGCCGTCCTGATCCACACGAATTGGAGCTACGACGCCGACGGGATCTTGATGGCGGCCATGGATGACCGTGACGCCGAGCGTGCGCGAGCGCTGCTTGGTGATGTTCGCTTCTACCAGGTCGACTCCGGCCACGGGTTCCACTTCGAAAAGCCGCAGGATTTCATCGAGATCCTGGTTGATTTCGAGACGCGGATCCGGCGGTGAGCTCTCGATCTCGGATACGCAGAGCTCAGGTGCGCCCGACCAGATCGGTGACGAACGACGTCAACCGCGGGAGCAACACCTCTTGCTCGACGCTCGTCGTGACGACGTGCTCGCTGCGTTCGAGCCAGAAGAGTTCATGCGGGCTGTTGAGCAGCCGCAAGTTGTAGTAGTTGGCGTTCTCGGGCTTGATAAAGTCGTCGGCACGCGAATGGACGATCAACGCCGGCACTGTCACACGGGGCAAGAAAGGATCGGTCGCCTGGAGCAGATCAAAGAACTGGGCGACCGCCACCATCGGAAAGACCGGGTAGACATCGGGCGGCGGCTCGCCCTCGTAGTCTTTGGGGACGGCCGGCATGAAGGGGCTGATCAGCCGCGCGTTATGCGCGCGCCAATCGAGCTGATTGAGATGGAGCACGCTGGGTGCGCTCAGGGTGGCCACACCGAGCACCGATTGTTCGACCGCCAGACGGAGCGCAAGCACACCGCCCATCGACAGCCCGATCACAACCACCTCGCGACACAACCCGCGCAACAGGTGATAGCCGTCGAGCACGGCCTGATACCAGTCAGCCCAGTGGTTGCGCAACAGGTCGTCGACCTGGGTGCCATGCCCGGGCAGACGAACGCCGAGCGCCGTCACGCCGGCGGCCTGTAGCGCCTCGCCGACGGGCCGCATGTCGCGCGGGAAGCCCGTGAACCCATGGATCAGCAAAGCGCCGCGCTCGCCCGCCGTCGGGAGCAAAAACGGTTGTCCGCCAGGAAGATATTCGGTTGCCATAGTTGGAGGGTATCACGAACGACCCGGTTCCGGCTGAGGTGATGCGTGGAGTTGTGCGATACCCGGACCGGCAACGTCCTGCACACATCATCTGACGACATCGACTGTGCCGAGGCACAGCCGATCAGGTGTGTCGCAACCGGAGGGCGCGGGCACCGGAAGTCGCGCTCCGGTCGCCGGGTCGTACAACCCCACGTACAGCGCATATCGACCGGGCAGCGCATCGGGTGGGATCAACAGCGCCGCTGCCAACTCACCGGCAGGCAGCGCAGCGACAGCGCTATCGCTCTGCGCGATCGGCGCGTTATCGGAGGCGCCCAGATGCAGGAAGGTATTGAACCCGGCCGGCGCGTCCTGCCAACGCACACGCACCGGCAGGNNCAGCCTCATCGGCCACTGGCGCGAAGCCGACGGTCGCCGGGCCGAGCGGCCGATACGCCGGCGACGGATCGGACAAGGACGGGACGAAGGCGAACAGCACCACCTCGGTGGCGCCCAATGTCAATCGCTCGGCGATCGCGCCCCGCGCCTCAAGCTCCGGGTAGATCGCGTCACTCGGGTCGCCCCAGGTTGTGCCGTAGTTCAACAGCCACACCCGGTCGTGCCCGGCCTCAAGGCGCTTGACATACACGGCCACATCTCCCCGGTCGTAGAGCCGCAGCACCGGATCGAACTCGTGGTCGGGCCAGTAGCTGCCCAGGTCGCCGTTTTGCCAGCGGAAGGTGTACAACACAGCATCGCCCGGCTTTCCAACATTGCGCAGATGGGCGATGATCGGGCGAAAGTCCTCGGCTGTATCGATCGGTTGGCCAAGCACCCGCCCCAATCCAGGACCGCTCAACCCGATCAGCACCACGACGAGAATCCAGCGCAGTTGCGGCCGCAGCTGTTCCAGACCCAACGCTGCGAGCATGATCAAACCGGGCAGCGCTCCGAACCCGAGGCGCGCCGCGACGGCGATCTCGTCGGCCAGACCGTAATTGATCCGTGCGGCGCCCACGACGCCGAAGAAGATCAGGCCAACAAGCACCACGACCGCAGCCGGGCGCCGACGCAGCGCCCAGACGCCGACGAGCGCCAACCCACCGAGCGTAACGAACGGGGTCCAGCCAAGCAGACCGCCCATGGCGCTGGGCCCGGCCGCGATCTGGCGCAAGACCTCGAGCGACGTGGCCAGGACGTTGACGCGGGCGCCCGCTTCGAGCCGGGTATCGGCCAGCAGAACCGCCGAGGTGCTCACGAGCATGTAGACCCAGGGAATCACACCGACGATCACGCCGAGGCCAACACCAACCCACCCGCGCCAGCGCCCTGGCCAACGCCGTAGACTCAGCGCGACGCCCAGCGCCTGAGCCGCCCCAACCGCCGCAAACCCAAGATGCACATACAAACCCACGATCAGCGTCAGCGTGTACCCGATCCACACCCGACGCCGCGGCGTCGGCCAACTCAACAGGGGCGCCAGCAAGCCGAGGCTCAGCGCGGTCAACGCGATGGCCAGCCCGTACATGCGAACCTCACGGGCGTAGTGAAGCAGGAACGGGGACGTGGCCAGGAGCAGCATGCGGGCGACGTTCCGCCGTCCGCCGTCCTCCGTCCACCTCGTCGCTGCCCAGCCGAAGAGCGCCACTGCCAGCGTGCCGGTCAAGGCCGAGAGCATGCGGGCGACGAAGGGCTCGCGACCGAGCAGATGGGTCCAGACAAGGAGGAGCAGGTGATAGCCCGGTGGGTGGGTGTCGAGCGCGGCGATGGCGCTCAGGGGGCGGTCGAGGAAGTCGAGGCTGCCGCCCTCATCCCACCAGAGCGGCAGGCGATTCAGATCGACTACGGATAGGGCAAAGAAGAGGACGGGCGGGACGAGGCCGAGCCAGCGCCCGACCCCGTCCGCCCGTGCGAATGCCCGCAACCGCTCAAGCCACGACACGGAGGTCCCGGTCGAGATCGCTGAGCGAGAGGCCGCCGGCGGGGCCGACGACCACATCGTCTTCGATGCGCACACCGCCGCGTTCGGGCAGATAGATGCCGGGCTCGACCGTGAAGGTCATGCCGAGCGCGAGCGGCGTCTCGTTGCGACCGTGCATCGACGGATCCTCGTGGCCCTCGAGGCCGAGGCCGTGTCCGACTCGATGGACGAAGTATTCGCCGTAACCCCCGGCCGCGATCACCTCGCGGGCCGCCGCGTCGACCGCGGCACA
>DKKP01000399.1 GCA_002455335.1 Anaerolineales bacterium UBA6663 | reverse complement strand
GAGTGCACGCAGGGAACGAAGGCGCCGTCGGTACCGAGGACCGGGAAGACGTCCTTGCCCATGCGGGTCATGATGCGCATGTTGACCGCGACATAGGGCGAGTCGCTCAACTCGACGCCGATGTGCGCGATCGGCGAGCCGATCGGGCCCATGCTGAAGGGGATGACGTACATCGGGCGACCCTTCATCGATCCGTCGAAGAGCGGCAGAAGCGTGTCCTTCATCTGGCGCGGCTGCATCCAGTTGTTGGTCGGGCCAGCGTCGTGCTTGTGCACCGAGCAGATGAAGGTCCGATCCTCGACGCGGGCGACGTCGCTCGGGTCGGAGCGGCTGAGGAAGCTGTTCGGGCGCTTCTCGGGGTTCAGGCGGATGAAGGTGCCCGAAACGACCATTTCTTCGCACAGGCGATCGTATTCCTCTTGCGAGCCGTCACACCAGACAACCGAGTCGGGCTGGCACAGCGCGGCCATCTCCTCGACCCAGCGGATCAGTTCCGGGTTCTTCACCCAATCGGGCACGGATGGCAGGTGAGCAACCTCCCGACCCTTGGCGCGCAGATAATCCTGTGGCATGACAAAGCTCCTTGAACGAGTGACGCGAATGTGTCGCGTAGGAGGATCGATGAAGCGATCTTACGCGCACATAGTGCGGTGGTTTTCGATATCTCTTGATAGCCTCTGCTCGTGGCCCGCTCTAGTGATATTCGTCACAAAGTGGGCAAAAGTCGCCCATTTTTCCCACGATACCACCTTCGGGCCAGATCGGCGTCTCTGTTTTCTCATCGTGTGCAGACAGCGCCCTGAGGTGCTTGTCCGACGCCCCGAATCCCATGATAATCGGGGGTCTGTCACGACACTGACTGCTTATCGCACGGAGAACCTCATGACCCATTATCGGCTCGCGCTGCTCGGCTTCGGAAACGTCGGTCGCAATCTCGTCAGGCTGTTGGGCGAGAAACGCGCCGAGCTCGAGGCCAGCTTCGGCCTGACCTTCACGATCACGGGCATCGCCAGCCGCCGATTGGGCTGGCTGGTCAACACCGAGGGATTCGACCTCGACACGGCGCTGGCCGATCCACGCACGGCGGCCGCCGGGAACGCCGACGATCTCGAGTCGTGGCTGACCGCGGCCCAACCCGATGTGTTGTTCGAGAACTCGTCGATGAACCCTCACACCGGTCAGCCCGCGCTCGACACCTGCCGCAGCGCGCTCAGCCGCGGGATCCATGTGGTCACGGCCAACAAGGGCCCGGTCGTCCACGGCTACCACGAGCTGCGCCAGCTGGCGGCCGAGCACGGCGTGCGCTTTCTGTTCGAGGCCGCGGTCATGGGCGGCGCCCCGATCTTCTCGCTCTTCCGTGAGGCCCTGCCCGCCTGCAACCTGAAGCGCTTCCGCGGCATCCTCAACTCGACGACCAACCTGATCCTGACCGAGATGGAGAACGGCCTGAGCTATGCGGCGGCCGTCAAGAAGGCGCAGGACCTGGGCATCGCCGAGACCGACCCCAGCTTCGACGTCGACGGCTGGGACGCCGCCGTCAAGGTTGCGGCGATCGCCACCGTGCTGATGGATGTGCCGGTCAAGCCCGCCGACGTCAAGCCCGTGGGCATCACGGGTCTCAGCCAGGAACAGATCCAGGCCGCGCGCGCCGCCGGCCGGCCCTACAAACTCGTCTGCCAGGCTGCCAAAGACGACGCCGGCCGGGTGTCGGTCAGTGTCACGCCGCAGCAGCTCGAGCCGAACGACCCGCTCTCCAACGTCAACGGCTCAGACTCGCTGGCGATCTTCGAGACCGACACGCTCTACCGCCTTCAGCTCAGCGAAGGCGGCGCCGACGCCTACACGACGGCGTATGGGCCATTGGCGGACCTGATCGCCATCAGCAAACACTGACCGCTGTTGATTTCTGATTGCTGATCGAACCCGGTCGTTGGGTCGTCGCGAAGTCGACTTCGCGACGACCCAACGACCCGGCTACCGGAACACCCGACGACCTGACTACCCGACGACCCGACTACCCTCCCGGATCATGGCCTTTACCTCATCGACTTCGGCCGCCGGCGCGCCGGGGGTCCAGGCCTGGGCCCAGCGGATGAGCGGGTGCCAGCGCGGATCGAGCGCCGTCAGAGCCCATTCGGCCGCGGCGGGCTTCGAAGCGGTCACCCCAGTGTGAAACAGTTGCAGCACCCGGCACATCGTGAGCACCGCGTACTGCCGGTAGTCGTGCCGCTCGAGCAGATCGCCCTCGCGGACCATCGGGTCCCACCACTCGGTGAAGATGCCGCGCACAGCGGCCCGGATCTCTTCGGTCGACACCGGATCGATGTGCTCGGCCAGCGAAGGCCCGACCACGCTGACCGGGTTCGTCACCAACGTGTGGCGCTGGATCACCCAATCGGAGCCAAGGCCGGCCCGATAGATCTGGCCCTCGTTGATCACCAGGTATGGCCCGGTCTCGGCCGAGCGCCGGCGCAGATCCGCCAGCGGCACATACGCGCCCTCGAGCTTGGCCGCCCACTTACCGCCCTCGACCTGCAGACGGCGATGAAAGGCCTCGAGCGCCGCATCCTCTTCAGGCGACAGGGGTGCGTTCAGGGCCACGACGAAATCGATATCGCTGGTCTCCGCCGTGAAACCGCCGGTCGCCAGCGAGCCGTACAGCGCGATCCCGAACAGCCGCTCACCCAGGATGGCCGACACGCCGTCGCGCAACCGCACCAGGAGGTCGTTGACGCCGGGCACCGGCGCCCAGGTCGTCATCGCGCCGCCTCGCTCAGAGCCGTGAACGCGATCTCGCCCTCGACCACGGTCAGCCGCGGCGTGGCATCATCCTCGAGCAGCACCAGATCGGCATCTTTGCCAACCTCAAGGCTGCCCTTGGCCTCAGCGATACCGATCGCGCGGGCCGCATTGAGGCTTGTCATCGGCCAGGCGATGCTCAGCGGGAGGCCGGTCGCGGCCAGGATGTTCCGCAGCGCCCGATCCATCGTCAGCGTGCTCCCGGCCAGCGTGCCGTCGGGCAACCGCACCGCCCCGTCGCGCACATGAACGACCCGGTTGTCGATCGGGTACTCGCCGTCAGGCATCCCGGCCCCGCGGATCGCGTCCGTGATCAAGATGACGCCGCTCACTCCCTTGGCCTGCACCAGCAGCCGCATCGCGACCGGATGGACGTGGATGTTGTCGGCGATCAACTCGCACGCCAGCTCAGGCATCGTCAGCGCCGCGCCGACCACGCCCGGCTCGCGGTGGCCAAGCGGGGTCATGGCGTTGAAGGTGTGCGTGGTTTGGCGCACGCCGCGCGTGACCACGGTTGCCATGTCGGCGTACGTGGCCGCGGTGTGCGCGGCCGAGACCGTGATGCCGCGCTCGACGCAGGCGTCGATCAGCCAGCCGTTGCCCGGGATCTCGGGCGCCAGCGCCAGCAGTCGCACCAGGCCGCTGTCGAGGAGCGGCAACGCCTCGTCCGGGTCAGCCGGCTTGATCAATGCCGGATCCTGCGCCCCGCATTTGCTGGCGTTCAGATACGGTCCCTCGATATGGGCGCCGAGGATGCAGGCGCCGTGGGTCGACGGTCCGAGACATCGACCAATGACCCGCAGTGCGCTAAGGATTTCGGCCTCAGGGGCCGTCCAGGTCGTCGGCAGAAAGGCCGTGACGCCGTGCTGCGCATAGAAACGGGCCATCGCGCGTAGCCCGTCGGGGTCTGCGTCCATGGCTTCGTGGCCCACGGCGCCATGGACGTGCAGGTCGATGAAGCCCGGGGCCAGGGTCATGCCGCGGGCGTCGATGGCCTGGCTGATGGCTGCCGGTAGATCGGGTGGCTGGCCCGGACCAAGCCTTGCGATGCGGCGGCCTTCGGTCAACAGCCAGCCGACAGGAAGAGCCCCCTGCGGGGTCAGGATCTGGGCGTTATAGATCAGGATTTGTTGCATAGTCTGCTCATCGGGGATCCTTCAAGTGTACTTGAGGACGGCTTGGATGCATGCAACAAGCGGCGCGGTTGTACGTAGAACCTTCCAGCGCACATCTGCTTCAAGAGCAAGGGCGAAATCCAAGTCGTTTGCGGCATTCGAGAGTGATCGGCGTTGGCGGCCTAGCCTGTACAGGCCAGGCCGCACCCCGGCCGCCGCCGCTGGCACAGTGCGCTAGACTGACGGTACCCTGGATATCAACCGACCCAGACAAGGCAGGTCTCGTTTATGGATCAAGCAACACCCACCCTCGCAACCGTGGCCGCTGAGACGTCGGAGTNNCCCTCGGGCTGCGGCAAGACCACACTGCTCAACTGCCTGTCGGGGCTCGACGCTGCGGATGGCGGCGATGTCGTCATCGAGGGCGTCTCGCTGATGGGCATGTCGGACCGTGAGCGCACCGACTACCGCGCCAAACGCATGGGCTTCGTCTTCCAGTTCTACAACCTGCTCCCGGTGTTGAGCGCTGTCGAGAACGTCGAACTGCCGCTCCTGGTCTCGGGCACGCGCCCACGCGAGGCCCGGGCTCGCGCCATCGAGGCGCTGGGCCAGGTCGGGCTGGCGCACCGGGCCTTCCACCGCCCGGGCGAGCTCTCGGGCGGTGAGCGCCAGCGAACCACGATCGCGCGCGCGCTGGTCAACCGGCCCGCGATCGTCTGGGCCGACGAGCCCACGGGCGACCTCGACTCCGAGACCGCCGACGAGATCATGAACCTGTTGCTGCAGCTCAATCGCGAACAGAGCCTCACCTTCATCCTTGTCACCCACGACCGCGGCATCGGCGCGCGCTGTGGACGGATCGTGCGGATGCGCGACGGCCAGATCGACGGTGCCGCTGCGACACAGGAGCGCTGATCCATGGAGAAGCTCTTCGGCCTCGAGATGGCCACCATCGCGGGCTGTCTGACCTCGGCGCTGCTGCTCGTGGTCGGCGCGCTGGCGCTGCTTGCCTGGCGCCGGCCCGTGATGTTCAAACTTGGCGTGCGCCCGATCCCGCGACGGCGCGCGCAATCGACCCTGATCGTGCTCGGCCTGATGCTGGCGACGCTGATCATCACGGCCGCCTTCGTCACGGGCGATACGCTCTCGAGCACGATCCGGGCGCTGGCGCTCGAGGGCATGGGCGAGATCGACGAGACAGTCGAGGGCGGGCGCGGCCAGGCGACCAGCTCTGGCAGTGCCGGGCCCGGCTACTTCCGAATCGAGCGCCACACCGACCTCGCCGAACAGCTTGCGGGCTACGACCTTATCGATCACGTGCTCCCGGCGATCAACGACACCCTGCCTGTGGTCAACGCCACCCAGCGCCGCAGCCTGCGCAGCATCGGCGTGTTTGGGTTGCGGCCCGAAGATATCGAGATCCTGGCGCGCGAGGAGATCACGGATGCCTCGGGCCAGGTGCTCGCGCTCGAGGCGCTGACCGGGAATGAGCTCTACTTGAACGCTGAAGCCGCGCGCGCGTTGAGCGCCCAGCCGGGCGACGTGCTCGAGCTCTACGTCGATCGGCGTCCCGAGCGCTACACGGTGCGCGCCATCGCCGCGCAGGGCCAGAACGCCCGCATCCTCATGCGGCTCGATCAGGCGCAGTCGCTGTTCAACGCCCCTGGGCACATCAACCTGATCCTGGTCTCCAACCAGGGCGACGCGTTGAGCGGGATCGCACACAGCCAGGAGGTCACCACGCACCTGCGTGGCCTGCTGAGTGACCCGCAGACCGCCAACCGGATCTTTTCGTTGCTGGCGCGCGACCCCTCGGCCGCGACCGCCATCAGCGCGGCTGCCGCCAAGGAAGAGGGGAACACCCAGGCCGACCTGCAGGCCCTGGTCGCCGGGCTCCAGAGCGGCTCCCTGACCCCCGAGGTGCTGAGCCTGCTCGCCGACACCGGCCTGACGGATCGCGTGCAATCGATCCTGACCGACGCCAACTGGGGAACCAAGTCGCTGCGCGATCGGCTGGCCGATCACTTCGGCGCGCTCTCGGATCTGACGGTCAGCGACAACAAGCGTGATCTGCTCGACCAGGGCGAACTGGCGGCCAGCGCCTTCACCACGATCTTCATCGTCTCCGGGCTCTTCGGCATCGCGGCCGGCGTGATCCTGATCTTCTTGATCTTCGTCATGCTCGCCGCCGAGCGGAAGTCGGAAATGGGCATGGCCCGCGCGGTCGGCGCGCAGCGCGGGCACCTGATGGAGATGTTTGTGTTCGAGGGCACGGCCTACGACCTGCTCGCCGCGGCCGTCGGCGTCGCGCTTGGCGTGGGCGCCGGCCTGATCATCGCCACGACGCTCGGCCAGGCCTTCGCCGGCCAGGGGCTGGCGATAAAGCCGACGTTCACGGCGCGCAGTCTGTTGATCTCGTATGCGCTGGGCATGCTCGTGACGTTCGCGACGGTGTTGATCTCGGCTTATCGCGTCAGCCGGCTGAACATCGTCGCCGCGATCCGCGACCTACCCGAACCGCCGCGCGCGCCGACCTACGTCCGTGACGTGTTCCTCGGCCCGATCCGCCAGATTGGCGAAGTCTTTCGCCTGATCTTCAACCTCAAGCTGCTGCAGGCGTTCTGGGCCTGGGTGGTCGGCGTCCCTGCCAGCCTGTGGCGCATCGTCTGGCTGGGCTTCACGGCCGGGCCGCTGACGCTGCTCCTTGGGCTTGTGCTCTTCCCGCTCGGGCTGCAGACCACGAGCGCAGCGGCCTACAGCATCGGCATCTCGTTGATCATTCTTGGCGGGGGTCGGCTGCTGCGTCTGATCCTGCTCCCACTGCTCAAGCGCTGGCCCGGCCTGGCCGACCGGGTCGCCTACTCGACGCTCGGGCTGGCCATGACCCTGTTCTGGTCATTGCCCTCAGGCGTGATCGAGGAGCGGATGGGCGTGCCCGAGCTCAGCGGCGGCGCCGAAATGCTCTTCATCTCGGGCATCTTCCTTGTGATGGGCGCCGTATTGATCATCATGTACAACGCCGATCTGCTGCTGCGCGGCATCCTGCTCGTGCTGGGCGGCTCGCCGCGCTTCGCGCCTGTGCTGCGGATGGCGATCGCCTACCCGCTGGCCAACCGCTATCGCACCGGGATGACGATCGGGATCTTCGCCGTCGTGATGTTCAGCGTGATCTTCATGGCCACGTTGTTCAAGGTCAACGACGTGCTGCTCACCGACACCGACTCGTTCACGGGCGGCTTCGACCTGCGGGTGGCCTCGAGCCACACCAACCCGGTCGAGGACCTGCCGCGCGCGATCACGAGCCAGCCACGGCTCAACCGGGCCGACTACGCCGTGGTCGCCGCCCAGTACGGGCTCAGCGTCGAGTTGCAGCAAAACCGCGGCGATCGTTGGGCCGGCTACTACATCAATGCCGTCGACGAGGCCTATCTCAACAGCCTGGACTACGAGGTCGGGGTCAAGGCGATCGGCTATGAGACCTCGGAGGAGATCTGGGCCGCAGTGCGCGATAACCCAGGCTATGCCGTCGTCGATCGGCTGGCGGTACCGACTCGGACGACGACCAGCTTCGTCATCGGCGGGCCGGATTTCAAGCTGCAGGGCGTGTATCTCGAAGACGAGACCATGCAGCCGATCACGATCCAGGCGCGCGACCCGGAGACGCGCACGACCTTCGAGCTGACGATCATCGGCGTGCTCGAACAGAGCGCGCTCACCGGCTACGGCCTGATGGCCTCGGCCGAGACGCTCGAGCGCGAGTGGCCGACCGAGCTGCCGACGCCCACGTACTACATCGTGCTGCCCCCCGATGTCGACCCCGGGCAGGCGGGCGCGGCGCTCGAAAGCGCCTTTCTCAAGAACGGGCTGGAGGCGGTCGATCAGGCGCAAGAGCTACGGGATGCGATGCAGACACAGCTTGTCTTTCAGCAGCTGCTGCTCGGGTTCCTGACGCTCGGGCTGGTCGTGGGTGTGGCGGCGCTGGGCGTGATCAGCACGCGCGCCGTCGTCGAACGACGGCAGCAGATCGGCATGCTGCGCGCGCTCGGCTTCCAACGTGAGATGATCAGCTGGTCCTTCATCATCGAATCGGCGTTTGTTGCGCTGTTGGGGATCGGCCTGGGCGCCGGGCTGGCCCTGATCCCGGCTTACCAAATGGTGACCGACATGGCCGTCGACATCCCGGGCGTGACCTTTCAGGTGCCGTGGACCGAGTTGCTGCTGACGTCGGGTCTGGCCTTTGGGATGACACTGCTTACGACCTGGCTGCCGTCGATCCAGGCCTCGCGCGTGACCCCGGCCGAGGCGCTGCGCTACGAGTGAGTGTCGTGCGGGGTGCGAGGAGCGTGGAGCGTTATGCGAGCCTCGCTTTTCGCACCCCGCACGACGCTCTCCGCATCACGCTCCACGCTCCTCGCCAAACACGATCCGATGCCCGTCGGGCGTGACGATCGCGAACTCGCGCACGCCCCAGGGCTTGTCGGCGAGCGGGTGCCAGATCGCGACGCCGCGCGCCACGCACTCCGCATACAGCCTTGCCGCATCGTCCACATGCAGATACGCGAACCAGGAGTGATCGGGGCAGCGGGCCATCGGTTGTGCGTCGGGGCAGTGCCCGAGCCGCAGCTGACAGGCGCCCCGTTCCAAGAACGACCAGCCCTCGACACGCAGGGTCTCCTGGAAGCCGAGCTTCTCGATGTAGAAGCGCGTCGAGACGTCGAGATCGTTGACCGACAGGACGAACGTCGCGGAAGTGACCGCACTCATGATGAGATGTACCTCCGAGAACCAGCTCCATTTGTCAACACGACCTGGTCGGTGTCAGGTCGGCGCGCACACCGGGAGCAAGGGCGATCACCGGACCAGGCTATTTGGCGATCTCCCAGATGTAACCTGCCGGGTCCATGAACGATGCCGTGCGGATGCCCCAAGGGCGATCCATCGGGCCATTCAACAGAGTCACGCCACGGCGCGCCAATTCCGCACACATGGCGTCCACATCTTCGACCGGGATCGTAAGCACGAAGCGGCTCCCCGCCCCGCGCGCCGCGACCGTCGCCGGGTTGATCAACTCATCGGCTTCGCTGATCTTCAACAGGTTGATCAGCAGGTCGCCGAACTTGAACACGGCCGAGTTTGGGTCCGCGTAATGAATGGGCAATCCGAAGGCGTTCTGGTAAAACGCTTTCGTCGCGTCGAGGTCTTCGACAAACAGCGTAACGGCAAAGATACTTTTGGCCCAGGTTTGTTCCGGCATCGTAACCCCTGTGACGGTCTCAGCGTGGCATGGCACACGGTGAGTAGGTGATTGTCATTTGTGACGCGAGCCGCCCAGGTCACGCGCGCACGTAGCGCAGATGCGTCGCGAGCGCTGAAGGGAACACGCTGTCGATCTTGAAACCGGGCACGTCGTCGCTCAGGTTCTCGAACAGCCGTCGACCGCCGCCGAAGAGCACCGGGGCCAGCGCGATCTCGAGCTCGTCCACCAAGCCGGCGTTCAGGTATTGCTGGATCACATCGGCGCCGCCCGAGATGCGAATGTCGCGGGAGCCGGCCGAAATACGCGCCCGAGCGAGCGCGCTTTCGATCCCGTCGGTCACGAAGAAGAATGTGGTGCCGCCCGGCCGCGCCCAGGGCTCACGCGCCTCATGCGTCAGGACGTAGACGTCGGTGTGAAACGGCGCTTCCTCAGGCCAGCCGCGTTCACCGGCCTCGAACATGCGCTTGCCCATGATATTGGCGCCGATACGCTCCGTGGTCCGCTTGAGCAGATCGTTGACGGGGCCAGTTTCGCCGCCTGGGCCGAGCTTGAGGTTGTCGCGAAAGTACTGGAGGTCGTGGATCCAGCCCATCAACGCGCCCCACTTTGCGGCCCAGTTCTTGTAGTCGGGCTGATCCCAATGCTCGAGGGTCATGCCCTCGGGTGCCATGTATCCATCGAGGCTGAGGCCGATATTGACGAAGACTTTGCTCATGTGAAGTCCCATGTGTGCCCCGGACTGACCATCCAGGGAATATGACGAACTGGATACTAGAACACAAGTTCTATCGCGTCAAGCACTTGTCTCGACGGATTCCACGGATATCGCAACGAATTGCTCCGCGCCACAGGTGCATATCCGCGTGATCTGTGTACCAGTCTGGGCGCTGGCTGACCAACCGGCAACGCAGGCTCGCACACCTGGAAGCCGATTCAGGCTTTCTTGGGCTGCGGTTCGGCGATGCCTTCCTCAAACGCCGCACACATCCCGGCGTACATCTCGTTCCAGAAATCGCGGCCCGCACGGAGCCTGTCTTCGCGAAAGCGCTCGAGCCAGGTCAGCAATTCGGGATCCCTGAGGCCGTCGCGCTCCCAGTTCTCGAGAAAGCCGAAGATGATATCGACCACGCGCGCGCTCTCCCACGGCACGCTTCGAACCGATTGATGATCGTGGATGCCCTTGGCCAGGTCGACATTCATGGCCCAGTAGTCGAGACCAGGCAGGTCGAAGTGGCTGACCACGATCTCGTCGATCAGGTCCTCGGTCCACTTGCGATGGAACCGACAGGCGCCGGTGTTCTCGGAGTAGAGCTCGTACACAAAACGCTCGACGTTCTTGCGCCCGAGTGCGTACGGCGGCATAAACACGTTCTCGTAAAACGAGAAATATTTGCCCATGAGCGGCATGGGCGCGAACATCCCGGGCGTCCAGTACTGGTTGGGCACCATACAGCCTTCCTCACCGTGGGCTGTGAAGACGGCGCGGTCGAGCGCGTTGATGCCGTACTGCTCGTCGAGCGCCTTGGCCGCGGCGCGCAGACCGCGCCGGAAAACGGCACCCTGTGGGCTGAAGAGCACCATGTCGAGCACAGCCAGCGCGAAGTCGGCGTTGTGGGCCGAGTCGGCCACCACGTCGAACTGCTCGGGCCGGCTGGCGAAGTCGAACTTCGGCCCGCTGGCCGGCAAGCCGAAGTCGGCGGCCGGGATCAGGCCGCTGGCGATCAGGTCCATGATCCACGCGATCGTGCCGCCGGTCTGGATCGAGTCGAAGCCGTAGGTGTCGACCCGTTTGTTCAGGCGCTCGGCCGCGCGCTGGTCGAAGATGCCGCACAGCGGCCCGAGCGCCGCGTAGGGCTCATAGTCCTTCTTGTACTCGCCCACGAATTTCTTACAGGCCACGGCGCACGGCTCACCGCAGTGCGCAAAATTCTTGGGCTTGATCGACTCGTCGTTGAACTGCTTGAGGTAGTGGTCGAGGATGAAGTGATCGTGCTGGTCGAGTCGATCCTTCTCCTCGGCGTAAATCGAACCGTAGTTGAAGCTCAACAGCCGATCGTCGGCGGTGTGCATGTTGACGCCGAAGGTGCCGCCGGTCTGGAACTTCTGCACGTAGCGATACTTCTCGCTGAGCATCAGGTCGGCCTGGATGGCCTTCATGCCAAAGCGGCCCTCGAAGTACTGGTCGAGCTCCTTGCCCTCTTTCAGCGCCGGGTCTTCAAAGTCGCCGCCGAACACGACGGCCGCGATGCGATGCTGCTGGAGCAGACGCGAGCCCAGACCGCCCCGCCCGGCCCAGTCGTCGATGTGGCTGAGCTCGCCCTTGCGAACCGGGTTCGAGCCGATCGCGCCTTCCTTGGTGTGGCGGGCCGCCGGGCCGACCGCGAGCACGCGCACCCAATCCTCTTCGAATTCGCCCTTGTACTTGTCGAAGACGTGGTGCTGCAGCGCGTAGAAGCCCTCCCAGGTGCGACCGCTCGCATCGGTGTAGCCCTTCCAGATCTCGTCTGGGTTGATGGGCTCGAGCCGGACATGGTAGTTGAGGTTGACCAGGTTGAGGATCAGCACCGAGTCGACCGGGGCGCGGTCGCGCAGCCAGACGAAATTGGTGCCGAAGCGATGGAAGACGTGCATGGCGCCACCGAGCGCCGAGACGTAGAAATCCTCCCACTGCGGCGAATACGCGCTGAAGATCATGCGGCGCGTGCCCGGGAGCGGGCTGCCGGCCAGCAGACCGCCGCCGAAGACGAACGAATCTGGGTCCTTCTGAAAGCGATCCCAACCATAGGCCATCGGCCCGATCAGCGACTGGTCGAGCGGCACCGACACCCCCCACTGGCCTGTGTTGAGCTGCACGATCAATTCATAAAGCACCGAACGATTCGTCATGCGCTGGGCCTCCTCTGGGCCGGGTGGATTGTACCGCCGCTACGAGATCGATCCGCGAAGCAGGAATGCGACCCGCGCTTGCAGCCGTAAGAATTGTCTGCCACACTGCGTCTGATCCGCAATCAAGGAGCAGGCATGGCCACCCCCAACCTTACGATCTACGGCGCATACTGGTGCCCGGATTGTCGGCGCAGCAAGCAGTTTCTGGGCGAACACCAGATCCCTTACAACTGGGTTGACATCGAGCAAGACCCGGCCGGCGAACAACACGTGCTCGCGGTCAACGGCGGCAAGCGCATCATCCCGACGATCGAATTCGACGACGGCAGCGTGCTGGTCGAGCCGTCGAACGCGGCGTTGGCCGAGAAGCTCGGCCTGAAGACCACGGCAACGCGCCGGCACTACGACCTGATCGTGGTCGGCGGCGGGCCGGCCGGCCTGACAGCCGCGCTGTACACGGCCCGCGAGGGCATCGACACGCTCGTGATCGAGCGCGCGGCGCTGGGCGGCCAGGCCGCAGCCACCGAGCGGCTCGACAACGTGCCCGG
>DKKP01000300.1 GCA_002455335.1 Anaerolineales bacterium UBA6663 | reverse complement strand
TCGGGGCGCTGGGCCGGCATCCGGCACGACTGCGAGCCACGCTCATCGCAGCGGCGATCGGCGCGCTCGGTCTGGCGGCGTTGACGCAACCCTGGGCCGTGGTCGCGTGGGAACACATCCCGGGGTTGAGCCTGATCCAGTTCCCGGCCCGGTTGCTTGGCCCGGCCAGCCTGTTGCTGGCGATCCTGGCCGGCAGCCTGACGGCCAATGGCGTGGCGCGGCCGGCTCCGCGGCGCTGGATGGCTCCGATCGCGGCCGGGATCGTGATGCTGTACGCCTTGCCGTGGACCTATGGTGGCCTAGACCCAAGTGTGCCCGCGAACCCGACCCTGAGCGACATCCACGATTGGGAACGACGCACCGGCACGATCGGCACGACCACAGCCGGCGAGTATCTCCCCACCACAGTTCAAGCGTTGCCTGACACCAATGCTCTGCGCGAGGCCTATGCCAACGGCGCACCGATCGAGCGGTTGGATCGGCACTCGCTGCCCGACGGGGCGCAGGCGACCACGACCGGTGCAAGTTACACGCGCCAGCAGGTCACGATCGAGAGCGCGAGCGCCTTCACAGCGGTGTTCAACGTCTTCGCGTTCCCGGGCTGGCGCGCCATCGTCAACGACGTCGAGGCCCCGATCACGCCGACGACGCCCGATGGCCGGATCAGCGTGGCGGTGCCGGCCGGGCATTCCGAGATCGAGATCGACTTTGGGACGACGCCGGCGCGACAGGCTGGCGGCTTGCTATCTCTGGTCGGGTTGCTCGCGCTGACGATATTGACCCTCGCCGAAGCGGCCAGACGCGCGCCAGCGGACGATGCGGCTCCAACGTCCTCCCCGACCCTGCCCGAGGTCGCTGCCGTGATCGCCGTGGGCCTGGCCATCGTCGCGTATCGTCAGGCGACGATCGAGATCGACACGCCGTTCGCGCGCTCGAGCCTGCGCGGCGACATCGTTGAAGGCGTTCCGCCTCAGAGCGTCGAATTCAGCGGAGCGCTGCGCCTGATCGGCACGCGGCTGGGCTCTGAGCAGGTCGCCGCCGGCGCGGCCCTGGACGTTGACCTGTACTGGCGGGCGCTCGAGCCCGAGCGCCCCGACTACAGCGTGCAGGTCAGCCTGCGCGACACAGCAGGCAACCTGTTCGGGCAATCGGATTCCCAGCACCCGGCCGAGTTTCCTACCTCGCGCTGGCAACTAAGCGATTACGCGCGAGATCGGCATACGTTGACGCCCTATCCCGGGACGCCGCCGGGGCGCTACCGCCTGACGGCCGCGATCTATCGGCAAGCCGACGGCTTTCAACTCTCAGCCCCACAAGACATCGGGGCCGTGGACGTGACCTGTCCGCCGACAGCGCCGACACTCGCGCCGACGACGCCGCTCGCCGCGACCTTCGGGCCGGTGCGGCTATTCGGCGTGGACTGGGTCACCGACGCGGCCAGCGTCGGCGAAGACGTACGCTTCAACGCCTACTGGTCTGTAACCGAGGCGCCTGACCTCGCGGCCGATCTTCGGGTCTCGCTGATCTCGACAGACGGCACAAGCGCCCTTGAGGCGGTTATGCCACCGGTGCGCGCCGACGCCCCGACGACGACCTGGCGGCCCGGGTGCGACCTTCGCGCGCCGCTGGCGTTTCGATTGCCCGCCGACCTGCCGGGCGGACGTTACGAAGCTCGGATCGCTCTCGTGAATGAGGCGGCAGCGCTCGGCCCTGCCGTGGCCATCGGGGAACTTCAGGTCGAAGCGCCCGAACGGCGCTTCGACCCGCCGGATTTCGCGCAGGCCGCCGGCGTGCGATTTGATGAAGTGGCAGAGTTGACGGGCTGGACGCTCTCCGAAGGTCGACTGACCCTGGTCTGGCGTGCGCTCGCGACGCCGCAAACCGCCTATACGGTGTTCGTCCACGCGCTTGGCGCTGACGATGTCATCCTCAGCCAGATCGACGCAGAGCCTTTGAGCGGCGCGCGGCCGACCACTTCCTGGGTGAGCGGCGAGTACCTGAGTGATGTCTACTCCCTTGATCAGGTGGGCGCCGCGCGGCGCTATCGCATCGGGCTGTACGACCCGGCCACGGGGCAGCGGTTGAGCGTCTCCACTGGCGGCGACTTCCTGATCCTGGAACCCTGAGCCGGCCGCCTAGCGGCGAAGCAACGTCAGATACAACCGATCCACCCGGGCCCAGATCAAGACCGTCTGGCTCTGGCCGGCGGCCGTGCTCACGCTGACGATCGCCGTGCCGGGCGATGCGACATCGGCTGACAACAACGTCGCGCGCAAGGTGGTGCTATTGACAAACGTGGTCGAGCGCGTCTGGCCGTTCCAGGTAACCTGACTGCTCGCCGTGAACCCATCCCCACGCACCGTCAGCGTCGTGTCGCCCGGGCCGAGCACAGTAGGGCTGACGCTCAAACCCATCTCGATCGCGCCGCTATCACAACCAGGGCCTTGCGGACGCGGAAGGCCGCGCTGGTCGGTCGCCGGGCACGAGACCCCGGCGTTCAGCACCGGGCTATCCGGCAGCGGCGCCAGCCCGGGAACCGCATCGGCTGTCAGAGCGCCAAGGCGTGGATCGGCGATCGTCAGCGACGCGGCGCAGTTTGTTTCGTTCCAGTAGTTGGGGTTGGGGTTGCGATTCGGATATTGAAACGTGCCGCCCTGATTGGCGAGTGGGCCAGTGCAGTGCTGTTGGATCGCCCAGGGGTTGCCGCCCGTGTTGGCGCTAAAGACCACATTGCGAAGCGCCGCCGAGTCGCCCGCGATCGCGCCTCCGTTGAAACCGGCGTGGTTGTTGGCGAACGTGACGTTGACCAGGTTGAGCGGCGGCTCGCCTGACAGCAGGCTCTCGGCCAGCGCGCCGCCATTGCCGCGCCGCCAATCGTCGGCCGCCAGCGACGCCGGGTTGACCGCGTCGTTGGCGTAGAACGTCACGTTCGTGAGGTTCGCCGACGCGTCGACCCACACCGCCCCGCCCTGATGATCGGCGTGGTTGCTCATGAACGACAGGTTGGTCAACGTCAGCGGTGGCGTGGCCTGGCCCGGATTGCCACGCCCGAACCAGATGCCGCCGCCCGTGCCGGCCTCGCCGCGGGTGTTTTTGACCGCGCGATTGCCGCTGAACGTGCTCGAATCGACGGTCACAAACTCGTTGGCGTAGACGCCGATGAAGATCGCGCCGCCATGGTTGTTTGTGCGGTTGTTGGTGAAGGTGTTCGCCTGGAGCAGGAGCGTGCTGGCCTTCGAAAACGAGTTGGCGCCGTCGATGTAGACCGCGCCGCCGCCGCCGCAATCGCCAAAGCCGTCGATGCGGGCCGTGTGGATGGCCTGGTTGTCGGTGAAGGCGCTGTTGCGAAGCGTCAGGTCGGTGCGCAGGCTGTTGATCGCGCCGCCGTTGTTGGCCTGGTTGCCGGTAAAGGTCGAGGCCGTGATCGTGGCCGTGCTCCCGCCGCCGATAAAGAGGCCGCCGCCGCCGTCGCACGCGGCCGAGTCGCGGGTGGAGACGTTGTTGACGAAGGTCACGGCGTCGATCAGCAACGTGTTATAGAAGCCGACCTTGAAGCCGGCGCCCTGATCGGCGCTGCGCCCGTCGCGCAACGTCAGGCCGCGCAGCGTGATCGTCAGGTTGTTGTTGCTGACCAACAGGCCTGTTGCGTTGTTGCCGCTGAGCGTTACAAGCCCGCCGCCGTCAAGGGTGGTGTTCGTCGTGAACGTGATCGGGCTGGCGAGCGTGATCGTCACTGGCCCGCCACAATCGAACGTGATCAGGCCGCCCGAGGCGATCGCCGAACGCAGACCGGCCTCCGTGCAGTTCGTGAGGACGCCGGCCGCCCGGGCATTCGGCGTGGGGACGAGGCACAGCGAGACGAGGATCAGGAGGCCAGCGAGATGTCTGAGTGAATACATGGCCTGATGGTACGCCGCGACGGCGGCTAAGGCCATGCGAAAAATCATTGAGCGGCGGCGTTATACTGGACCCATATGACCCGAGATCTACTCTTCAAACGAAACGCCATCCGTGAATGCCTGCGCGCCGGGCGCCGACGCCCCTACCGCCTGATCGTCGCCCGCGACGCCGATCTGCGTGACGCGCAGGAGCTGATCGGCGAGGCACAGAAACGCGGTGTGCGCATCGAAGACACCGACAAGAAGTCCATGAACTTGCTTGTGCACGGCGAACGCCACCAGAACCTCGTGCTCGAGGTCGGTCCCTTTGCCTACGCCGACCTCGAAGACATCTTTGGCGCGGCCGAGCGCGCGGGCGAGGCGCCGCTCGTGCTCCTGCTCGACCTCATCCAGGATCCGCGGAATGTGGGCGCGATTTTGCGGACAGCGGATGCGATGGGCGTGCACGGCGTTGTCATCCAGGAACGGCGCGGCTGCGAGATCACGCCGACTGTCGTCAACACGGCCGCCGGCGGCGCCGAGCATCTGCTTGTCGCGCAGGTGCCGAATCTGGTCGACGCCATGCGCAAACTGAGCGACAGGGATGTCTGGCTGGCCGGGCTCGACCTGGCTACAGACAGCCAGTCGATCGACCGCGTCGATCTCGATCGCGCGCTCGGGCTCGTGATCGGCAATGAGGGCAGCGGATTGCGTCGACTGGTGCGCGACCGCTGCGACTTTCTGTTGCACCTGCCGATGCACGGGCATGTTCAGTCGCTCAACGCCGCGGTGGCGGCTTCACTCGCGCTTTACGCGGCCCGCTCCGCCCGGAAGAAATAGGGCGCAAAAGAGGGCCGGTTGAGCCCCCCGGCCCAACCGGCCCTCTTTTGCGCCGTTTTTAGTCCCTTCAACCGGCCCAAACTGTGCCCGGAGGCGAAACGCTGTACAATCGCGCCGCGATGACAGACGTTGCCCCTGATCCCCTGTTGGGTTTCGTCGAGGCTGTCCAGGCTCGGGCCAACGCCTACCTTTCGGTGCGCCCTGACCAGTACGAGCAGCTCGACCACCTGCGGCACGTCTCCAACCGCGCCCACTGGCTGTTCTACAACGAGCTGGTCCGAGCGACGGTGCCCGGCGCCCCGGTGATGATGTCGCGGCGCGACAGCCTGCTGCTCGATGCCTGCACCTTCAGTCATGATCTAGGGAAGTGGATCCCGCGCGACGACCTGGCGACGCTGCTGCCGGTCGCCGTCACCCCGACCCAGGCGCGTTTGGCCTTCGGCGAGCGCGCCAAAACGCTACTTGGCTTGAGCGACTACGAGATCGACCTGCTCTGGCTCGGCCTGCGGCGCCGGCTGGATCCGGAGGTCGACGCCTACTCGGCGGTCTACGACGCGGCGCATCATCTGGTCAGCGCGTATATCATCACAGCCGACCCGGCGCTCGGCTTCAGCGCCCTGTCGCGCGACGACCAGACCGAGGTGCTGACCACGGTCATCGGCCATCAGTTCGGGGCCTACTACAAACGCACGCTTTTCGAGCTCAGCCTGAACGACCCCGAGATCACGCCCGGTCTGCTTGTCGACATCTCGCGCCCCGACCGGATCGTGGGGCTACGGCTCGCGGCGAGCTTCCATGACGCCGACATCAACGACATGCTCTACGTCGGTAGCCTCGAGCGGCGGCCGTATCGCGAGGATCTGCTGCACGCCGGCGGTTTGATCAAGATCTTCCTGATCAACCTGACGCTGCTTGTCAACAACGTTCCCAATGGGCCGCGCGATCTCTACGATTGCGTGCGCTCATGTTCCGGCACCGTGCAGAGCGTGATCAGCGAGTTCCTCACACCGACCGCACGCAGCGAGGGCCAGGCCATGCGCGCGCGGGCCACGGAGTTCCTGGACATGCTCAGCGAGGTCGACACGGCCACCGGCTACACGCGCCTCATCCAGGACACGACCCGCCCCCCGTCCGAGCGCCTCAAGGCGCTGCGCACGCTGACCCACAGCAAGGCGCGCGAGTTCCTGCGCCAGCACCGCGACTGAAACGCGAAGGGCGGCGCAGGCGCCGCCCTTCGCGTTCGTTACAGCGGGATGTTGCCGTGCTTCTTCTGCGGGTTGCTGTCGCGCTTATTTTCAAGCATCTCGAGGCCGTTGATCAGGCGCGCGCGGGTCTCGCGCGGCTCGATCACGTCGTCGATGAAGCCCCGCCCCGCGGCGACGTACGGGTTGGCGAACTTCTCACGGTATTCCTGGACAAGCTCGGCCTTGCGCGCGGCGGGGTCAGCGGCCTCGGCGAGCTCCTTACGGAAGATGATGCTGACCGCGCCGTCGGGGCCCATCACAGCGATCTCGGCCGACGGCCAGGCNNTTGGCGCCCATCACCGCGATCTCGGCGTTGGGCCAGGCGTAGAGCAGGTCGCCGCGCAGCCCCTTGGAACTCATCACGCAGTAGGCGCCGCCGTAGGCCTTGCGCGTGATCACGGTCAGCTTGGGCACGGTCGCTTCGCAGTAAGCATAGAGCAGCTTGGCGCCCGCGCGAATGATGCCGCCGTGCTCCTGCTTGGTGCCGGGCATGAAGCCAGGCACGTCTTCGAACGTGATCAACGGGATGTTGAAGCAGTCGCAGAAGCGTACGAAACGCGCGGCCTTCTCCGAGGCGTCGATGTCGAGCACGCCGGCGAGCACCATCGGCTGATTGGCCACGATGCCCACGCTATGCCCGCCAAGCCGTGCGAAACCGACCACGACGTTTTGCGCGAACGCCTCGTGGACCTCGAAGAAATCGCCGTCGTCGACGATCAAGCTGATGACCTGGCGGATGTCGTACGGCTTGTTCGGGTTGTCGGGCACGATCGTGTCGAGCGCGGCCTCCATGCGCAGCGGATCGTCGGCCGTCTTGACGAAGGGCGGATCCTCCATGTTGTTCTGCGGCAGATAGCTGAGCACCTTGCGCAGCAGATACAAACAGTCGGATTCGTTTTGCGCGACCTTGTGACAGACGCCCGAACGCGCGGCGTGGACGCTTGCGCCGCCCAGCTCCTCGAATGACACATCCTCCATCGTCACCGACTTGACCACATCCGGCCCGGTGACAAACATGTACGACGTGTCTTTGACCATGAAGATGAAGTCGGTCAGCGCCGGCGAGTAAACGGCGCCGCCCGCGCTTGGGCCCATGATGGCCGAGAGCTGCGGCACAACGCCCGAGGCCAGGGTGTTGCGCAGGAAGATGTCCGAATAGCCGCCGAGCGAGACAACGCCCTCCTGGATGCGGGCGCCGCCCGAGTCGTTCAGACCGATGACGGGCGCCCCGACCTTCATGGCCATATCCATGATCTTGCAGATCTTGGCTGCATGCACCTCGCCAAGCGAACCGCCGAAGACCGTGAAATCCTGCGAATAGACGTACACAAGCCGACCCTCGATCGTGCCCCACCCCGTGACGCACGAATCGGCCAGGAACTTCTGCTTGTCGAGGCTGAAATCGGTCGTCCGATGGACGACGAACGGGTCAAGCTCGCGGAACGAACCGCGATCCAGGAGCAGGTCGAGCCGCTCACGGGCGGTCAGCCGTCCCCGCTTATGGTGCGCGGCCACACGATCTGGGCCGCCGCCCTGCTTGGCCTGTTCCTTGAGGTCACGAAGTTTGGAGATCGGGTCCATGAGCCATCCTGATTGTGGATACCGGACGAGTTGAGACGGATTATACCGGCCGAAGCCTAGCGCAAGCCACGTCGGGCGCGATAGATCACGAAGAGGGCCAGCCCGACCCAGACGACACTGTAAGCCACGCTCCACGGCAGGTTGACCGAGGCGAAATCCGAACGGCCGAACCAGGCGCGCTCGAGCGGCGTCCACGCCGCGATCAGGGGCAGACCGACCCCGGCCAAGAGCGCGGCCCACCGACGGCGATCCCAAAGCCCAAAAGCAATGACCATAAATACGAATCCGGTCACACCGTTCCTAAGGATCACATAGCCGGGCGGCAGGCTGAGTTGCAGCCCGCTGACGACGGCCCACCGAGTCAGGATGGCCCAGACCCCCAATCCTTGAAAGAGGGAAGCGGCGAACAGGCACAACGCAAGCAGGGTCAGCGTGCGGGGGCGTGACGAGAGAGCTTGTGACATGACGCGCGAAAGCGTATCACATCAGGGCTCGAGGATGAGATCCCGCACATGGATATTGGCGGGCTCCCCGGCCAGCTCATCGTGGAGTTCGACGATCAGGCGTTCGAGCGGCCCCAACTCGATCGGCAGATCCAGCCGAACCGTTGGATCCTGGCCGGCCTCGACAAACGACTGCGCGAAGATAACCGGCACATCCACATCGATCGGGTAGGCCCGGGCGGTCACCGTGAACCGGTCCATCGTCCCTGTGGTCAGCAACAGCGCAGTCACAGGCCGGGGTACGGCGAACCCCAGATCGAAGACGAGCGGATTGGCCTCCAGGCCGCGGACGAGGGTAAAGGCATCGGCATCGAACAAATAGCCGGCGCCGCCCATGTCGAAGCGCGAGTGCGTCAGGCTGACCGATTGGCCGGCGATCATCACCTCTTCGGTCTCGGGTCGACGCCGTTCCTCGGCCTCGGCGGCGAAGATCGCTTCGGCTTCGGCGCTGTAGCGCGCCCTGAAGACATAGAACCCCGGAGTGCCGTCGGGGAATGGGACGACCTGCTCGGGCTCGAACGGCTCGAACTTTCCGCTTGCCTTAGCCGCAGCGAACTCCTCGGCTGTGGAGATGAAAAGCAAATCTTCGTCAAGATCCTGCGCCCGGGTCTGATACCAGTCGATCCCGCGCACCTCGACCCGCTCGTAGTCGGCGCCGTCGAGGAAGAACTCGCGGAACAGATCTGTGCCGTTGGCCCAACTCGACGACACCATGATCCGGGTTTCGGGGTCTTGTCTGAGCAACGTCGGGATGACGTCGTCGAAGAGCTGTTTGGCCCCGTACTGCATCCCATACAGTCCGTAGTTCGAATACCAGAACGGCGCAGTCTGGATCATCCAGAAGGCTGAGGCCGCCATGCCCAGGCCGGCCAACCCGACAGCGAGTCGTTCGGTCAGCGGGCGTTGCAGCCGCGGCAGGCGGGCCACGAACCAGTCGACGCCGAGCGTGATCAAGATCGTGGCGGCAGGCACGAACGTCAGCATCCGGCTTGCGCCGATCTCGAGCGTCGCAGCGCCGGCCGGCGCCGTCAGGGCCGCCAACAGCGCGATCCGATGCGCCGGCGAGTTCCAGCGCCGCAACACAGCCCAGACACCGAGAACGAAGAACGGCAATCCCCAGCCCCAGATCTGCGCCTGATCGGGCATACGATGGCGCACCAGATCGGTCTCGTTCGGCCAGAACCAGTATTGCGGACTGAGCCCATAGAGATACCGCGTCGCGTACATCCCGGCCTTCTGCGCGATCGTCAGGCCCGGATCGAATAGATACGAGTTGACCGCCCGCAGATGCGTGCTGAGCGCGTCCTGATGCGAGAGTTGGAACGTGATCAGGGGCGAAGCCAGGAGGAGCGTGAACGCGGCCAGCCCGGCCAACAGCCGGCGGTCGAGGCCAAGATGATAGCGGAGATCCACGGCCACCAGCAGGAAAGCCGTCAAGACCATGATCGCCTGCGAGTTCGAGTAGCTGTAGAACGTCAGGCCGGCGAACAGCAGGGCCGGAAAGCCGTACCAGGGCGATTTGACACGGTAGAGCAGGTAAAACAGAAGGAAGCCCGCATAGAACGCGGCCATCGGCGCGTTCTCGAACCCGGTGCGGCTGTGGATCATCCAGACCGGCGAGAGTGAGAAGACCACGAGGCTGATCCACCAATAGCGCGCATCGAAGACCCGCAACGCGATCAACGCCACGAACAAGACGGCCAGCGACGAGAGCAAGACCGACGTCGCCCGGACGACCTCGACGCTGTTCCCGAACCACAATGCCGCCTGCCCCAACACATACGCCGAGATCACGGGCGCGTAGCGTTGTTGTGCCACCTCGAAGTACACGGGGAGGAACGCATCCGGCGAGTCGGAGAAACTCTCACGAATCGCGGTCTGACCCATCAGGGCGTTGTGCGCCTCGTCCGAGAAGAAGAAGATCGGCAATCTGTCGAGCGCGGCGAGATGCGTGATCAGGTAGATCGCGAACAGCGCGGTCAAGATCCAGGTTTGGGACCGCGTGGCCGGCCAGGCATCGGCGCGCAGTCGCGCCAGGGCGTTTGACACAAGGCGGAAGGCCGGGGTTTTCGCGAAGGGCGTGGGTGCGGACTCGGCCGCGGCGGCCGATGGCGTTGGCGCCGTAATCCCGCTCGGGCGCTGAACGACCTGTGCAGTCGGCGCCGCGCTGGGTCTCGGGGCGATTGCGCCTGGCTGTGGGGTCTGCGGATCGGCGCGGTCGATCCGAATCGACTCGTGGCGGACGACGGTCGGCGCCTCAGCCGACCGGGCCTCGATCTGAAGCTGGATCGATACCCCAGGCGGCACCTCCAGCGCCACGCGCACGACAGGCGGCGCACCGGTTGCCGACGTCACCGCCGTTGTGACCGAGTGCAAGACGATGTCGGGGGCCTGCCCATCGGCGAGCTCGGCCGAGCGTGCGCTCGACACGCCGAGCGACGTGTCGGCTTCCGGCCCCGCCTCTTCCGGGGACGGTTGGCTGCCAACCGGTGTCAGTCCGAAGTCCGTCATAGTTCAACCTGTCGATACGACATAACCATTATACGGAATGCGCGCAGCCGACCCCGTAAACGGCGGCTTAATCCGCAGAGCGTCGGATGGGGGCGGCGCGCCGTTTTTGACGCCCCCCCAACCCGCAAGTACAATCGTCACATGGTCGAGGGAAACGCACCCACATCCGAACCCATCACACCCGAGCTGTTCGAGTACCTGGCCGAACTGGCCGCGATCGAACTGTCGCCCGACGAGGCCGAGTACCTCCGACGCGAGCTCAATCAACAACTCAAAGCCGTCGAGGAGCTCGAGCGCATCGACATCGCCGACGACATACCGCCGGCGGCGCGTGGCGTGCCCTACCCCGCCGAGAACCGCGCCGCCCTGCGCGCCGATCACCCCGTAGCGAGCGATCTGGCCGCGGCGTTGCTGGCCGGCGGGCCCGACTCGGAGGACGGATACTTCATCGTGCCCGAGATCCCGCATCAGGATCTGTGAGCCTTTCACGGCGTTGCCGACCCGATCGCCCAACACTTACCATGACTTCTTTGCCTGATCTGCCCGCCCACGTCATCGCCGAGCGCGTCCGCTCAGGCGCGCTGACTGCGCGCGCCGTGGTCGAAGCCGCACTGGCGCGGATCGCGGCGGTCGATGGCCGCACGCCTGCCACCCAGCCGCTCGATCCCGACCCGACCGATGTC
>DKKP01000315.1 GCA_002455335.1 Anaerolineales bacterium UBA6663 | reverse complement strand
GGCGACGCTAGCCCAAACGAACCGCAAAGAGCGCAAAGGGCGCGAGGATCCAGCCAGGATCTTCGCGCCCTTTTTGCGTCTTCGAGGTTCGTCTTTAGCGCCGCAAGAGCCGGTAACACAGGTGCGTGACACCCGGCGCTGCGATGACGTGTACGATCTCCAGGTCCTGCGGTGTGACCCGCAGCTGGTCGAACAATCGCACGCCCTGTCCCATCAGCACCGGCACGACATCGAGGTGGAGCTCGTCGACGAGGCCGGCGTTCAGGGCTTGCTGGAGAACGCTGGCCGTGCACAGCACCACGTCGTTGTCGCCGGCGACAGTGCGAGCCTGCCGGACCGCGCTCTCGATGCCGTCTGACACGAACGTGAAGGGCGAGCCCTCATAGACCCACTCCGTCGGGACGGCATGCGTCAGGACGAAGGCCGGCGAGCCAGGTGGGTGCCCGCCCCAGCCGTGAGCGATATCGAAGGTCTTGCGCCCCCAAATCCCGGCGCCATAGCGCTTGAAGGCGGCATTGAGCAATGCGGCGCTCTGAGCCGACACCTTCAACGTCGGCGTCCCCTGAGAGGGTCGAATCTCGGTGTCGCCGCCGAAGTACCAGTTGAACAGGCGCTCGCCACCGTCGCCCAGACCGTTTTCGGGGTTATCGTTCGGGCCGGAAACGAAGCCATCGATCGAGATGGTCATGTTGAAGACGACTTTGCCCATACTGCCCTCTCCAGAGCTGGCGCGGGGCGAACCGCGAAGACGCGAAGCCTTTGGAGATTATCCCAAAACCGCTTTGCGCGCTTCGCATCCTTGCGGTGGAAACCTCGGCCAAATCGCCAGGATCTCGTCGCTTGGGCCCCGCAACAGCGTTACGCTAAAATGAAGTGATGCTCGAGCAACCCGAATCCCCGAAGTGGAACACACCCACAAAGTTCCTTGTGGCGCTGGCGACTCTGGCCGTGATCGGCGGCCTTGTGGTGTACTTCAACAACCTGATCGGGCCGGTGCTGGCCTGCTTCATCCTCACCTATCTTCTGAGTCCGCTGGTCGGCTGGTTTGCCAAACGCATCGGCAGCTGGGGCGCCGCCGTGGGCCTGACCTATGGTCTGTTGGTCGTCATCATGGTCGGCGTCGTCGCTGGGGCCGGGTTCGCGATCGAGCGCCAGATCGAGGGCCTGATCATCTTCCTGATCGATATCAGCCGCGATCTGCCCGGCGCGCTGGTGGCTGCCTTCAACGCGACTTACGAGATCGCGGGCTTCACGTTCACGCTTCGCGACTCGAACCTGCTGCCGATCGCGCAACAGATCCTCAGCGCGATCCAGCCCGTGCTCGGGCAGACCGGCGCGTTCGCCACAAACTTCGCCTCTGGGACGGCCAGCGCCGTGGCCTGGCTGGCCTTCGTGCTGCTCGTGTCGTTCTACATCATGATCGACTTCCCCCGGATCCTGCCGAGCCTGGAACGCGCGCTGCCGCCCGGTTACGGCAGCGATGTGCGCCGGTTGGCGCGCGACCTCGGCCCAATCTGGAACGCTTATCTGCGCGGCCAGGTGACCCTGGCGCTCGTCATCGGCGTCATGGTCTCGGTCGGGATGACCGCGGCTGGCGTGCAGTTCGGCCCGGCTCTGGGGATCGTCTCGTTCCTGCTGGAGTTCATCCCTTACATCGGCCCGACCCTGGCGGCCCTGACCGGTGTGTTGATCGCGTTCTTTCAGGGCGGCAACATCTATGGTTTGAATCAGCTGACATACGCGATCGTGATCCTTGTGCTGTACATCGTGCTGCAGCAGATCCAGGGCAATGTCTTCTACCCGCGCATCATGGGCCAGAACCTGGGGTTGCATCCGGCCACGATCCTGGTCGGCGCGCTGTTGATGGCCCAGTTGCTCGGCTTCGTCGGCATCCTGCTTGCGGCGCCGCTGCTGGCAACGGTCGGGCTGTTTGGCGGCTATATCTACGCCAAGCTCTTCGACCTCGACCCGTTCCCCGAGAAACCGCCGCCCCCGCCACCCGCCACACGTCGTGGCCTGACGGTGCCGGCGCAGCTGCGTGCCCTTTTCGAGCGGCGCCGCGCGATCCCGCCACCGCCGCCCCGGGAGCCCGATGGATCCTGAGCGCATCGACTTCTCGTACACCGTGTTCTGGACCCGTCAGGTCCGCGGTTGGGATGCGGCCCGGCGGGCCGCTGTGCGAGCCGCGCTCCATCCCGTGCTGACGGGCCAGGAATTCGTCAACAACGCGTTCTCGCGCCAGTACACGGTGCCCGGCCTCGACGATCAGGCGTATGCCGGCGCGAGCCTATTGGCGCTCGAGAAAGTGCTGGCCGCGTTCGACTCGGAATGAACGCAGCGTGCCGCGAAGACGCAAAACGCGTAAAGCTCAAACCTGCTTCGCGCGCTATGCGTCTTCGCGGTTAAATTCCTCCCTGCAAACGGTGGCGTTTTCGCGGATAATGGCGCTGACGGCCTCAGCCGTCGACCATTCGCGTTTAGGAGATCCTGCATGTCCGAGAATCATCACCACGACGAAGAAGTCAACACCGAGGTGTTGGCCGAGACCGATAGCTACGCGATCTGGCGCGCCGACGACGGCGAAGAAGTCACGTACAACCTCGAGCTGGGCAACGTCACCCTGCACCTCTTCAAGGAGGAATGGGAGGAACTGGTCCAGCTGATCCGCAAGGCCGCCAAGTAAGCCTCATCGCGAGCGCATGTTCGCGAAGCATCTGCCGCCCAGCGCGGCGCTCCCGGTCGTGTTGGCGCTCGACCCTCAGGCCGCAGCCGCCTGTGACCCGGAACGCGTCGCGCTGGCCGCGGCGGATGCCTTCTCCGTCGATGCTGTCTGCGCCACCCACTGGCCCAAACAACTTGTCGAGCTCCGTGAGCGCCTGCGGCCCGGCGGTCGTCTGATCGTCACACTGGCGGATCTAGCTGAAGACCCCGCCGAGGGCGCAGCCCGGCTTGCGGCCTTGCAGGCCTCGGGCTTCATCCACTGTCTGGTCGAGGCCTTGCCCGATGGCCGCTGGCTGTGCCGGGGTGAGCGCGCCCCGCTCGATACCGGGTTGGCCCGCCTGACCGCGGTCGCGGCAGGCGCGGCGCCCGCCTACGCAGCCCTGGTCCTGCTCATCCGTCAGACCCCGAACAAGCCGACCTGGCGGTTCGAGCCTGGCGAGCGACGTGTGTGGGAGGCCGCCACCCTGATCGACCCGGCCACCGGCCGGCCGGCGCTTGCCGCGTTTACGTCGTTGGTCAAGGCCGTGGCCTTTATGCAGCCGGCTGTGCTGGCGGATTTCCTCGAGGGGATCAACAAGACCGGGCGCTTCGCAACCGCGCAGGTCGAGACCTGGGGTCTGCCCGTGATCGTCAACCCGGCGTTCGAAGACTGGCGCAACGCCGCCCCGGGTCCGCGCGTACAGGTCGATCCGGCTCAGGCGCTCGCTTCCGAAGAGTAGCCGGATCCGCCCCAACCATCCTCGACGAACCCTTCCCCCGGGCGCCCGCCCGGCTCGCTATCCTTCCATAAGACGAGCCCCCGGCTGTCTCCGACAGAACCGGCGTGTCGTCTTCCCGCGCGTGGGTCGCGGACCAGGAGGGATCACGATGGCCGATGAGCGCGAACAGCTGAGTGAAGCGATCGCCGCAGCCAAAGCGGGTGAGCACACCTATGCCCTGGCCGCGCTGCAGGCTGTGGTTCAGGAGTTCCCGCGCTCGATCGAAGGCTGGCTATGGCTTGGCCTTGTCGTCGAGGATGCCGCGGACGCCGAAGAATGTTTTCAGCGTGTGCTGACTCTGGATCCGAAACACGCGCAGGCCCGCGAATACCTTGCTGCGCTGAAGGAAGGCCGTGCGCCTGAACTTCCCAAAGCCGCGCCGGCCGCGCCGCCGCCCCCGCCGAGCGAGCTCGATCGATTTCGCCAGAGCCTGGGTGTCTCCGCAACGGCGATGAGCCAGCCGCCCGCAACACCCGCCCCTGGGCTGACGCGTCAATCGCCTCCCTCCACATTGTCGAAGCCGACCCCGCCCAAGAGCCCGGTCGCGCCGCAGAAGTCGGCCGCCGCCGGGCCTTCCGCGAAGCGTCGCAAACGCGGACCGCGCCTCTCCACGGGCAAGGCCATCGCGATCGGCCTGCTTGGCATCTGGGCGATGGCGCTGTGCTGCGGCGCCCCGGCCGCGTTCGTGATCTGGCAGCTGGGCAACGTCGGCCCGACTGTCGCACAATCCCCGGCGGCGACGCAAACAGCGTTCACACCAGACAGCGTTGCAAGCGAGCCCACAGCCACCCCGACGGCCCCGCCGTCGGGCGTTGACATCACGGCCCCGACCCCGGCACCCGACGATGTGGTGATCGCACCGGCTGTTGGGCCGACCGTCATCGAACCGGCGCTGGCTGCGGGGCGGATCCTTGTGCAGCAGGGCCGCTACCTCGAGGCCCGGGCCGCGTTGCTGCCTGTGGTCGCTGTGGCGCCCGGGCAGGCCGAAGCCTACGCGCTGTTGGCCCAAGCCGATGTCGGCGCCCTGATCGCGACGTACGAGGCTGAGCCAGTCGGCCTCACCGTCGAGGCCGCGCTCGAAGATGCCGCGGTGGCCGTGGCGCTTGATCCGACCCAGGGCGATCGATACCTCCTGCGTGCGCTGGCGGCCACCGAGGCCCTGCGTCGGGCTGATGATTCGCAGGTGCGTGAAGATCTGGCGGCCGCGGCCCGCGCCGACCT
>DKKP01000213.1:6863-8689 GCA_002455335.1 Anaerolineales bacterium UBA6663 | reverse complement strand
GAGATCCTGAGCCAGCCCCTGACGCTGACCATCGCGGCCCCGCTCGAGGGCGACCCGGCGGATCCGACGACGCTGGCGCCCGAGCAACTCGCGGCCATGCTGCGCATCAACCGGGTCGAGGAGGGCAGCGGCGCGCGCTTCGAGGTTGGGCTCGACCCCGAGGCGCTCCGCCAGGTGCTGACGCCGCTGGCCGAGCCTCTAGCGCGCCAGGGCCACAACGCGCGCTTCGTGTTCAACGACGACACGCGTCAACTCGAGCCGATCGCGCCGTCGCAGGATGCGCGCGTTCTCGACATCGATGCCACGATCGCGGCGATCAACATGGCGCTTGTCGAGGGCAAGCATAACGTGCCGCTGGCCTTCGTCGTCACGCCGCCGCAGGTGCCCGACACGGCCACCGGCGCCGAGCTTGGCATCGTCGAGGTGGTCAGCGATCAGTACACGTCGTTCAAGGGCTCGACGGCCGAGCGCATGCAGAACATCAAGGCGGCCGCCGAACGCTTTCATGGCCTGCTTGTGCCGCCTGGCGCGACCTTCTCGTTTGCCGAGAACATCGGCGATATCAGCCTCGACAGCGGCTTCGCCGAGGCTCTGATCATCTACGGCGGACGCACCATCCGCGGCATCGGCGGCGGCGTCTGTCAGGTGAGCACCACGCTCTTTCGCGCCGTGTACTTCGGCGGCTTCCCGGTCGTCGAGCGCAACGCCCACGCCTATCGCGTCGGTTACTACGAGCAGGCGACGACCTCGTGGAGCGGCCCCGGGCTCGACGCGGCCGTGTACACGCCGCTTGTCGATTTCAAGTTCGTCAACGACTCACCGCATTGGCTGTTGATGGAGACGTATTTCTATCCAGCCGCGCAGCGTCTGCAGTGGAAGTTCTACTCGACCTCCGACGGCCGGACGACCACGGTCAGCTCTGCGACTGTGTCGAACGTCGTCGCGGCGCCCGAGCCGGCCTACGAGGAGAACGCCGAGCTCGCGACGGGCGAGGTCAAACAGGTCGACTATCAGGCCGACGGCGCCGACGTGATCGTCTCCCGCACCGTGGTGCGCGACGGCGTTGAGCTCTATGCCAACGAGGCGCCGATCATCACGCACTACCAGCCCTGGCGCGCGATCTACCAGTACGGCCCGGGCACACCCGATATGCCGCCCGCGCCGCCGGCCGGCGCGACGCCCTGAANNCTTAATCCTTCGTCAGCCACTCTTCGTCCTCCGTCGATGCAGCGCCCGTGGGTGACCCCCGTTCGGGATGCCTTGCGCCGGCTGGCCGAACACGCCGCGGCCCGCGTCGTCTTCGCGCGGCACGTCCCCGAAAGAACACTTCACATCCGGATCGTCACGCTGGCGCCGTTTGTGGCGCTTGGCGCGGCGCTGGCGGCGTACGCGGCGTGGCCCGGCGCGGCGACCGCGATCGTGGCCGGCTCATTGCTTACAGCCGTCGCGGGCGCTTTCTGGCTGATCCGCGCGCAGGCTCTGGGGCTGACGGCCGAGCGGCGGCTCACGTACGCGCCGCTTCAGGTCGGTGACGNNGCGGCATCGCCACGCTTGGCCCCTGGACGGCCTCCTGGCAAGACCCGTTTGGCCTGTTCGAGGCGCGGGTCAGCTTTGGTCAGCGCCGGGAGGTCGTGGTCGTGCCGCCTTTGGCGCGCGCCGAGTTGTCGCTCACGCCTCGCCGTGCCAGGTTGGGCGATCGCGCGCTGCTTCGGCAGCCGCTGCGCGCCGATAGCGCCCAGGTCGCCAGCGTGCGCGAGTACGCGGCCGGCGATCCGGTTCAGCGCATCCACTGGCCGACAAGCGCGCGCCGGCAGGCGTGGTTCGTC
>DKKP01000213.1:0-6842 GCA_002455335.1 Anaerolineales bacterium UBA6663 | reverse complement strand
GCGCGCCAGGGGCGCGGCCAGCTGTGGCCGATCCTGCGCGCCCTGGCGCCGATCCAAACATCGAAGCGCAGCTTCAACGAAGTGTTGGCCGAGTTGCGGTCGGTTGTGCCGGCCAGGGCGCGTGTGATCGCGCTCAGCGCCGATGTCGCGGCGGATTGGCCGGCGCGCGCGGCCGCGCTTGGCCGCGCCGGCGGGCTCGATCTGATCCTCATGGAGACAAACCCCGTGGCGCGATCGGCGTGGCACGTTGTCGAAGCGCTGCAGCAACTGGGCTGGCCGGCTCAAGCCATCGCTGCGACGGCGATTCGGCCCTTGCTGGGCGCTTATGGCCCGCTGCGGCGCTGGGAATTCAGGGCGCTTGGGACGGGCCGGATCGTGGCCCAGCAGACGCCGCGCGGCCAGGGCGAGTTGGAAGGGCATTGGCCATGATGACCCTTCGCTGGCCGCCGATCCGGGTCAGCCGGGTGCTGGCGCTCGGCCTGTCCGGCCTGACGGCCTGGCTTGCCGGTGACCTCCTCGTCTCGGCCGACTGGACGTCGGGGGCGGAGATGCTTTGGCTCTGCGCGGCGCTGGGGCTCGTGTGTGGCCTGTGTCTGGGGCTCACGCGATGGGTGTGGCCGATCGCCGTGGGTTACAGCGTCGTGGTGGGCCTGGCCATCGGCCTTGATCGCGCCTTTGGCCTGGTCCCGTGGCAGGTCGGTCTTTCAAGCGGGGCGCTCGACCTCATGCGCGTCCGTCTCTGGGCCCTGGGCGAAACGGTACGAGGCTGGTGGGTCATAGCGGCCCTGGGCGATCCCATCGTTGATACACGGCTGTTCGATCTCGTGCTGAGCGTGCTGCTGTGGCAACTCCTGGCTGCGTTGGGTTGGGCCGTCGTCCGGCGGCGCAGCGTCTGGCCCGCGGCCGGCGCGATCGGCGGCGCGCTGGCGCTCAACCATGCGCTGGCCGGGCTCGGCGACCTGGCGCTCGTCGGAGCGACGGCCACGCTGCTTGGCCTGATCGCTGTCGTTCAGTGGGAACGCCAGAGGTTGACTTGGGAGGCGGCTCAAATCGATTCACCTGAGGATCTGTGGGACCATGTCGTTCCGCCGGCGCTCGTGGTCGTGGTCGCCGCGACGCTCGTCGCAACGGCCCTCCCCTGGGTCGGCACGCCACAGGGCTGGCGCGCCGTGGCAGACCTTCTCGAACGCCCGGCTTCACAAGCGGCCGCCCAGTACTTTTCGACGGTGCGCCAACCCGCCAGCGCCGATGTCGCCGCCCTGTTCGCTCGGGCGCCCGATCTCACGCGCATCGGGTCGCCCTTGCCGAACGGCGCCGGTGTGATCATGTGGGTGCGCGTCAGCGACCCGCCTCCGCCGCCGCCCGAGCTGAGCCGTTCGGCAGGCATCCCGATTCGCTACTGGCGGAACGCGATCTACGGCGATTACTCCGGTCAGGGCTGGGCGCGTGTGACGCCTGTCCCGGCGCTGCTGCCCGACACGCCGGAGGCCGGCGCCCGGCTGTTGCGCCAGACCTTCGAGATCGTCGCCGAACACGGTGCGGAGTTGTACGCCGTGAATCGCCCGGTCTCGACGACGGTCGCGGGCGGCCTTGTCGCTATGGGCTCGCAGGATGCGCTTCTGGTCGGCCGGGACTCGCTCTATCAGGTCGACTCGCTGCCCTCCGACGTCGGGCGGCTGCAGCCCCTGGCGTCGGGCTGGGAATCGCCCGAGGCCGAGCCGTATCGCGCCTTGCCCGATTCGTTGCCCGAGCGGGTGCGCGGCCTGGCTGCCGCGATCACGGCCGGGGCCGGCACCGACCTCGAGAAGGCCCTGGCCATACAACGCTATCTGCGCGAGACCTATCCCTACGACCTCGGCGCGCCGCTGGCACCGGCCGGCCGCGACGTCGTCGATGACTTCCTCTTTGACGCGCGGCGCGGCTTTTGCAGCCATTTCGCCTCGGCCATGGTCGTGCTGCTCCGCGCCAACGCCGTGCCCGCTCGCGTGGCTACAGGCTACGCCATGGGCGCTTACGATGAGACCCGCGGCGCCTGGCGCGTGACCGAATCGGATTCGCACGCCTGGGTCGAGGTCTTCCTGGAGGGCGCGGGCTGGGTTGAGTTCGAGCCGACCCCGTCTCAACCCGAGCGAACCTATTTCGTGTCCGGCGCTGAAGCCACGGCGCCCGATGTCGCTGCCGCGCCTGTCGGGCCCTCGAGCCCGCGTTTGGGGATCACGCTGCTCGGGCTGATCGTCGCTGTCGGCGTCATGATCCTGTGGCTGATCTGGCGCGCGCGCCGCGCGGCGCGACCCGGCGCACTGCGCGTGATCGACCTCTACTGGGAGATGTGCACCTGGCTGGCCTGGGCCGGTGTGTCGGCCGCGCCCGGGCAGACGCCGGCCGAGCACGCGGCGCTCACGCGATCGCTGTTGGGCGGTTGGCCGACGCTGACGACGGCCAGCACCCAGATCACGAACCTCTACGAGACGACCCTGTTCAGCGCGCACGGCGCCTCCCATGACGAACTGTGGCGCGCCCGGCGTCTCTGGCAGCACGCCCGCTGGGCGTGTCTGGATGCGATCCAGCGACGGATCTGGCGGGCGCTGACGAAGCGCCTGCGGCCCTGACGATCGACCGCTTGCCGGTGTGCAGGAGCGCGAGTTGTCAGGCGGCTCAAAGCCCAGGCCGGGTCTGATACACGGATGTCACGGATCACGGCGGATGCCACGGAACCGGCGTAGAAACACTCCATGCCATCCGTGGAAATCCGCGTGATCCGTGTACAAGGCTGGGCGCCGCAGACCAACTGACAACTCGTGCTTACATACACTGCTGCCCGCGGTCTTCGACCCGCGGTCGTGTTAAAATCGCCTTCTAGGAGTCGACATGTCCATCAACACTGATCTGCTCGAGATCTTGCGCTGCCCTTACTGCGTGTCGCATGCCACCCGTCAGCCCGGCGAGGACCCTGGCCGGCTGGAGCTGTACAAGGATTGCTGGTTGATCGAGCCGGTGCTCGGGCGCAAGTACCCGATCGTCGACGGCATCCCCGTCATGCTTGTCGAAGTCGGCGAAAAGTGGATGAACACGCGTCCCGAAGATCTGCCGGTTCCGCCGCCGGCTGAATAACAGGCCGCATGTCGGAGGACCTCGTCCTGGGCGCGACGGCGCTCGATCCGCAGATACGCGCCGCTGCGATCAAGGCGCTTGGCGAGCAACGCCGGGTCGACGGGGTCCAGGCCTTGATCTTCGCGCTTGCGACGGCTGAGCCGGCCACGGCCGACCTTGCCGTCACGGCCCTGGTTCAGATCGGGCCACCCGCGGTTGGGCCGCTTCGTGTCGCACTCGAGCACGACGTCGATGACCTTGTGCGGGCCCGTCTGCAGAACGCCCTGACGCGTCTCTCTCAAGGAGTCGAAAACCTCTGATGCCTACTCAGATCTATCTGATCCGGCATGGTGTCGCCACCTGGCCTTCCTGGCCGGGGGCCGACGCCGATCGTCCGTTGACCGCCGAGGGCGTTCGGCGCATGGAATCTGCGGCGGCCGGGTTGGCGCGGCGGCGGTTGATCCCCGATCTTGTATTGCACAGCCCCTTGTTGCGGGCGCGGATGACGGCCGAGATCCTGGCCACACAACTGGGCCGTCTGGACGGTCTGCGGGCGCACCCGGCGCTCGCGCCGGGCTTCGACGCCGATCGGTTGCAAGACTTGCTGATCGAGCACGCTGATGCCGGCGCGATCATGTGTGTGGCACACAACCCCGACCTGGGCGAGATCGTCATGCGGCTCAGTCGTCAGCCCGTGATGTTCAAAGAGGGGACGTTGGCGGTGCTGGCGCGCAAGACAAGCGATCGCTTCAAGCTGGCCTGGTACGCCACGGCCGAGGATCTGGCGTCGGACATCCCGCTCTAGGCACAGTGCGCCAAAAAGCGCTGGGCCGGGTGGAAGCCCGGCCCNNTTTCTTCAGATCTGCCGCGTTCATGCAGGCTGCGGGAAGATGAACGCCAGGATCACCCAGACCCCGAAGACGCCGATCATCACCAGACACAGCGCGACCTCGGCGGCCACGGCCCAGCCGGCGCCTTTGGCATAGCCCTTTACGCCCTTCAGCGCCTTGCGCCAGTCTTTGCCCTTGCGAAAATACTCGACAAGGAACAACCCGCCAACCGCGCCGATCAACGACCCGAACGGCGGGAAGAAGGGCAGTCCGACCAGCCCGAGCACGATACTGGCGGCCGTCGACCAGCCCGAGACGCCCTCCTGATGCGCGATCGAGTGCGTGACCACATACTCGAGCACGAGGTCGGCGATCGCGAGCAGCGTCAGGACGACGATCGCGACCCCGCCGATCCAACCGTCGAAGAACGCCTGCCCGAGCGCGCCCTGCGCCAGCCCATAACCGATCGCGGCCAGCCAGATCAGCCAACTGCCCGGCAGAATCGGCACCACAGCACCGACCAGCCCGACGGCCATCACGAGCAGGGTCACGATCAAGAGCGCGATCTCGCCGAGGAGGGTCAGGTCGGTCATGGATGAAAGGTGTCAGGCGTCAGGCGTTCATTGTCAATGGCGCAACACATTGTACGCAAGATGGGCGCTTGCGTTTCGCGGCATGTGCCGGCCGCGTGAACGGCGCCGGATGTGCGCCGGTACTCGCCCACACGCCCGCCCAAGTCATCGAGGTCGACGGCGCGCCGGCGCCCGCCTCACGCCCTCGCACTACGCCTTCAGCACAGTCACACCACCCATCCAGGGCAACAGGGCCTCGGGGATCACGACGCTGCCGTCGGCCTGTTGGTAGTTCTCGAGCACGGCGATCAGCGTGCGCGGCATGCCGAGGCCCGAGCCATTGAGCGTGTGCACGAGCTCGGGCTTGGCGCCGGCCTCGCGGCGGAAGCGGATGTTGCCGCGACGGGCCTGGAAGTCGCCGACGTTCGAGACCGACGAGACCTCGAGCCACTCGTTGCAGCCGGGCGCCCAAACCTCGAGGTCGTAAGTCATGCGCGAGCCAAACCCGATGTCGGCCGTGCAGAGTTGCTTGACCCGGTAGGTCAACCCCAGACCGGCCAGCGTGGCCTCGGCGTGCTCGCGCATCGCCTCGAGCGCGGCATCCGAATCCTCGGGCTTGCAGTACACGTACATCTCGACCTTGTCGAACTGATGCCCGCGCTTGATACCGCGCACGTCGCGCCCGGCCGCGATCTTCTCGCGCCGGAAGCAGGGCGTGTAGGCCGTGTAGTGCCGTGGCAGCGTCGCACCGTCGATGATCTCGTCCTTGTGCAGACCGGTCAGCGGGACCTCGGCCGTCGGCACCATCCAGTAATCCTCTTCAGCGTCGCGGTAGAGGTTGTCGCGGAACTTCGGCAGCTGGCCTGCCGCGTACACGATGTCGCCCTTGACCATGAAGGGCAGATAGGCTTCGGTATAGCCCTGGCGGATGTGCAGGTCGAGCATCCACGCGATCAGGGCGCGCTGTAGCCGCGCGCCCGCGCCGGTGAGCACGTAGAAGCGCGAGCCGGCCAGCTTGGTGCCGCGCTCGAAGTCCAGGATCCCGAGCCTTGGCCCAAGATCCCAATGCGCCTGCGGGGCGAAATCGAACACGGGCAACTCGCCGACGGTGCGGAGCACGACGTTGTCATCCTCGGTCGTGCCGATTGGCGTGCGCGGGTCGGGCAGATTGGGCAGCGCCGACACGGCGGCCTCGAGGTCGGCCTCGATCGTGCGTAGATCGGCGTCGAGCGCCGCGATCCGCTCGTTGACCGTGCGCTGCTCGATGATCTTGGCCTCGCGCTCGGCCGCGTCCTTCATGCGCCCGATCTCCTTGCTGACCGTGTTGCGCTGGGCCTTGAGCACCTCGACCTCGCGCAACGCCTCGCGGCGTCTGCCGTCGAGCGCCAGCGCCTGATCGACGACCTCGATCATCTCCGAGTTCTGTCGATCGCGCAGCGACTGCTTCACCAGATCGGGCTGGGTGCGGATGAGGTTGATGTCGAGCATAGCGCCTCCTGCAGTGGTGATTGCTGATTGCTGATTGGCGCATTCGCATTCAATCAACAATCAGCAATAGAAAAGCGGCTCTCTCGTGCAGGACGAGGAGCCGCTCGTGGTGCCACCTGCTTTTGTCGGGGCTGAAGACCGCCGACCTCAAGCGCTGTAACGGGCGTGCCCGGCCCACCTCTCGGCGGGCGACGTCGGCGCGTTGCGCCTTGGGGTGGAAGGGTTCACGACCTGCTGTCTCTCACCGACCGACAGCTCTCTGCATGGCCGCCCGAACCGTTAGTCCCCGACGTCAAGGATATTTCAATAAGTCAGTATAGCACACTGGTTACTTGCGATTGGCGATTGGTGATTGTGATTGAGGGTGCAATCGCAAATCACCAATCACCAATCGCCAATGTGTTACTCCACGCTCCAGCCGCCGCTCTCCAGAACGTCGCGGGCGTCGGTCTTGATTCGGCCGTCGTCCACGGGGCCGCTCTCGGTGAAGCGGGCGCTGCCTGTGATGAAGTCGAAGCTGATCTCGAGCAGATAGCCCGTGATCGCCTTGGGTGCGATCATCACGCGGAAGCCGCTCTCGCTGACTTCGTACGGTTTGTCGGCGCCGTTGAGCGCGAGCAGGCGCGCCTTGATATCGGGCGCGCGGCCGCTCGATGCGGGGCGCGGCGTGGCGATCAGGGTCTGGTTCGGATCGGCCGCGATCGGCAGATCCGGGATCGCCGGTTGCTCGGGCATGGCCGGGCGCGGCATGTGCAGGATCGTCTGCTGCGGGTCGGCCATCGGCGCGGGCGGCTCGGCAGCGGGTAATGCGGGCTCGGCCGGCGCGTCAACGGCCGGAAGGCCGAACAGTCCCCCGCCTGCG
>DKKP01000348.1:14691-14884 GCA_002455335.1 Anaerolineales bacterium UBA6663 | reverse complement strand
AGGAAGAACTGAAGAAGGCCGGCGTCCTCTTCATGTCCATTTCGGAGGCGATCCGCGAGCACCCCGAACTCGTGAAGCAATATCTCGGCTCGGTCGTCCCCGTCACCGACAACTTCTTCGCGACGCTGAACTCCGCGGTTTTTTCGGACGGTTCGTTCGTTTATATTCCGAAGGGCGTGCGCTGCCCGATGGA
>DKKP01000348.1:0-14680 GCA_002455335.1 Anaerolineales bacterium UBA6663 | reverse complement strand
CCTATTTCCGCATCAACGAGAAGCAGACCGGCCAGTTCGAACGCACGCTCATCATCGCCGACGAAGGCGCTTATGTAAGCTATCTCGAAGGCTGTACCGCTCCCTCGCGTGACGAGAATCAGTTGCACGCCGCCGTGGTCGAACTGGTCGCGCTCGATAATGCCGAGATCAAGTATTCGACCGTGCAGAANNCAGAACTGGTATCCGGGCGACTCGCAAGGCAAGGGCGGCGTCTATAACTTCGTGACCAAGCGCGGCGACTGCCGGGGCAATGGTTCGAAGATTTCCTGGACGCAGGTTGAGACCGGCTCTGCGATCACATGGAAATATCCGAGCTGCATCCTGCGCGGCGACAACTCGCAGGGCGAGTTCTATTCGATCGCGATCTCGAACGGCTATCAGCAGGTCGATAGCGGCACCAAGATGATCCATCTCGGCAAGAACACGTCGAGCCGCATCATCTCGAAAGGAATTGCCGCGGGTGTTTCGCAGAATACCTATCGTGGACAAGTCTCCGCGCATCGCAAGGCGACCAACGCGCGCAACTTTACGAACTGCGACTCTTTGCTGATCGGCGACAAGTGCGGTGCGCATACGACGCCTTACATCGAGGCGAAGAATTCGTCCGCCGTGTTCGAACACGAGGCGACCACCTCGAAGATCTCGGACGACATGTTGTTCTATTGCCGACAGCGCGGTCTCGACGCGGAAGAAGCGGTGGCGCTGGTCGTCAACGGCTTCGTGAAGGACGTGCTGCAGCATCTGCCGATGGAATTCGCGGTCGAAGCGCAGAAACTGATTGCTATCTCTCTGGAAGGAAGCGTGGGCTAAAATGGCGTTGCTCGAAGTAAAAGATCTCCATGCGCGGGTCGAAGAGAAGGAAATCCTTCGCGGCTTGAACCTCACCATCAATCCGGGCGAGGTCCACGCGATCATGGGCCCGAACGGTTCCGGCAAATCCACGCTGTCTTATGTGCTCGCCGGCAAGGACGACTACGAAGTCACCGGTGGCTCGGCGACGCTGGAAGGCGAAGACCTGCTTGAGCTTGAGCCCGACGAGCGCGCGGCCAAGGGGCTTTTCCTCGCGTTCCAGTACCCGATCGAGATTCCGGGCGTGGCCTCGATGACCTTCCTGCGCACGGCGGTGAACGCGGTGCGCAAGAAGCGCGGCGAGGAAGAACTTTCCACACCCGATTTTCTACGCCTCGTGCGCGAGAAGGCCAAGGAACTGAGCATCAATCAGGACATGCTGAAGCGGCCGGTGAACGTCGGCTTCTCCGGCGGCGAGAAGAAGCGCAACGAAATCCTGCAGATGGCAATGCTCGAGCCGAAAATGTGCGTGCTCGACGAGACCGATTCCGGCCTCGATATCGACGCGCTCAAGATCGTCGCCGATGGCGTCAATCGCCTGCGCGCGAAGAACCGCGGCTTCCTCGTCATTACGCATTACCAGCGCCTCCTCGACCACATCGTCCCGGATGTCGTGCACGTCATGGCAAAGGGCCGCATCGTGCGCACCGGAGGCCCTGAGCTTGCGCATGAACTCGAAGCCAAGGGTTACGCCGGCTACGAAAACGCGGCCTGAAGGATTTTCGAAGTGAACGCTGAAGTCAAAATCATGCGAACGGCCGCCGAAATGGCGTACACGGATGCGCTGTCCGCGCTGCCCGCGAATGAGCCGGTTCGCGCATTGCGCGAGAAGGCCTTGCGCCTTTTCACCGAAAAGGGTTTGCCCCACCGCCGCGTCGAAGAATGGAAATACACCGACCTTCGCGCGCTGATCCGCGAGATGCCTCCGCTGGCGCGAGGCGCGGACAAGGCCGCAATTGCCGAAGCGAAAAAATCAGCCGTGCTCGCGAAGATCGGCGCGCGCGAAATCACCTTCGTCAATGGTGCTTTCGTTGCGGAACTGTCCGATCTCGAGGCGATCGAGAAGGGGCTCTCGATCCGGACGCTGGGCGATGCGTTGAAGCGTAGCGCGGACGTGGCGGCACTCCTCGCGAAGATCAACCCGAACAAGTATGACGCAGTCTTCGCGCTCAATACCGCGGCGCTGAACGAAGGCGTCGTGATCGAGGTTGCGCCCGGCGCGCAGATCGCCAAGCCGATCCACATTCGCCATGTCGTAACCGGGACGGCGCCGGTCAGCGTGTTCGGCCGCGCGCTCGTCACCGTCGGTACAAAGGCGCAGGCGACCATCGTGCAGTCGCACACCGGCCCGGATGCGGTCGCTTACCAGACCAATACCGTTCTTCAGTTGTCGCTCGCCGACGATGCCGAACTCGATATCGTGCGGGTACAGGCGGAAGGCGACAAGGCGATCCATCTGTCCATGATGATCGGCGCGATCGGCGAGGAGAGCCGTTTCCGCTCGTTTGCGCTGACCACGGGCGCTGCAGTCTCCCGGCACACCGTGCCGTTTGCCTACGCAGGCAAGGACGCGCGCGCGCTGATCGCGGGTGCGACGTTGCTTCGCGGCAAGCAACATGCCGACGTCACGCTGGAAGTCGATCATGCGTTGCCGGGCGGCGAGAGCCGCGAGTTGTTCAAGACCGTGCTCGACGATGAAACCCGCGGCGTTTTTCAGGGGCTCATTATCGTGCGGCCCGACGCGCAGAAGACCGATGGCCGTATGATGTCGGCCTCGCTCTTGCTCGGCGAGAACGCAGAGATGGACAATAAGCCGGAACTCGAGATTTTCGCGGACGACGTGCAATGCGCCCACGGCGCGACCACCGGCGCGCTCGACGACGATCTCATGTTCTACCTGCGTGCCCGCGGCATCCCGAAGAAGGAAGCCGAGAGCCTGTTGATCCAGTCGTTCTTCGGCGAGGCCATCGAGACGATCCAGAATGAGAAGATTCAGGAATCGGTGATGGCGCGCGCGGCCAAGTGGCTTGGCGAAAGAAGTGTAAAGTGAACGCGCCTGCCAAAGTCGCTCCCTTCGATATCGAGAAGGTGCGCGCGGACTTCCCGATCCTGTCGAAGGAAGTCTATGGCAAGAAGCTCGTCTATCTCGACAACGCGGACTCCGCGCAGAAGCCGCGCCAGGTGCTCGACCGCATGCGTCATGCCTACGAGCATGAATATGCCAACGTGCACCGCGGGCTTCATTTTCTCGCGAATGCCGCGACCGAGGCCTATGAAGGCGCGCGCGAGAAAGTGCGCGGATTTCTGAACGCGAAGTCGACGTCCGAAATTATCTTCGTGAAGAACGCGACCGAAGCGCTGAACCTTGTCGCGAGTTCTTTCGGCCTCGCGGAGATCGGCGAGGGCGACGAGATCGTGCTCTCGATCATGGAGCATCACTCCAACATTGTGCCCTGGCATTATCATCGCGAGCGCAAAGGCGCGGTGATCAAGTGGGCGCCCGTCGATGAGAATGGCAACTTTCTTCTCGACGAGTTCGAGAAGCTTCTGACCAAGCGCACCAAGATCGTCGCGATCACGCAGATGTCGAATGCGCTCGGCACTATCGTTCCGGTGAAAGAGGTCGTGCGGATCGCGCATGCGCGCGGCATTCCGGTGCTCGTCGATGGCAGTCAGGGCGCCGTTCATCTGACGCCGGATGTGCAGGATCTCGACTGCGACTTCTACGTCTTCACGGGCCACAAGCTCTACGGGCCGTCGGGTATCGGCGCGCTATACGCCAAGCGGGAGTGGCTCGATCGTTTGCCGCCGTTCCTCGGTGGCGGCGAGATGATCCGCGAAGTGACGGAAGAAACCGTCACCTACGGCGAGCCGCCGCACAAGTTCGAGGCCGGCACACCCGCGATCGTCCCGGCCGTGGGACTGGGTGCTGCGATCGACTATGTGCAGGCGCTCGGCCACGCGAACATCACCGCACACGAAAAGATGCTGCTTGATTATGCGACGGAAAAGCTGTCACGGATCAACAGCCTGCAGTTTTACGGCAAAGCCAGAGAGAAGGGCGCCATCCTTTCCTTTGCCATGGCGAATGCCCATCCCCATGACGTGGCGACCGTGATTGATCGCTATGGCGTCGCGGTCCGCGCGGGGACGCATTGCGCGATCCCGCTTTTGAAGCGCTTCGGCTGCACCGCGACCTGCCGGGCTTCCTTCGCGCTCTACAATACGACCGCCGAGATTGATGCGCTCTCTGAAGCTCTTCTAAAAGCGCAGGAGATGTTTGCCTGAAACGGCGTTCGCATAAGCGCCGCCTTTTGGTGTAGAAAGAAGTCATGAGCGAAGAAGCAAAACCGGCCGAGGCGACCCCGAACGCCCCCGCGATCCAGTCGGCGATTCCTGCCGAAGAACTCGCGCGTCTGACCGACGATATCGTCGGCGCCCTGAAGACTGTCTATGACCCGGAAATTCCGGTCGATATTTATGAGCTCGGCCTGATCTACAAGGTCGATATTGCCGACGACCGGCAGGTTGCCGTCGATATGACGCTGACCTCGCCGAATTGCCCGGCGGCCGTGGAATTGCCCGGAATGGTCGAGAATGCCGTTTCTTCCGTGCAAGGCGTGGGGCCGGTGAAGGTGAAGGTCGTGTTCGATCCGCCGTGGGACCAGAGCCGGATGTCCGAGGATGCCCGGGTTGCGCTGAACCTCTGGTGACCCCATCTTAGTGTTCACTAAAGAGGACCGTGTTAGAGCAGAACCATGAACGCACCGCGTCCGAGACCCGCCGTCATGAACGTGACCGAAGCCGCCGCGAGCCGCGTTCGCGAACTGATCGCGCGCGCGGACAAGCCGGTCGCGGGGGTGCGCGTCGGCGTGAAGAACGGCGGCTGCGCTGGCATGTCCTATACCATGGAACTCGCCGATACGATCGCGCGAGGCGATGAGGTGATCGATACGCAGGGCGTGCGGGTGCTGATCGACCCGAAGGCCGTTCTGTTCCTGCTCGGCACCACCATGGATTTCTCGGTCGACAAGATGTCCCAGAAGTTCGTGTTCAAGAACCCGAACGAGACCTCGGCTTGCGGTTGCGGCGAATCCGTTTCGATCACGCCGGCCAAACCCGAAGCCGTGAACTAGGGCCGCGCTGCGCGTGGCCTTCGACGATCCCGAAGCCATTCGCGAACTCTTCTCCCAATTTGGTGTTGTAAGCGTCCGCCGCATGTTCGGCGGCCATGGCGTGTTTGCCGACGGCATGATGTTCGCGCTCGAGCAGGATGGAGAACTGTTCCTGAAAGCGGACGATCTTACGATCCCGAAGTTAGCCGCCGAAAACTCCGAGCCGTTCCTGTATCGCGCGCGGGGCCGGGAAATCGCCTTGTCTTATTGGAAGCTTCCCGAACGCCTCTACGACGAGGCGGACGAGTTTGCGGCCTTTGCCCGCGACGCCTATGGCGCAGCGATACGCGCAGCTGGCAACAAGAAGCCGAAGTCTTCGGCTGCCGGGAAGGCGGGCACGAAAAAGGCCCCGAAAAAGGGGCCTCGAAACGTCCGCGTGAGCAAGACAACGCCGCGCTAGGCGACCTTGCTACGGGTTTCGAGCGCGGTCTCTGCAATCACGCAATTGCGCCCCGCAGCCTTCGCTGCATAGAGGCAGGAATCCGCGCGCCCGATCAGCGAGCCGACGTCGTCGCCCGGCCGCCAGGTGGAGACGCCAAGGGAGATCGTGACGCGGCCGAGCGTTTCACCGGTCGAGCGGCGCATCAGCTCTTTGCTCTGCACCGCGCGGCGAATGTGGTCGGCGAACGTCACGGCGGAAGCAAGCGTGGTCTTTGGCAGCACGACCGCGAATTCCTCGCCGCCGTAACGCGCCGCGACGTCCTGGCCCTTCACGTTGTGCTTCATGGACTGCGCCACGAGGCGCAGCACCTGGTCGCCGGTAAGATGGCCGTAGGTGTCGTTGAATTTCTTGAAGTGATCGATATCGGTGAGGATGACGGCGAGCGGCTCGTGCGTGGCGCTCGCTTCGCGCATCAGCCGCTCGATCGCGTTGTCGAAGAACTTGCGGTTCGCCAGCGTCGTCAGAGGATCGGTGAGGGATTCGGTCCGGACGACCTCGAGATTTTCCTGAAGCTGACGGATCTCCTGCCGGGAGTCCGTGAGCCGCTGCTGCATCTCGTGATTCTTGTTTTCAACTTCGCGGGTCGCCAAGATCAACGATTCCACGATGATGCGGACATGCTCGCGGTCGGCGTCTTGGGTCATGCCGGCGCTCGCACCTGCCAGCGACCGGGAATAATCGTCCGCGCTGCCGATGGCTGCGCTGATCATGGCCATGACCTGCTCGATCTCGCCGGCCATCTGGGTGCCGACCTTGTCGATCCGCTCGCCGATCTCGGCTGCCGAGAAATACTTGAGATAGATTTCTTCGTGCTGCGTCTGGGTAAGCGTGCCCTGCTGATTCAACATGTTGTTGATCGCGGTATTGAGCGCAGCGTTCTGGCCGGAGCCGTAGGTGTACCAGATTTCGAAATTGTGGGGGGAGGCGCAAACGCCAAGAGCCTTAATGCGCTCTAATGCGGAATCGGCAAGGCCGGTCGTCCGTTCGAAGTCCGGATCGTTCTTCATACGCCTTTCGCGCTCCGGCATGCGGCAGCGCGCCCTGCGGCCGCAGTCCTTGCGACCGTATGGCGGTACCTTAAGTTCCATTGGTGAACGGCAGGTAAACCGTGCCACCGATGGAACTCGTTGGTGCTGAAGCTAGCTCGCGGTTTCCCGGCGTTTGAGCGCGACCGGCCGCAGGAGAAATGCGGGCAACTGCGCGGCGTCGTCCGAGATACCGCCTTCGCGCTTCGGACGCTCCTTGGGAGCGGGACGGGAGGGTTTCGGGGCAGCGACCGGTTGTGACTGCGGCTCTGCTGTTTCGGCTGCCGGGGCAGCGGCCTGCTTCTCTGGGCGGCGTCCTCTGCCGCCTCTGCGGCCGCGACGCTTGTCGTCGCGCCTTTCGGCATTACGAGGCTCGTCCGCGTCCGCAGCCTCTACTTCGGCGGCGGGGAGATCGCCGCCCTGCCATTCGATCTTCTGACCAATCAGCTTTTCAATGGCGTCGAGCGATTTCTTGTCCATGGAGGCGACGAGCGTAAAGGCTTCGCCCGTTCTTCCGGCGCGGCCCGTGCGGCCGATGCGGTGGACATAGTCCTCGGCGTGGATGGGCACGTCGTAGTTGAAGACGTGGCTGACATCGGGAATGTCGAGGCCGCGCGCCGCGACGTCGGACGCCACGAGCAGCTTCAGCTTGCCATCGCGGAAGTTCGCCAGCATCGCCATGCGGGCGCGCTGGTCCATGTCGCCGTGCAGCGCGCCGACGTTGAAGTCGTACTTGAGCAGCGAGCGGAACAGTTCCGACACTTCCACCTTGCGGTTGCAGAAGATGATCGCGTTCTTGAGGCCGGCGTCCTCTTCGCGCATCAGCCGGCGCAGCACGTCGCGCTTGTCCCAGGGCTTCGGGCCCGACTTGACCAGCCGCTGGGTTATGCTGGAGGCCGTCGAGGCGGCCTTGGCGACCTCGACGCGAACCGGCGCGTGGAGGAATTTTTCCGTCAGCTTGGTGATCTCGGGCGGCATGGTGGCCGAGAAGAAGAGCGTCTGGCGGGTGAAGGGGATCATCTCGCAGATGCGCTCGATGTCGGGGATGAAGCCCATGTCCAGCATNNTCCGCCTCGTCGATGACGAGGATCTCGACGCCGTTGAGCAGGAGCTTGCCGCGCTCGCGGTGGTCGAGGAGACGGCCCGGCGTGGCGATGAGCACGTCGGCGCCGCGCTCCAGTTTCCTGTCCTGCTCGTCGAACGACACGCCGCCGATCAGCAGCGCGACGTTGAGCTTGTGATTCTTGCCGTATTTGACGAAGTTCTCCTCGACCTGCGCGGCGAGCTCGCGCGTCGGCTCGAGGATCAGGGTGCGCGGCATGCGGGCGCGGGCGCGGCCCTTCTCCAGCCGGGTGATCATCGGCAGGACGAAGGCGGCGGTCTTGCCGGTTCCGGTCTGGGCTGTGCCGATCAGGTCACGTCCCGATAGCGCCACAGGGATGGCGGCCTTCTGAATAGGCGTCGGCTCTGTATAGCTGGCGCGGGCGATACTCGTCATCAGACGGGCATCGAGGTTAAACGATTTGAAACTCACAACTGTCCTATCTTCAGAAGTCAAAGGGACATCACGCGGAGGACACACTCAACGGAAAGACACACCAGGACTGCTGAGCTTGCAGAAATTAACCTGTTAAGTGTACCACGACGTCTCGGTCCACGGGCGTTCGTTTTCGCCAGCGCCAGTCGACCACCCGGGCTGCTCGTGTCGCGGTCAAGGCGGCGACCCGGCCGCAGCCCCCGAGCTCATCTGGGAGGGCCTGAGCCTGACGCAGACTGTCGTGGTGCCGCACGTCGACAACGCCTATTACCGTGACGGATTCTGGCGAGCGGGTCGTTTAGCGACAACCGGGAGTTGACAGCGCTCCGACTCCATGAGAAGACAGTGTCCATGCCTACGATCCGACCCTCACCCAAGACCGACCTGACCACGCTCAAGATCAGTCAGCCCGCTCATCGGGCCCTGGCCGCCGCCGGGATCAAGACGCTGGCACAACTCGCGAAGCGCACCGAGGCCGAACTCCTCGCGTTGCACGGTTTCGGCCCCAAGGCCATCACGATCCTAAAGCCTGTACTGAAGGCCAATGGGCTTGCCTTCAAGGGCTCAGCCCCGGCGACAAAGAAAACAGCGCCCGCCCGGGCGACAAGGAAACCATCGGATCCTGAGCCGGCGCAGGCCGGTTCAAAAGCCGCCGACGTCAGGGCCATCGACGCCTATCTCGCAAGCCTGGGCGATTGGCGCGGCACGGCGCTGGCTCAGATCCGCACGATTGTGCTCGCGGCCGTCCCGGGTATGGTCGAGACCTGGAAATGGAACGCCCCGGTCTGGGCCCGCAACGGCAATGTCGTGGCCGCGAGCGCCATGAAGCAGTACGTCAAAATCAACTTCTTCAAGGGCGCGTCGTTGTCCGATCCTGACGGGATGTTCAACGCCGGGCTCGACTCGAAGGTCATGCGGTCGATCGACATCCATCCGGGCGACAGGCTCAACGCCGCCCGACTCAAGGCGTTGGTGAAGGCCGCGGCTGCTTTGAACAACGAATGAGGATGGCTAGCCGGCCAGCGATCCACGGCGCGCCGCCGGATCTGGATCGTTGGCTCTTCTCGCCATTCCCAGCAAGGGGCACAGATGTCCGAAAAGACCGACCGTGACCGCAAGATCTTCCAGTCGTACCTCGATACGATCCAGGCCAAGACCGGCAAGTCGCCCAAAGACTTTCAGGCGCTGGCGAAGAAGAAGGGCCTGACCCAGCACGGCGAGCTGGTCGCCTGGCTCAAGAGCGAGTTCGGGCTGGGGCATGGCCACGCCAACGCCCTTGTGGCCGTGATCAAGTCGGCGAATGCACCCCGGCCCGCAGCGACCGAAGACCCCATCGCAGCCCACTTTGCCGGCGGCAAGGCGGTCTGGCGCAAGCCATACGACGCACTGGCCGCCCGGCTCGTGAAGTTCGGCGGCGATGTCGAACTCGCGCCCAATCGAACCTATATCAACCTTGTTCGCGGGGTGAAGAAGTTCGGGATCGTGCAGGTCTCATCGGCCGAGCGGCTCGACGTCGGCATCAAGCTCAAGGGCGTCGCGCCCACGGAGCGTTTTGAAGCCGCCGGCTCGTGGAATGCCATGGTCACGCACCGGGTGCGCATCACGGCCGCCGGCCAGATCGACAAGGAGCTGCTGACCTGGCTGAGGCAAGCGTATGACGCCGCTTAGGCACTCGTCCGCCTTCGAATGACGCCGCTCTGCGCAGCGTCTCCTCGCCGCTCATTCAGACACGGAAGGGGCCAGTCAAGGGCCCCTTCCGTTGTTTCGCCCTCACGGGCACATCCGGCCCCGCCACACATTCCATACATCGGCCTCAACTCCGCACCCGATCGACGTTCGTCATCGCGGCACGAACCTTGTATCCCAGACCGGTAATACCCGCGGCATCTCGTCGCCAACTGCCCGCGACCTGAGGCACAATGGGGCACAGGCTGCCGGACTACTGTTGCATTTACTCAGGTCGTCGGGAGTCTCGGGAGATCAGAGCCGTTTATTTATGAAGCGCCCAAAACTCTCTCGACGCAGATTTCTCAAGCTGGCCGGAGCCGGCGGTCTGGCGATCGCGCCATTGGCTCTAGGCGCCTATGAATGGGCCGAAGCCGAGGGTGAATCGCTCCCCCTGCTGTCGCCCTACGCCTCGTGCCCCGCAGAGATCACGGCGCCAACGTCCACACCGCTGCTCGTCGTCGCGCCCGAAGACGGCGACAATCCTTTCGCCGCCCTGCTGGGCGAGATCCTGCGCACCGAAGGTCTCGTCGCGTTCGAAACCTGTCGCGCCTCTGCGCTCACGTCGGAGATGCTCGCCGCAAGCGACACCGTTATCCTGGCAGAGGGGCCCCTGACCGACGCGCAGGCCGAACTGATCGCGGCCTTTGTCTCCGAGGGCGGGCGCCTCGTGGGCCTGCGACCAGATAAGCGATTGCGCGCTGTCTTCGGCGTCGATGCGCTCGACGGTGAAGAAGCCGAGGGCGCCTTCGTGATCGACGCGTCGCACGCGCTGACCGCCGGGATCACGCCCGAGCCGCTGCAATTTCATGGTACGGCTGATCGCTATGACCCCGACAACGCGGTCGTGCTCGGCTGGCTGACGGATCGCACGGGCAACGAGCGGCGCTCGATCGGACTGTCGATCAACACCTATGGCGCCGGCCTGGCCGTGTTGTGGGCCTTCGACCTCGCGCGCTGCATCGCGTACCTGCGCCAGGGCAACCCGGCGCTCCGCCACAACCCGCAACCGTGGAGCGGCATCCGGGCCGTGAATATGTTCGTCGACTGGATCGACCTCGATCGCCTGCCCGTCCCGCAAGCCGATGAGCTGCAGCGCCTGTTCGCCAATGTGCTGAATGGCTTGCAGCAGGCCAGACGCCCGCTCCCAAGATTGTGGTACTTCCCGGCGGGCGCACCGGGGATGCTGATCGCGACAGGCGATGATCATGCCAGCCCACACGATGCGACTGAAGCCATCCTGAGCCTCGTGGAGGAATACGGCGGCGAGTTCACGGTCTATTACACACCGCAGGAGATCCGCCGGATCTCACGCGCGTTGCGCCGTGCCAGCTATCTGGCTGCGCCCTTCCCGTGGCTCGGCGAGATGGCGATCGACCGGTTCCAATCGCCGCCCCCGTTTTTCGTCAAGGCCTGGCGCGGCCGCGGCCACGAATTTGCGTTGCACCCCTTTGTCGACGAGACAAGCCCGATCGAAGGCCTCGAGCCGAGCTGGGCGCATTACTGGCAGCAGTTCACGGGCCAGGGCTACGGGCCAGTGCCGCCCACGACGCGCACGCACCGCATCGCCTGGACGGGCTGGGTGGAGACGGCCCGGGTGCAGGCCAGCTACGGCATCCGGCTCAACCTCGACTACTACCACTGGGGGCCGCTGTTCAAGCGCCCGACAGGCGAGTGGGCCTTTGGCTACCTGACCGGCAGCGGGTTACCGATGCGCTTCATCGACGACGAGGGCCGGCTGCTCAACATCTATCAGCAACTCACCGAGATCGCCGACGACCACATGCTCGAGCTCGCCTGGGGCGCCGAGGTCGGCGGCGTGGCCCTTCTGCCGGCCGAGCAGGCCGCCGAGATCGCGCGGCAGGCCGTGCGTGTGGCAGCCGAACGCTATCCCAGCGCGCTTGTCGCGCAGTTCCACGTCGACCCGTTTGCGACCGAGCCCAAGTACCGCGATCGCGCCGAGCTCTTCATGCGCGCGATGCTCGAGGAAGCTGTGCTTCACGGCTTTCCGATCTGGTCGGCCGTCCACTGGCTTAGCTTTGTCGAGGCGCGTCACACGGCGCGCATGACCGGGGTCACCTGGGACAGGGCGCAAGGGGTTCTAGGCCTCAGGCTGACGAACGAACAGACCAGCGCCGAGCTGCTCGAGGTGCTTCTCCCGCGCGTTCACGGAGGACTCGCCCTGGCTGAGGTCACGGTCGACGGTGTCGTTGCTACGACCAGCGAGCGCCGGGTCGGTGGCGTGACGTACGCGGCGGTTGCCGCGTCGGCAGCCGCGCACACCCTCAACGCCAGATACGGCGCCTGACCGCCGCTCCGGCGTGCGACTCAAAAAGGGCCGCCCGCTTTGAGCGGACGGCCCTTCGTTTTCCTCATGCGCCGGGCGGATCAGGCCGGCTCAGCCAGCGCGACCACTTCATCGGGCCGACGGCCTTCGGGGACCATCGTCAGGATAGCCAGCGCGACCGCGGCCAACCCGGCCCAAAACAGGAAGGGCAGGCCCGGCCCGTACTCGGCCAGGCTGTTGCCGATCGGCGGCGCCAGCAGATTGCCGATGCTCGAGAAGAGGATGACGAACCCGGTCGCCGTGCCCGCGAAACGCGGGCCCACACCCTCGACCTCCACCACAGCCGTCATGAAGATCGCCATGAAGCCGTCGCGCACGAAACCGGCGAGCACGACCGCGCCCCAGACGGCCGGGCCGGAGACCAGGCCGATCGCGCCGATCCCAAGCACCATGGCCACCATCGCCGCCACAAGCACGCGCTTACGCGACCCAAGCCGATCAGACCCAAGCGCGATCGGCAGCGTAAACACGAGGCTGACGGTGTGGAACAACGCAAGCGCGCTATCGGCTGTCGCGGGCGCCCAGCCGCCATTGCGCAGAAAGAGCGGCAGATAGCCGAGCGCCGCCTGGATGCAGCCCGACAGGCCGAAAAGCACAAAGCCAAGCAGCCAGATCGAACGCAGCCGGCCCACCGCCATCAGGGCCTCACGCATCGGCGGCGCCACAGGTCGCGCGACATCGGCCGGGAGTACGGCCTGCGGCGGGGCCGCTCGGGTGAACAGCCACGGGATCACAAGCAAGACCCCCAACACGCCGTAGAAGATCAAGACATTGCGCCAGCCGCCCAACAGAGGCGACAGCCAGGTCGCGCTGACCAGCGAGCCGATGAGGAAACCTCCGGCCATGCCGATCGACAGGATGCCATTGGCCAACCCAAGCTGGCGGGGCGGGAACCACATCCCACAGGCCTTGAAACCGCTCATGGGCACAAGGGTCGTGAGCCCCCCTACGATCAGGTTGAGCGTCAGCAGCGAAGCAAAGTCGAAGGCAAAGCCGCGCAGCGCACCAAAGATGCCGGCGGTCACACAGACGATCACGAGCAGGCGCTTCGGGCCAAAGCGATCACCCAGCGCACCGCCCAGCAAGCTGGTGAGGATGCCCGGCAAAGCCGCGATGCTCCACAGCGCGCCAACCTCGACGAGGCTCAGATTGAGGTCACTCTTGATCTCGTTGAACAGGACAGACAGCGCCATCATGGGCGCAGCCACCACGACCGCGTTCGTCACAGTCGCGAGCGAAAGGATGAGCCACCGATAACGACTCGGAGGGTGTTCGTGTGTCATATCACCTGGGTTGAGCCGAATTCGATGACGGGCTGGTTGGTCGCGGAAGGACGCCCGGGGCTGCAACAACGCCCACTATAGCATCCCGATGCGATCTGTGACCCGTCAAACGTCATCGGCTCACCGTCGCCAGGTACTCGTCCAACGCGGCATCCCGAGTCTCCGTGGTCTGAATCAGGCTCTCGACGGCGCTCTCAAAGGCCGCCGCATCGCCGGTTCGGGCGATCGTCGGCTCCAGGATCTCGGCCAACTCTCGATAGCGGGCGGTCAGCGCCTCGGCGTCGAAGATCGCGCCGAACGCCTCGAGGTCAGCCTGATACTGCGCCTGATACTCTGGGTCATCGAGCAGATAGCGGATCAGGGGCCAGCCCGCCCCGACCTCGGCCAGGTCGAAGCTTGTCGCGGCGCCCATGCCGCCCCGCCGACCACCGCCGCCGCCCGGGCCAGACCCCAGGATCATGTTGTGATCCCACGAGATGAAGTCGAGCTGCCCGGTCTCGGGGTTGTGATACAGGTAGTAGTTGTGCGCCATCTGACCGTAAGAGTCCCAATGCTGGACGACTGTACGAACCGCCAACCAGTCGAGGAACGTGTCGACGTTGAAGACGGCTTCCAGCCCGGCGCGCCAGGCGGCGGGATCTGTCGTGCGCGTCGTACTGTTCAACGCGGCGACCAGGGCCTCGATATCGCTCCAGTCGGAATCGTCCTCGTTGTTCTCCTTCTGAAAGGTCGTGCTGATACCCGAAGCCTGGTCGGCCTCGAGGCTGGCCGCCGGGCCTTCGGCCTCATAGATGTTGCCGTCGTCCGAGCCATAGACGCGCTCAATGACTGTATCGTCGACGACCTCGATGCCGACGTACACGCCAAGATCGACCTGGCCCTCGCCATAGTCGAGCACGACGTTGTAGTACGCGGTTTCGGCGGTGGCCAGGCCGGCCTCCTCGAGCAACTCATACCCGACGACCTCGCGCATGAAGGTCGCGTCGCTGAACCCATTGGCCAACGAGAGTTGTTTGAACCCATAGAAGCGCTGGTCTTCGATCTCGGGGAAATCGTCTTCGAATTGATCGAAATCGAGCTTGAGCGGGAGCTTGAGCTCGCCACTCGACCAGGCGCTGCGGAGCGACGAGTTGCCCTTGAAGCGAACGCCGATGTGGGTCCAGGTCTGGCCGTTGAACGTCAGCGTGGCGGCCACCCACATGGGGTTTTCCAGATCGCGCGGCGCCATGCCGCCGCCGGGCTGGGCGCCCTCGGGCCGATCGCCGCCCGGGCCGCC